>CAMFFO010000024.1 GCA_945949735.1 uncultured Clostridia bacterium | reverse complement strand
GTAATCGTAAATCAGCAGATCGGCCGCCGGGTGGAATTCCCAGTTCAGAAGATCCCTGGAATACCAGAAGCCCGCACTCATGGAGACAAAGGCATAATAGGTTCCCTTGAAGAAAACCAGGGTGGGGTCAGCGCCCTCCCGGTGGGCAAGGCGCTTTCCCTCATTCATATGAGAATACCGATAGTTCAGGTCAAGGGGATTGCAGTACGTTGTCTTCAAATTAATCCTCACCTTTCATTCGGAAAGAAACTCCAAAATCTGCCGCTCCATCTCAGGGCACCACCAATCACGATAGCCCGCTTTTGTCGGATGAATATTGTCGTACATATAGAGTGTGCGCTCGGCATCGGAGATGGTATTGAATTTGCTGCTGTGCCACAAATCCAACACCCCGATCCCCCACTTTTCCTGAAGCTCCATCAAGCGGCTCACCATAGCTTCGTATGCTTCGCTGTCATACCGGGAACCGGTATAGAACACGACTGGGCAATTCCAGGTAGTTTTTGCATAGCAAATGATGTATTCCATAGCTCCGGTAATCGTGGCGGTATCAAACGCATCCAATTCCATGCTGTCCGAGATTTCACCCAACGGAAGATTTTTCGTTGCGTCATTGGTGGAAAGCTGACAAACAAAGAGGTCATAATGGGTGTTGGGATCCAGATTGTGTAACATCCGCTGCACATAGGAGCTTTTTCCGTTGTCCACAAGGGTTGTTCCGCTGACGGCTTCTTTCGTAATGGAACAGCCGAACCGGGCAGCAAAATACTCAGGAATCCCTTCCCGCAGCGAGGAAGCGCCGTAGGTGACAGACGAGCCCAGAAAGCATACATTGCCCCCCTGAAGTGGGTTCTCTTCCAGCAAAGACACATACTCCATGCTGTAGGCAGAAGTATTTCCCTCTATTTTCCTCATGCGAATATCCCCCAGACTTTTAAAGGGGCCAAAGCTGAAGCGGTAGCCAATAAACAGCCACTGCGCAAGCAACAATAGGGCAACGCAAATCAGAATTATCTTCCAATTCACCTTTTTCTTTTTTACTCCCATGTCCTCACACCTTCTTGTATCTTTGCAGGATGCGGTTCAGCTGCTTGACTGCCTGCTCATCGGCGCCGGACTGCTTGAGCAGCGAGATCAGCGTCATTCTGCCCATCATCCGCTGGAGGGCGGGATTGTCCTTCACCGCGTCCGCCACATCTCCCCGGGCAGAGGCGCCCTGGGCCATCATGGCATCGATCACCGCGCCCGCTTCGGGATGCTGACGAATATCGGCCAGCTTATCGGCAACGGAATAATACTCCGGGTCAATCTCGTCAGCATCAAACCAGTTAATCACCGGGGCAGACCCCACCATCCGGTATTCCGGATTCGGCTCGCTGACCTTGCGGACGAGAATGACACTGTGGCAATCGCCGGAGGAGGCGTGAATGGAATGCTCGCCGGAAATCGGCACCCGGAAGCGGAACACATATTTGCCCGTCTGGGTCTCAAAGGGCTTTCCGTCTACGCTCAGAGTGACTTCCTCCTGATTGGAATAGACCTTGATTTCCGTGACAGGCTCTGTGCGGTCAACATATCGACCGCCCGCGATATGGACAAAGGGCTCCTTTTTGTTCCAATGGGCCTTGTAGAGATAGAAGGCGTCCTTCTTTGTCTGCCGGTCGAAGGTCACCAGGCCCTTCTGGTTCTCCCCGTGCTTGCCGCCCTCGTCCCGTCCGTCGGCGGCGAAGTCGAAGATGTTCCAGATGTGGGTGGCCCACAGCCAGGGTCGGGCCTCAATCATATGGAGCATATGCTCATGGTAAACGCACTGGTAGCTCTCGGAATAGTCACCCTTTTCCGGGTTCGGGGACTGATACTGGGGATTGGCGTCCGCCCCATATTCGGAAAAACCGATGCAGCGGTCAGGGTACTTGGCGTGGTACTCGTCAAAGAACTCGTCGTTCTGTTCCAGTTCTCCCAGGTACCAGCCAAAGTACAGATTGTAGCTGTTCACATCAGGGATTTCCAGAATGGGGCTGTCAATCTCCAGCATGAACACGTTGGCCATGGTGGTGGGACGGGTGCTGTCCAGCTTATGGCACAGGTCGTTCAGCGCCCGGTGGTTTTCCAGCAATTCCTCATTGACCGCACTGGCAGCGGTGATCTCATTGCTCAGGCCCCACACCGCGATGGAAGGATGATTGTAATTCTGCACCACCAGCTCCTCCATCTGGGAGAGGGTATTGGCTCTGCCGCCACCCATATGCATGGTGATGTAGGGAATCTCCGCCCAGACCACCATACCGTACTCATCACACAGATCATAAAACTCCTGAGCGTGCTGATAGTGGGCAAGGCGCAGGGTATTGCAGCCCAGCTCCCGGATGATCTCCATATCCCGCCTGTGGTGCTCCATGGTCAGGGCATTGCCCACCCCCTTGCAGTCCTGATGCCGGGAGCCGCCCCGAAGAGGATAGCTCCGCCCGTTCAGAAGAAAGCCCTTCTGGGGGTCAATCTCAAATTTGCGGCAGCCAAAGCGGGTGGACACGCTGTCGCCGCTGGGCAGGGTAGCGGTGGCGGTGTAAAGATAGGGATCGTCGATGCCGTCCCACAGGTGAACATTCTCAATCGTAAACGCAGCCTTTGCATAACCGTCCGTGCTGGGAACGGTTACCGCCTGACCGGCTGTTTCTATTGTGACGGAGTCCGCTTTTGTTTGCCAGGTTTCCACGGTGACCACGGCATTCTTTGCTTCCAGATTCACCACAGGGGTGACCTTGATGCCCGGGGTTCCGCAGTAACCCAGTTCAAAATGGGAAGCGGGTACCACGATCAGATTCACCCCCCGGTACAGTCCGCCGTAGAAGGTGAAGTCCGCCTTCTGGGGGTATACACGGTCATTGTCCGCGTTGTCCAGGCTTACGACCAACGTGTTATCCTGCTTCAGATTCTCCAGCCTGACCCGGAAGGTACTGTAGCCGCCCTCATGGCGGCAAATCTTCTCACCATTGAGCATTACCTCACAGGTGTGGGCAGCTCCCAGGAACTCCAGCCAGACCTCATCGCCCGGATGGATCTCCGGTTTGGACAGCTGCCGGGTATAATAGCAGGTGCCCCGGTAGTAATCATTGCCGCCGTCCTGACCGTCAACCGCGTTCCAGGTATGGGGCAGGGTGACAGCCTCGGCAGCTTCCCCGGTACTCAGCTTGGAGAACAGCCAATTGTCATGAATTGGGAGTATTTTACGCATAATAGGACTCCTTTGATAAAAAGACTTGAAAAAGAATGATTTATTTCTTATGATATGGGAAAGGGAGGGATTTCCATGGAGGTACAGCAGAATCTGAAGCTGTTTCGGGAGCTGATGCTCTGCGACGGAAATATCTACAGCTGGAGCTATGACGCATCCGGGAAGCTGCTCTTCTCCAATTGTCCGGATCAGGCCGTATTTGCCGCGGCCTTTGATGTGTTCGGATGCCTGAAAAAGATGCTTGCAGTCGGGTCAGAGCGAAATACCCCCATCTTCCTCAGCGGCGATACCGGCCTGATCTGGGGCGCGGCCTTTGAGAAGGCGGAAAACGTACTCTATCGGTGCCATGTGATCGGGCCGGTATTCTATTCCAATACCTCCGCGGACATCATCTATCGGGGCTTTCGGTCCAAAGATTTCAGCGGCTACAGTGCGGCCTGGCTGCGCAGCTTTTACGAGGCCATCTGTCGGGTTCCGTCCAGCCAGTATACCATCTTCTCCAGAAATTTGAGAATGCTCCACTACTGCGTCACCGGTCAGCGCATCGAAATCAGCGATGTGTTTGTGGATGACATTCAGGCGCTTTCCGCTGCGAACCATCGGAAACCAACGGATCGTCATCGGGTGTACAATGCGGAAAAGGCCATGCTGGAAATGGTCCGGTTGGGAGATCTGAACTACAAGGAAGCCCTCAGCGCCTCCATGAACATTTCGGACGGAGTCAAAATCAACACCAGAGACCCGGTGCGCCACGCAAGGGTAAGCACCATTGTGTTCTGCTCCATTGTTTGCCGGGCCGCCATCGAGGGAGGCCTGAGCCCGGAGGAAGCCTACTCATTGGGGGATGCCTACATTCAAAGTGCCCTGGATGCCCACACCATTGACGAAACCTCCACCGTCTGCATGAGTATGTACGATGATTTTGTCCACCGGGTTCACCGGACCCGGGAAAACCCAAAGTATTCCGAGCCCATTCAGCGATGCTGCAATTATATCGAAATGAACCTGGACCGGAATATCCACGCCCAGGAGCTGGCGGATCTGGTCGGGTATTCCGTAACCTATTTCACCCGCCGCTTCCGGGAGGAAACCGGCTTCGGGATCAGCGACTATGTAAAAGCCGCAAGAATCGAGCGTGCCAAAATCCTGCTGGAAACCTCGGAAAGCTCCGTCCAGGAAATCTCCGACAAGCTGGGCTTTACCAGCCGGAACTATTTTACCCGCTGCTTCCGGGAAGTCACCGGAAAGACGCCCATGGAATACCGCAATCACCGATAACCCAAAAGGTGCCTGCCCAAGAGCAGGCACCTTTTATTGCAGTGGGTTATACGTTCACACCGTTTTCCCGTGCCACTTCCAGAATGCCCTGCTGCTTCTTCTCAGCAATCCGCTTCTGGACGTTGACCATTTCTTCCTTGGTCAGCTGGCAATTCTTCATCGCGATCAGGGTAATCGCCCAGCCGATCAGGGGCAGGCCGAAGAACACACCCATGGCGACCCAGAACACGCCGTTGGTAGCGGGGTCGCCGGGCTGGGGAGGCGTGGAGCTGGTGTAGCCGCAGATCATGATGGCAAGGCTTGCCAGCAGCGCGCCACAGGAGGAGATGATCTTGTCGATCAGGCTGTAGGTGCCGGATACGACGGCAGGGATGTACTTGCCGGAGCGATCCAGCTCGTAGTCAATGACGTCTGCCATAAAGGAGTTATCCGCCGTGGTGACGCACATCTTGGCAGCGTTCAGACCCAGGGTGAATACCACATGAAGAATCATGGGGATGCCCATGGCGGCAATTGCCTGGGTTCCCACGGAGAAGCGAAGGATAACCATAAATACAAACTGACCCACAGCAAGCGCCATACAGACCTTGGTCCAGTTGACAATGGCCTTCATGCTGCCGTGCTTGCCCGCGTACTTACCGCCGATGAACGCAAAGAGGATGGAGGGCAGCATTCCGATCATGCCCAGGATGGAGGCAAGACCCATGTTGCCGATCAGGATACCGTTGAGCAAGGTCGTGATGACGGACTGGGTCATGGTGATCTGAGCCACCTTGTCGGAGGCCTGGGCGGCAATGTAGCACTGCAGGGGCTTGTTGCCCTTCAGAACGGCAACCATATCCTTAATCTTCAGCGGCTCCTGCTTGCCGATGCCCCGGTAATACTCGGGCTTATCGAAAGCGGAGATGCCGATGCAGACCATGACCACGCCGAAGGCGCCCATTGCCAGGCAGATTTTCACAGCCATGGACAGGAAAATCTGGTTGAACTGACCGCCAGCCATGGGAAGAACGACCACCGGCAATGCGACAGACAGAACGATGGGGATCAGATAGTTGAACGCGGTAATGATGACACCCATCATGGGACGCTGCTTGGGATCATTGGTCATGATGGCGGGCAAAGTCTGGGCCGTCATGTTGGTGATAGTGTAGCCGATGACGTACAGGACATACAGAGCAATGAACACCACGCCGTTAAAGCCCTTGGAGGACATCCCATCGAACATCAGCCACAGGGCAACGGCCTCAATGGCAAAGCCTCCGGCAACCAGAATCCGCAGCTTGCCGAACTTCGTGTCCACCTTGTCATACAGCAGGGCCAGCAGGGGGTCGGTGATGCCGTCCAGGATACGGGTGCAGGTCAGTACGATGCCGATGAGAGCAGCGGTCATGCCGAAGCCGATCATACCGGCGTAGTTGGCGTAGCCGATCAGGGTATAAACGCTCATTCCCACAAACGCGTTGCAGGAATACAAGATGATCTGCCAGAGCTTTGCTCTGCGGTACTGAACGCCGTCGATCTCACTCTGGGTGGGTTTTCTGGTTCTTGCCATGAGATTTCCTCCTCCGTATTTTGCCCTCGGGCTTTGATGACTTCATCATAACGTATCCTTTTTCCTTTGAACAGGGAAAATCCTGCGATTTAAGGTAAAAATATGTGCTCTTATGATCATGCCACATATTTTTGCCTCAAATCGCAGGATTTTGTCTTTTGCCGTTTTGGGGGGCGCCACAATTCCATCATCCAATGGAGCAGAATGAAACCCCGATTACTGAAACGAAGCGAGAAATTGGTGTTTGAAAAAAATGCTGTCATTGCGAGACCAGTCCGCAGACTGGTCGTGGCAATCCCCCGGATAGAAGGGAAATGTACCGAAAAGCACCCGGAAGAATGGGAATCGCAGCGATTTTTGACGGAAATCATTACCTGGTTCCATTCAACCGGGGGATTGCCACGCCAGTGTGCGCACTGGCTCGCAATGACAGCTTTATTTTTCAACCACCAATTTTCCGGGCGGCATCGTCAAGCGGATATTTCCGTTTTGTGAGGCGGCGAAGCGCAAATCACATGGATCGTCCCTTGATGCGCCCTGCGTGCATTTGGATCATTTCTTGATTTGCTGAAGAGCGGCATTGAGGGCATGAATCTGCTCCGGCTTGATGGCCGGGCCTGCCTGCTTCAGGAGGCTCTGGAGGGTCATTCCGGCCATCATCCGCTCCAGGTTGGCGTTGCCTGCCGCGGCACTGGCAACATCGCCCCGGGACGCTCTCGCTGCCTGCATCATGCGGCCAACAATTGCGGCAGTCTGGGGATGCCGCATCAGAGCCCCCAGCGTATCCTTGATGGAGAAGCAGGTGGGATCGTGCTTATCGGCGTCGAACCAGTTGACCACCTCGCCGCCCGCCATGCGGTAGTCAGGATTCGCTTTTTCCGCCTTGCGGATGGTTATGCGGTCGGAAAGGCTTCCGGATCTGACTTCGACGGTGTGTTCCCCCGTAATCGGAACCTGGAAAGTATAGATTTTTGCGCCCTTCCCGGAAGCGACTTCTTTGCCGTCCACCAGCAGGGTCACTTCGCTCCGGTTGGAATACACCTTGATCTCGGTTACTTCTTCCGTTCTGTCGGCATACCGTCTGCCGCACAGATGGACAAAGGGTTCCTTGCTCCAGTACGCTTTGTAGAGGTAGAACGCGTCCTTGCGAAGCTTCCGGTCAAAGGTCACCAGGCCCTTCTGATTCTCGCCGTGCTTGCCGCCCTCGTCCCGTCCATCCGCCGCGAAATCAAAGAGATTCCACACATGGGTTGCCCAGAGGTAGGGCCGCGCCTCGATGCACTTCAAAATATGCTCATGGTAGACGCACTGATAGCTTTCCGAATAGTCGCCCTTTTCCGGGTGCGCTGACTGATACTGGGGGTTGGCGTCCGCGCCGTATTCGGAAAAGCCGATGACTCTGTTGGGATATTTCCTGTGGTATTCATCGAAGAAGGTGTCGTTCTGCTCCAGCTCGCCCAGATACCAGCCAAAGTACAGGTTATAGTTGCCGATATCCGCGATGGGGATTAGTTCGCTTTCCTGCTCCAGCATGAACACGTGGGCCATGGTGGTGGGGCGGGTCTTATCCATGGCGTGGCACAGGTCATTGAGCGCCCGGTGGTTATCCAGCAGATCCTCGGATACGGGGCCGCTGGCAGTGATCTCGTTGGAAAGGCCCCAGCAGACGATGGAGGGGTGGTTATAGCACTGCGCGATCAGCTCCCGCATCTGGGAGAGGGTATTCTCCCGGCCATTGGGCATATGCTGGGTGATATAGGGGATTTCGGCCCAGGCGATGATGCCGTATTCGTCGCAGAGGTCATAGAATTCCTGGGCGTGCTGGTAGTGGGCAAGGCGCACGGTATTGGCTCCGATTTCCCGGATGAATTCCATATCCTCCCGATGCTCCCGGATGGTAATGGCATTGCCCAGGCCCTTCCGGTCCTGATGGCGGCTGACGCCCCGCAGAGGGTAAACGCTCCCGTTCAGGAGAAACCCCTTTTCCGGGTCAAAGCCGATGGTACGGCAGCCGAATCCGGTGCGGATCTCGTCGCCTCCGTATTCCGCCTTTGCTTCGTACAGATAGGGATCCTCAATGCCGTTCCACAGGCGGACGTTTTCGATGACAAATTCCGCTGCGGCGTGACCGTTCTCGCTGGGAACGGTCTTTTTCATTCCGGCGACGGTCATGGTCACACTGCCCTCGCCGTTCTGCCAGGTTTCCACCGTGACGGCAGCATTCCGCTCCCTGACCACAGGGGTCACCTTGATCCCGGGAGCCCCGTCCCTGCACAGTTCAAAGTGGTTTTCCGGCACAAGGATCAGATTCACACTGCGGTATAACCCACCGTAGAAGGTGAAGTCCGCTTTCTGGGGGTATACCTGGTCATTGTTAGAATTGTCCACCGCAACGCACAGCAGGTTTTCTTCCTGCAAGGCATCGGTGATGTCCACCCGGAAGGTGGAGTAGCCGCCTTCGTGATGGGAAAGGCGCTGTCCGTTGACATACACATCCGCCGTCATGGCGGCGCCCAGAAATTCCAGCACCGCCCGTCCGCCGGATTCCAGCGTTGGCCTTTCAAATTCCTTGCAATATACGGCTGTACCCCGCCAGTAGTCGTTGCCTCCATCCTGGCCGTCCACAGCGTTCCAGGTATGGGGCAGGGAAATCTCTTCCCAGCCGGAGGGAAGATCAGCGGGAATCTCCGCCGTCTTGGAAAACAGCCAGTTTCTGTTAAAATTCACGATTTTTCTCATAATGATTCCTCAATCAGCACAGGTGTATTGGCTGCAAGCATCATCCGAAGCACCCGGCAGGCGCTGCGCCGAACCGCATCCGGGGACAGTTTGCCGTCCGCGATTGCCTTCAGAATGCGCTCCCGGTCATAATCGGATCCGGGCATAATCAGGTCATTTCCGGCAGGTGCTGCCAGCTCCGGGCGGCCGGCATGGTCATTGGTGCTGCCCCAGTCCGTCATGACGAGGCCCTCAAAGCCCCATTCACAGCGCAGAATATCGGTCAGAAGGTCATGACGGTTGGCGGTATAGACCTGATTGAGCATATTGTAGCTAGACATAACAGTCTTGGGCTGACTCTTGCGAACGGCAATTTCAAAGCCCTTGAGATAGATTTCACGCAGCGCCCGCTCCGAGACATTGGCGCTGATGCCATTGCGGTTATCCTCGCTGTTGTTGCAGCAGAAGTGCTTCACGCTGACGCCGAGGCCCTGATGGCTCTGAACGCCCCTTGTCAAAGCCGCGGCCATTTCGCCGGTGAGAACAGGGTCTTCGGAATAGTATTCAAACGCTCTGCCGCCCAGGGGATTTCGGTGGATATTCATGCCGGGGGCCAGCCAGATGGTGATGCCGAAATTCAGCATTTCCTCGCCCACAGCTTCGCCGATTGTACGCAGCAGTTTCCGGTTCCAGGTCTGGGCCAGCAGCATTTCCACAGGCCATGCGGTGGCATATCGGTAGACGATCCGCCCGGGGATCTTCTCCAGCTGGGCTTTCATCGCGGTACCCAGGACGCCCCAGCAGTACCGTTCGGGAACCACGGCGGGAGCAAAGCCGCCCATGGGCAGGGCTCTGACTTTGTTTCCGATATTCACACCGGCGGGCCCGTCAGAGAAGATGACATTGCGGATCCCCTTATTCAGCAGTTCCGTGACCGTTTTGCCGGCGGCGCCATGGATTTCAAAGCTTCCCTTGGGAGGATTGCGCAGCGCGCCGCCCTGGAGGAACCATGATTGCTCCTGCACCGTCAAGCCGTCCAGGATTTTCTGTTCCTGCTCTGTTTCCGTAATTTCGGGCTCGGTATAGTGGGTCACCTCCGTGACAAAATCCGCAGGATCCGCCGTCAGGAGCAGCGCACACTCCGGCAGATCCGCCCGATCCGTTTCCGGTACGAATACAGGCAGCTCATCCACCGCGGCGCAGCAGTTTCTGCACTGGCGTGTCACAACAGTTCCGGGCAGATCGATCACCGCCGCCACGGTGGTATCCCGGCTGCTGTTTCCGATGCGGAGCACATACTTCCCGGCATCCAGCACCCATGCAGCCGCAGCCTCACAATAACTGGAGCATTCCGCCAAGTCAAAAGTCAGATCCAGCATTTCGGAAACACCCGGCTTCAGCTGGCCGGTTTTTCCGAAGGTCACCAGGCGCTGATACTCTTTCTTCCCGCCGGGAGCGGAAACATAAAGCTGTACCACCTCCTTGCCGCTGAAGCCGCCAATGTTGCGTACCTCCACCCGGGCGGTAACGGAAGCCTTGTTCAGGGTTACGGATTTGGTTTCCACTGTAAAATCCGTGTAGCTCAGGCCGAAGCCGAAGGGATAGCGCACCGCTTTGCGGAAGGAATCAAAATAGCGATACCCGACAAAAATGTCCTCCTTGTAGTACTCGTTGGTAAGGTCGCCGTTTAAGTAGCTGAATTCCTCGCCAAAGGGGATGTCCTCATAGCGCATGGGGATGGTATCCGCCAGCTTGCCGGAAAAATTGCGCTTCCCGGACAGCACATCCGCCAGGGCATTGCCGCCCTCTTCGCCGCCCTGAACGAACAGCACTGCCGCGTCAATGCCGGGGATCTCATCCATGAAGGCCATGTCGATATGGCCGCCCACATTGATCACCAGAATGGTATGGGCATAGGCCTGTGCCAGAATCTTCAGGTTCTCCCGCTCGATGTCCGAAAGATAATAATCGCCCTTTTCCAGCTTGCGGTCATTTCCCTCGCCTGCCTGCCGCATCAGCACATAGATGGCGGTATCCGTTCCGCTTTTTTCGATATCCGCCTGGGTTACCGGACGGCCGCTGGGATAACGGTATACAAAACTGTGCGCCAGCGGGATGATCTGCATAGGATTGGTCAGACCCTTGACCTTTTCTTCCACCATATCGTGGTAGGCCTGATAGGTGGAAGCATACTCGGCATCGTAGTCATTCAGCCAGTCCTGGGTGGTGATCTCATAGCCCGCGTTTTTCAGGCCATCCTCAATATTGACGCTGTAGCGCTCCTCCACGCTGCCGCTGCCCAGGCCGCCCTTTACCGTCATCCGCGCGCCCATGCCGTAGAGGGCGATTTTTTTATCCTTCAGGGGCAAAGCGCCTCTTTCATTCTTCAGCAGAACAAAGCCCTCGGCAGCGGCTTCTCTCGCCAGCGCCCGGTTCCGAAGCTCCAGCTCCGTAGGCTCAGAAGACAATGTACCATACAGCTTATCCATTCTCAGCTTCTCCTGTTTCGTTTAAATTCCAGGCGTCCCGCCAGCGGATTTGGGGCATAACTCCCTCCCAGTCCACGGGAAGCCATACATAGTTTGCAATGGAAGTATCCGCAGAGCCCATCATGGGAGAGCGCATCATGTTGACCATGTCGGAAAAGGATGCTTTCAAGCTTTTGTCATATCGGCTGCCGATGGCCCGGACAAAGCTGTCATACCGCTCCTTGGTCATCACATACTCCGGCACCCAGCGGTCTGCCATGGTGATTATCCGGTCCGTTCCATCCACCTGAAAAGCGCAGGAAATCTGAGAGTTAAAGGAGGCGGAGCTGTCGTCGTTCACATGGGGATTGCCCAGAACGGTGAAGGGGCCCATGTAATCGTCCGCCACCGCCACTTCGCTGGGATTGGGCACATAGCCGATCATACCGCTGGTGAGGAGATAATGCTTGCCGTGATGTTCAAAATGGGTCACGCCTTCTCTGGAAAATGGCGGGTTCAGCCCTGTATAGATCACCGCCTGCTCCTGGGTCACACCGGTGTAGTCCTCATCCAGCTTGCAGACAATGACCTCCTTGTGATCCAGCTCTACATACAGGTAGCCCGCACCGGTATTTTTATCCACCGCCAGGTCAAAGTCCCCGGCTTTCCGTCCATAAGGCTGGAAGAAAGGATTCACCAAGGTATAGGGGCCTAACAGCGCATCCGCCGTCAGAATGGCAAAATGGGCCTTGTCGCAGTATTTGAGCCACAGAACATACTTGCCTGTCTTTTTGTTCTTGATGATGTGAGGCCGGTCCATCCGGCGGTTGGGGTGAAAGATGCTCTTGGGATCGTCAGGCTCCGGCGCAATTATGTGTCCGAGATCCTCCCAGTTTACCAGATCCGAAGAACTGTAGCACCGGATGCCCCAGGTCCAGACCTTCCCCTTTTTCCGGGTATGGCTCTTGTCCTCGCCATACCAATAGTATTTTCCGTTTTCATAGGAAACGCTGGCGCCATGCGCCTGGATGCGTTCGCCATTTGTATCCCGCCAAATCTGACCGGGCAGAATATGGGTTTGCATAGATTCACCTCCTCACAGCTTGCATACGACACCGGGCGTAATTCCGTTTCCGTTGAAGCTGTCCACACAGACGTAATACTCCTGCCCCTGAATCAGCGTTGCCAAATCGCAATGACAGAATCCTCCTTTTCTATAAACGGGAAGGGCAGCGGCATCAGCCGCCGCCCCGGGTGCATTTCTTCTTCAATTCCCGGATCCGGACTTCTCCGGGTTTGTCTCTGCTCTGCCTATAGACGCGTGTTCCCGCCGGCCTTATTGCGCGGCAACCAAAGTGTAGAGCGTCCGTTCCATCACCGGTACCCACCACTTCAGATAGCCTGCTTGGGTGGGATGGACATTGTCGGACATATAGAACGCGTAATCCTCTTCTGAGACGGCGTTCATCTGCGGGTCATTCCACAGGTCGATTACGCAGATTCCCCACTTTTCCCGCAGAGCAGGCAGAGAATCCACCATTGCCTGATACGCCTCGCTTTCATATCTGGTTCCGGTGTAGAACACCACGGCGCAGTCCCAGGTTTCCTGGGCGTAGGCAATGATATATTCCATAGACCCAAGGATCGTGGCACGGTCAAACGCATCTCTGTCCTTGCTGTCGCTGATGCTGCCCAGAGGCATTTTCTGAGAGGCGTCATTGGTGGAAAGCTGGCAGACCAGGATATCCAGATCCGTATCCTGGGGAACCTTTCGGATCAGACGCTGGACATAGGACAAATTGCTTTTGTCCGTCAAAGTCGTTCCGTTGACCGCCTCCTTGATGATCGCGCAGTCATTGCGCTTACCAATGTAGTCCGCCATGGACACGCCCATAGAGGCGGAACCATTGGTGACGGAGGAACCCAGGAAGCAGATCGTCTTTCCCTTCAGGGGGCTGTCTGCCAGAGGCTCCACATTCTCTAGATGGTACTGTTCCGCGTTTCCGGGCAGTTTTGCCATTTTCTGGTTCTTTAAGAATTTCAATGGGCCGATTCCACCCTTGTAGCCCAGGATAAATAATTGCGCCAGTGTCAGCACGACCAAAATGATAGCCACGATCAGCACGATTTTCTTCCCTTTCTTTGCTTTCATGATTTTCTGTCCTTTCCGAATGTTTGTAGAATTGCGGGCAGCGGCATTTCCCATCACTGGCCGCAATGGGTGGTTGATTTCTTATTTCGCTTTTTTGGCAGCCTTCGCGTTGGCTTTTGCCTGCTTCTTTGCCCGCTTATCCAGAACCTTCTGGTTTTCGGCTTCAAAGCTCAGGCCCCTCTTCGCGCACTTCTCTTTCAGTTCCTTGATGCGGTTTTCCTCGGCTTCTCTCTCCTGCGCTTCGATCTCCCGGCGCTCCAGCTCATCGGCAGGAATGTATTCGATGCCCAGCTTGGCGCACTCGGCAACCTTGCGCTCCTGCAGCTCCCGGGAAATCTGGGGCATATGATCCTCCAGCCGGAACACGAAGCAGAACATAAAGAAGAACAGCAGACCGATCACGATGTAGCTTCCCTGATAGGCAAAATTGATCCAGCCTGTCGCTGCCGCAGCCTGATCCGCATAGAGCGCGATACCCTCAGCGGAGGTGCCGATCTGCTGGGGCTGCGCGTAGCCGCTAGCCATCAGGCCCAAGTTAAAAATGCCCTGCGCAATGCCGACGGCAAACATCATCACCGCGCTCACCGTACCGCCGGTAAGGCCGTCACAGCGGACGCCGGTTTTCCACTCCACATGGTCGATCAGGTCTCCAACAAAGGTCAGAATGACATAGGAGAAAGCAATATTTCCGAAGGCTGCCAGAGCCGAGCCCATGTAGATCATCATTCCGCTCCCCGGGTTGAGGAAAGCAATGGCAGAACCGATTGTCGTCAGAATACCGCCCATCCAGATGCACTTGGTGCGTCCGAATTTCTTCATCAGCGGCAGCAGGAGCAGGACGCCGGGGCCCATGGGGGACATGGCGATCATCTGGAATTTTGCCTGAATGGTGGCATAGGTACCATAAGCGTTGCCGTTGACCACCCAGCCGCAGTAGTAGACCAGAGAGATGTTGCGCATATTTGCCAATGTGTTCCAGATCAGAATAATCAGAATGAACAGGATCCAGTACTTGGTTTTCAGGCAGGCTTTAAGCTGCTCAAGCATGGAGACCTCTTTTTTGTGGGGCTCCAGACGCTCCGCTGCTTTGGAGGTATCCGCGATTCCCACCTGATTGCGCCGTTCCTCGGTAACACGCTCCCGGGTATAGAAATACTGGACAAAGGTCAGAGGCAGAGAAATACAGGCAACGATGGACATGGTGAGCAGATATCCCTCGGCGTTGTTCCCGTGAACTGCCGCGCAGACAGCGGTCAGGATCATGGGGAAGATAATGGAAACCATACCCGTGCCGATGTTCATAGTGATCGAAGCGGCCATGGAAAGGTTCTTCCGCTGGTTCACATTTCTCGTGGACAGGGCGGCGGTCAGTTCCTTGGACATATTCCACATGGTGTAGGCCACGCTGTAGTACAGGTTATAGGCGACGACCACCCAGATAGCCTGATGGATGGGCTGGCTGAAGGGCATCCAGAAAAGCAGGATGATGCTCAGGGTCACCAACGGCGCAGACACGATCAGCCACGGGCGGACCTTACCCTGCTTGCAGGTGGTGGAGTCGATGACCTTGGCCATGACCAGATTGGTGATGGCATCGATCAGCTTGGAGATCACAGGGAACAGCACCATAAAGGTGGCGATCCATGCGCCCTTGGATACGGTCAGTCCCAGAATATCCGTCAGGTACTGGTTAAAATAGCTGTTGACAACAGACTGCCCCAGCAGCATACCGTAGGGGCCCAGGACATAGCCCAGCCACATTTCCTTCTTTGTGGTGTTGGCGGATGTGATGCGGGAATCCCATCTGGAGCCGGCAAATGCATTGCTCAGCAAGCCGTTTTTCGATTTGGTTTGCGCACTCATTTCTTTGCCTCCTTGTTTTTGTCGATATCCACCAAAATGTGGACGATTTGCTCCCTTATCATACCATGGTTTATGCAAAACAAAAACAAGAAAACTGCGATTATGATAACTTTACTGCGATTATTTGGCATTTGCTTCCCGGAATTCCGACGGGGTGATACCGGTCTCTTTCTGGAAAGCTTCCGCGAAGTAGCTCCGGGAGCAGAAGTGCAGCCGATCCGCGATCTCCTGAATGCTCATCTCTGTGGAGGACAGCAGCATTGCTCCGCGGTGGACTCTGGCCCTGCGCACATAGGCGTTGATGGGCATACGCATTTCGGCCTTGAATTTTCTTGCCAGATAATTCTCGGTATATCCCACTTTTTTGGCAAGAACCGGCAGGGTCAGTTCGCTCTCCGGGTGGGTATCGATGTAATCGCAGCAAATGCGGACCGGCCGGGAGATTCCGGACGCCCGCCGAACCTGATTCACCCGACGGATAAAATCGTCATACATCGTGTGGCTGACCGCCGCCACCTGAGAGATCGTCTGCGCGTTGTCCACGCTCTGGGTATAGGTATCGCTCAAGGTGTACGCGATCTCGGAGGACAGCCCTCCCGCAATGGCGGCGCGGGTACACAGGGTGATAAATGCCACTACGGAGTATTTTGCCTGTCGGATGGGATCGGAGCTTTTTGCCCGGATTCCGGGGCTGGCCGCGCCTGCCTCGGCCAATGCCGTATGGTATTCCAGATTTCCCGTGCGAACCATATCCAGGAGCTTCTTTTCCGTCAGCGGCGTTGCGTGGGGGATCTCCTCGCGCGCTTCCGGCGCGCCGCTGTTCCCGGATTCCTGGCGGGGCGTATAGTAATCGAAGGCGCTGATCCGTACCTTCTGACCGTTCACATAGTAATGCAGCATAATGACCTGCTGGAAAAAGATCACCGTGGAGATACAGGGCAGGACGCTTAAGTTTTCAATCAGTCCCCACTTGTTCGGCAAAGAAAGCGCAAAGGGCTCCAGCAATTGCCCCATCATCTGTGTGGACAGCTCTTTGTTCAGGATCGGTCCCAGGATATAAAAATCTCCCACGTCCTCCGGCTTGCCGGTTCTTTTCTCCACGACGCCCCACATGAGGCCAATGCTGTCACTGATGATCATGGGAACGTCGCTTCTCGCGGCGTGCTCCAGAATCGCCTCCCGCCGGCCTCTTCCAAGCAGTATGGTTCCGTAAAGCCTGGGTGACGCGCTGTTGGTATACTGCTGCTCCAGCTCCCGGTCAAATATCCAACCGGACACATCGTAGCATTCCTGCATCATATCGAAAAACACCTGGATCTGACCGTGCTGCATCTATTCCGGCTCCTTCCCCGTACCTGCGACCGCTTCCACCAGCGCGCTGCTGCTCAGCATGATAAAATCCGCAAGCTCCTCCACGCCCATTTCGCTGCCTGAGCTGAGCCATCCGCTCAGAACGCTGCCGCAGCCGTGGGAGATATAGCGGTAAAGCATGATGGTTTTCTCTTCCTCCATGGCCGGAAGCTTCTGCCGCAATATGGGAAACGCCATCGTGTTCAGCAGCTGAAAGGTTTTTGCCGCCAGATCCGAAGCGGCGTTTTGGGAACACAGCGTGTAAAAGCTCCCGCCGAACTGCCGCGTAAGGGTCAGCAATTCGATCAGCATGGCCCGATAGGTTCCGTTGTCCGAAAACGCTCTGGACTGCAGAAAATCCCGGAACTGACGCAGTATTTCATTTTCCAGCGTTTCCTGCAGATCCGGGATATCCAGATAGTGCTTGTAAAAGGTAGCGCGGTTGATGTTTGCCATGGCGCAGATTTCCGTTACCGTGATTTTGGAAACGGGCGTTTTCCGCAGCAGCTCCAGAAAGCATTTCGCGATCGTTTCTTTCGTTTTTTTCCTTCGGACGTCCATGGATTTCCTCCTTTCGGCAACACATCCCGTTTACTTGTTGGTTGTAACCCGGTTTTGCTTCTATTATAATGAAGCCAGCCGATTTTTTCAACATCTGTTGCCTTAACAGAACGGAAACAATAGAAACACAAAACACAAACAGTTCCGGTATATACTCTTCCCATTCCTACAGGAGGTCACGCCATGAAAGAGTCATTTTCCAGGCGGTTGCCGGATTCGTGGATCCGGTCCGGGAATGTCACCAAAGCAGAGCGTATTTTGGGCTACTTTGTGGGGCCATGCCTCGCATACATGGTCTATAATGGCTTGGCGGGCACTTACCTTACCCAGTTTTATACGGATGTCCTGGGCATAGCGGGCGCAATTCTGACCTGGATGCCCTTGATCTCCAAGATCATCAGCAGCGTTATGGGACTGCTGATCGGCCGGATCATCGACCGGGCGAAAACCAGCCAGGGGAAAGCCCGCCCATGGATCCTGTGCTCCGGCGTTCTTCTGGCCGTGTGCGGATTTCTTCTCTATGCGATCCCCAAGGCAGCTTATCCCATCCAGATCGCCTGGGTGGTGATCAGCTATAATCTGTTTTTCAGCTTTGCCTTCTCCGCTTATTCCCTGAGCCATGCCATGATGGTGCCCCTGTCCACCCGGGATACCAGGCAGCGGGACAGCCTGGCTATGCTGTCCTCCATGGCCATCTCCATGCTTCCGGGTGCGCTGACAACGGTAGCGATGCCGTTGCTGGTGCGCCAGATCGGCGTGGGCGACGCCGCGAGAGGTTCCTGGCTGACAGTCATGGGGATTCTTTCTGTTTTCGCGATTCCGGCGACCCTGATTGAATACTTTTTCACGAAGGAGCGGGTTACTACACAGCTGGCGGATTCCGCCCTGGATACATCCTTCTCCCGGCAGATACACGCCTGCTTCCACGATCGATACTGGCTGCTGGTCATGGCGTTTACATTGCTGCTGCATATCTGCAATTCCATGAGTACCAGCTCCATGCTATATTACTGCAATTGGGTTCTGGGCAATTCCGTGGAATCCGGAGCCACCAAACAGCTTATGGTAAACATCATCGGACAGGCGCCGATGGGCTTTGGAATTGTGATTTTGTGGCCGCTTGTCCGTAAATTCGGAAAAAAGAGGGTGACCATCCTGGGGTTTGCCGTTGCCGCCATGGGCAGCCTGCTGGTTTTGCTGGCCGGAAACCGCATGAGCCTTGTGCTTGCCGGCCTTCTGGTCAAATCCACGGGCAGTCTGCCTACTTATGTCATGGCGTCTTACCTGGCGGATGTGCTGGATCATGTGGAACAGAAAGAGGGGATACGTGCAGACGGTTTCAGCGCGTCGGTCAGCAGCATGACCCAAACGGTTGCTCTGGGACTGTGCCAGACCATACTGCTTGCAGGCATCAGCGCGTTCGGCTATGTTCCGCCGGAATCCGCCGCGCAAATTGTATCCCAGCCGGAGGCGGTCGTGACCTTCTTCCGGTTCTGCTTTGCCGTCATGCCGATCATCGGCTACAGCGGCTGCGCCATACTCATCGGGTTCTATCATCCTGAAAGCCCGGCAGCCAGGGCCGGCGGTTCCTGATTTTTCCGATGAGCCAATCACTCCGCCTTCGTCTGCCGACTTGATTTTCCGGTGCGCCGCGGCTTCTTTGCGTTGGTTGCCCATGTTCTTTCCTGCACATAAGACGCGGGGCGTCCCACTTTCGCACAATGGGGACTGGGGGCTTCGGTGGATCTTTTGCCCCAATCGTGCAGTACAAAAATGGGAAATACATCCAGTATTCCCGCATTTTTCATACTTTCGCTTGTGTCAAAACACTGGCCGAATCTCCTTGCCCCATTATGCGGTGCTGCCCTAAACATCACCCTATCCATTTTCGTTGGTCTGCTGCTGGGCATTCTGTTTGGCCTTTTTATGCCGGGCAGGTATGAATTCCTGCTTCCGGTAATTCAGCTGCTCAGCAGCCTTTCCATGAACGCTCTGCGCATGATGATCTATCCGCTGGTATTCTCCAGCCTCATCGTCGGCATCCAGGGCATCGGCTCGGTGAGCGCCACCGGAAAGGTCGGCGGTCAGTCGCTGCTGTATTTTGCCGGAACCACCCTGTTTGCCAGCACCCTGGGCCTGTTTTTGCCCCGGCTGCTGGGGGTTGGCAGGAATGTATCCATCCAGATGATGGAATCCAATGTGGAGGCCGCCCGGTTTACCAGCCTGGTGGACACCGTGAAAAACCTGATCCCCGCCAACCCCGTGGCCTCCTTCGCAAACGGGGAGATGCTGCAGATTCTGGTGTTTGCCATCATCATGGGCATCGCCTGCCTGGTGCTGGGCGCAAAGGCGGAGCCTGTTGTAAAGCTGTGCCATGCCGTGAATGAGATCTGTGTGAAGGTGGTCTCCTGGGTCATGTACTGCACGCCGGTGGGCGTTTTCTGCTCCATCGCCGCTGTGATGTACGCCAACGGTCTGGAGACCATGATTGCCCTGGGACAGGTGCTGATCGCGCTGTATGCGACCATGCTTGTGTACATTCTGGTAATCTCCGGAGGCATCGCCAGGCTGATCGGCAAATGCCCTCTGGGTAAATTCTTTAAAACCATTCTGCCCGCCGCGCTGAATGCCTTCGGCACCTGCGCCAGCGCAGCCACGCTCCCCATCAGCAAGCGGTGTGCCGATGAGCTGGGGGTGCCCAACGAGATTTCCTCCCCGGCCCTGCCGCTGGGCGCCACCATCAACATGGACGCCGTGTCCATCGTCATGTCCTTCATGGTCGTATTTTTTGCCAATGCCTGCGGTGTCCGGCTGGATTTCGGCCTGATGGTCGTGGTCATGCTGTCCAACACGCTGCTGTCCATCGGCGCGCCGGGGGTGCCAGGCAGAGTGGTGTGGCAATCCCCCGGTTGAAAGGAACCAGGTAACGATTTCTGCCAAAAATCGCAAGGTTTTCCCGCTCTGTGGGGCAGTTGTCGATACATTTTCCCTCTAAGTAAGGGGATTGCCACGACCAGTGTGCGCACTGGTCTCGCAATGACAGCATATTTTCAAACACCAATTTATATGGCAGAAGCAGAAAAGGAAGGCGACAGAGCGCCGGGTTTTCTTCCGGAGGATCGTTTCCTCCATCCGTCCTTTCCTTAAGACAGAGCCGCCGTCCCCCCGGGACGGCGGCGCTTTTCGGATCAGATCCCGTAGAGTCGCTTCCCGTTTTCCAGGGTAGCGGCTTCGATTTCCTCCCGGCTGAGTCCTCTGAGGGAGGCCAGGGCTTCGGCCATGCGGTAGAGCCTGCCGGGGTCGTTGCGTTTGCCCCGGAAGGGCTCCGGGGACATATAGGGGCAGTCGGTTTCCAGTACAATCCGATCCAGGGGGATCCCGGCTGCCACCTCCAGGGCTTTCCGGGCGTTTTTGAAGGTCAGCACCCCGGTGAAGCCGATATACCAGCCTCTGGAAATGAGCCATTTCGCCATTTCCAGGGAACCGGAATAGCAGTGGAACACCCCGGTGACCGCTGGAAATTCCGATACGATGTCCATGCCGTCCTGATGAGCCTCCCGCTCGTGGACAATGACGGGGAGGCGAAGTTCCTCCGCCAGGGCCATTTGCGCCCGGAAGGCCCGCTTCTGGATTTCCCGGGGAATATCCTCGTAGTGGTAGTCCAGGCCGATTTCCCCGACGGCTTTGATCTTGGGATTCTCCCGCGCCAGGCGGCGGTATTCGTCCAGGACGGCCTCATCCACCTCGTCCGCCGCGTCCGGATGGGAGCCAACGGCAGCGTAGACAAAGGGGTACCTGCGGGACAGCTCGGAAGCCGCCCGGGAGGACTGGAGGCTGCATCCGGGGTTCATCAGCAGACCCACCCCCAGCCCCGGCAGGGAGGAGAGCAGGGCATCCCGGTCAGCGTCAAAGGCCCGGTCGTCCATGTGGGCATGGGTATCAAAGAGCATGATTCATTCCTCCAATATGGCGACAAGGCAGCCGCCCAGTTCCCGAACCCGGGGGTCCGGCAAAGTGAAATCGGTGTGGTTGGGATAGCCCCGCAGGCCCTCCCCGGACAGCTTCGCGGCGGCTTCCTTCAGAACCCAGAAGGTCAGCAGCGTCCGGCGCTTGTCCGCAGCGGTATTGTACTGCCGCAGTTCTCCGGGGGAGAGGATTTTTCCGGCAAGCCCCGGGCGGACAATTCTGTCCGTTTCCTCCGCGTCAATTCCAATGGGGGCGGGGGAGAGGGCGCAGAAGGCGCGGCGGGGCGTGTGGGAAATGGAAAAATGGAGGGGGCTATTGGTGAAAAGGGGCTTTCCCCGCTCCGTCCGGGAGATGGAGGGCAGGTCGTTTCCGGTTTCGCGCCGGTACAGCGCCGCCAACAGCCGCAGCCCGGCATCGTGGCCGGTTTCTCCCTCCAGCGCACACCAGGCCAGGGTGATCCCACGGTCAAGCTCCAGTATCTCCATGAAATCCCCCCTTCCCGGTCAGTATATCCGCATTTTCGGGGGTTGTCAATGGACAGGGGGAAAGATAAATTGGTGTTTGAAAGGTTGCGTTGCAAATTACCTGTCATTGCGAACCAGTGCGCACACTGGTGTGGCAATCCCCCGGCCCCAAGGAGCCAGGTAACGATTACCACCAAAAATCGCGGCGACTTCCACTCTTTCAGGTACTATTCGGTACATTTCCTCTCTGACCGGGGGATTGCCACGACCAGTGTGCGCACTGGTCTCGC
>CAMFFO010000023.1 GCA_945949735.1 uncultured Clostridia bacterium | reverse complement strand
CCCTACGGTAGCAACGTAAGGTGCTTGAAAACTGTAAACAACAATTTATCGTTCTTGAATGCTCCTTACTGCCTCCAGGCGGTGACTTCGGACAGGAGCCACTGGGCGAGGGCTTCTACGCCTTCGCCGGTTTTGGCGCTGATGGGGAAGATTTTCGCGTTGGGATTGCGCATATGGACGTACTCCGCACATTTTTCCAGGTCGAAGTCAAACCAGGGGAGCACATCTATTTTATTGATGATCACCGCGTCGCAGACCTGGAACATCAGGGGGTATTTCAGGGGCTTGTCGTGGCCCTCCGGCACGGAGAGGATCATGATGTTTTTTGCCGCTCCGGTGTCGAACTCCGCCGGGCACACCAGGTTGCCCACGTTCTCCAGCACCACCAGCTCCACATCCTCCGTCCCCAGACCCTCCAGCCCCTGGCGGGTCATGGAGGCGTCCAGGTGGCACATCCCGCCGGTGTGGAGCTGGATGGCCTTGGCCCCGGCGGCGGCCATGGTTTGGGCATCCACATCGGAATCGATGTCCGCCTCCATGACGCCGATGCGGAGCTTCCCGCTCAGCGCCTCCAGAAGGCGGGTCAGTGTGGTGGTTTTCCCGGAGCCGGGGGAGGACATGAGATTGACGAGGTACACCCCCCGCTCCCGCAGCTCCTGCCGGAGGGCCTGCGCCTGGGCGTCGTTGTTGGCAAACACGCTCTGCTTGATTTCGAGAATCCGAACATGGTTCATGGGCATCCGCTCCTTCTCTGGCTGAACCAGAATCCTATTTATGTCTATAGTTTAAACATCCTGCCTATCTTTGTCAATATTTCCGGGACTTTTCTACCTTTTATTATGGGATTTTTCCTTGATTTTGGTGAATCTATATGGTAAAATCGTACTGTGGTATGTGGTATGACCACAAGAAAAAGGAGGTATTGCCATGGAGTTTGATCCGTTGTACGCCCCCAGCCTGAAGGAGATGTTTATCCGCCAGCTCCAGGATCGGATTCTCTCCGGAGAGCTGCCTGTTAACACAAAGCTCCCGCCGGAGCGGGAGCTGGGAGAGAAGATGCGCGTCAGCCGGGCGGTGGTGAACGCGGGGATCGCGGAGCTGGCCAGACGCGGCTTTCTGGAGGTGCGGCCCCGGCAGGGAACCTATGTGGCGGATTACCGCCGCAACGGGAACCTGGATACCCTCATGGCCATTATGCAGTATAACGGCGGAGTGCTGGGCCGGGAGGAGATCCGCTCCATTCTGGAGGTGCGCTGGGGATTGGAGCAGATCGCTGTGAGCCGGGCCATTGACTATGCCTCCGACGAGGAGCTGGAAAAGCTGGGGGAGGCGGTGGAAGAGCTGGGGACGCTGCCCCCGCCCACGCCCGCCCGGGCGGCGGAGATTGCCTTCCGGTTCCACCACGGCATGACCCTGGCGGGGGGAAACACCATCCTGCCCCTGATCTACTCCTCCTTCCAGATTCCCTGCACCGCCCTGTGGATCCGGTTCTGCCGGAAATTCGGGGTGGCGGAGCTGCGAATGAATATGCAGGAGCTTCACCGCAGGATGCTCAACCGGGACAAAGGAGGGGCGCTGCAGTGGGTGAACGACTACCTGGGCCAGGCCGTCAGCGGCAATCGCCAGATTTACGAGGCGTGACCTCCGTAACGGTGAGGATATCCTCCCGGACGGTGAAGCGGATGTCCTGCCCGGCGAAGGTCATACCGTAAATCCGATCCTCGTTTCGCTGGTAACTGGGCCGGGGATCGTGGGAAAGAACAGCCTTGGCTGCCTCCCGCTTGTCGGGGGGCAGCTTTTCCAGAAGCTCCCGGGGAAAGTCCACGTCGAGCAGGAATTCCCCGGCCCGGTCGGTAAAGCCCCCGGTGGCGTCCATGTGGCAGTCACCGTAGGGAATGTAGGGTTTGATGTCAAAAATCGGGGTGCCGTCCATCAGATCCGCGCCCCCCACATGGAGCACCATGCCAAAATCCTTCGTCTGCTCCACCCCCAGGAGCCTTACGCTGGAGAGCCCTAAATTGTTGGGCCGGAAGGGGGAGCGGGTGGCGAACACCCCCATCCGGGTGTTGCCCCCCAGCCGGGGCGGCCGCACCGTGGGGGACCAGCCCTGGCGGACAGCTTCCGAAAACTGCCAGATGATCCACAGGTGGGAGAACTCCTCGATGCCCCGCAGGGCGTCGGGATTGCGGAATTCCGGCTCGAATACGATGGTGGAGCGCAGCTGCTCCACCAGGCCGCTCTGCCGGGGAATGCCGAATTTGGTGGAAAAGTCGCTGCGCATCCGGGCGATTGGCTGAATGGTCACATCCATGGCTCAGGCCCTCATTCTGCGCAGGGGGAAGGTGACGGCGAAGATAAGGGCAAGCAGCAGGCTGATGGCGGCTCCCGCGGAGCAGCCGGAATAATAGGACACGCAAAGCCCTCCCAGCCCCGCCAGCAGCGCGAACAGCACGGAAAAGCCGTGGTACTGCCGCAGGTTCTTCGCCACATTCCGGGCGGCGGCTCCCGGCAGCACCAGCAGGGAGTTGAGAATCAGCAATCCCACGCTGGAAATGGTCAGCGTCACCACCACGGCGATGGCCACGGTGAAGAGGGTCTGGGACAGTCCCACGGGAATGCCCCGGGAGGAGGCCAGCTGGGGGTGGATGGCGGTGAGGGTCAGCCGGTTCACGCACAGCACCCAGAAGGCCAGCACGATCACCAGCACCGCCGCCAGCAGCCCTATTTCGGCGGGGGTGACGGAGAGAATGTCGCCGATCAGGTATTTATTGTACTTGGTAAAGCTGCCGCCCCCCAATGTGGCCACGAAGATGCCCAGGGCCACGGCGCTGCTGGAAAACACGCCGATGAGGGTGTCCGCCGCCTGGTTGGAGCGGCTGCGGACGAAGGAGAACAGCAGAGCAAAGAGCACGCTGAAAATTACCGCGGCGTAAATGGGCATGGTCATGCCGAAGATGCAGCCCAGGGCGATGCCCGTAAAGGCGGAGTGGCCCAGAGCGTCGGAGAAGAAGCTCATTCTCCCCGTGACGATCATGGTGGAGAGCAGTCCAAACAGCGGCGCCATCAGCAGCAGCGCCAGCAGGGCGTTCTTCATGAAATCCCATCGAAGCATTTCCAGCGGGATGGCTTCGCAGACCGAATACCAGATGCTCATAGGCTGCCTCCTTTCATGTGGAAAACTTCCCGGAAGGCACGGCTCCCCAAAACCTCCCGGGGCGTGCCGGAGGCAAGCACCGTGCGGTCAATGAGCACCGCTTGATCGGCGTAGCGTTCCAGCATGGAAAAATCGTGGGTGGTCATGAGGATGGACAGGTCGTAGGTTTTCCGAATCTCGTCCAGCATATCCATGAGGGTTTCCATGCCCTCCACATCCACGCCGGACAGAGGCTCGTCCAGAATCAGGATGTTGGGCAGCGGCTCCAGAGCAAGGGCCAGCAGCACCCGCTGCAGCTCGCCGCCGGAGAGGGCGCCCACCCGTTTGTGCATGAGGTCTGTGCCGTGGACCCGGTCCAGGCACTGGGAAACCGTCTGCCGCATGGCTCTGGACAGGCCCAGGAAGGCGGGGCGGCGGCTCATGCAGCAGGCAAAAAGATCCTCCACGCTGACCGGGTCGCTGGGGTCGAAGCTGGGGCTCTGGGGCACGTAGCCGATCCGGGGCTTCTGGCTGCGCTGGCCGGGCTGGGAGAAGGCGATGACGCCCTCATACTCCCGCTGGCCCAGCACCGCTTTCAGGAAGGTGGATTTGCCCGCCCCGTTGGGGCCGATGAGGGCCACCAGCTCCCCGCAGTGGACGTGGAGATTCATGTCCCGGAGTATTTTTTCGCCGCCGATGGTGACGCTGAGGTTCTCCACCCGAAGGCAGCAGAAGTGGCCGCAGGAGCCGCCGTGTATATCCAAATTCATCCCAAGGCCTCCTTTATCACGTCAATGTTTCGGTACATGGCATCAAAATAGCTGTCCCCGGCCATGGCCATGTCCAGCTCAAAAACCCGGGCTCCGGTTTCCCGGGAGATCACCGAGGCGGCGGAGGCGCTGCTGTTGCGCTCCGTGAAAATGGCGGGAAGGTTGTGCTCCCGGGCAAGCCCGATCAGGTGGATCAGCTCCCCCGCGGAGGCCTCGCTGCCGGACTCCTCCTCCACGGCCTCCAGAATGGTGAGGTTAAAGGCATCGGCAAAGTAGGCAAAGCCATCGTGGAAGGTGATCAGCTCCCGGCAGGAAAGGTCAGACAGCGTCTGCTCGCCGTATTGCTGCAGCGCATCCAGCCGGCCAAGCAGCGCGGTGAGGTTTTCCTCAAAAATGGGGCTGCAATCGGGATACCGGGCGGAAAGACCCGTGCAAATGTTCCGGGCCATTTGTTCCGCCAGAAGGGGGGAGAGCCAGATGTGGGGATCGGATTCGTGGCTGTGGCCGTGGTCATGCCCGTGTTCGTCCCCGTGCTCTTCGCCGCACAGCAGGTCGATTCCCTGGGATGCGTCGATGAGGGGTTTCCCTTCCAGAAGGTCCTCCATAAAGTCCTCCAGCCCCGCTCCGGAGATCACCAGGATTTCCGCCGCCTCGGCGGCCTTGACCTGGCGGACGTTCAGGGAGTAGTCGTGCAGGCACGACACCTGCTCGGTGACCAGTCTCGTCACGGTAAGGGGAGTTCCCGCGCACAGCTCCCGGGTGAATTCATACACCGGCAGGGTGGTGGCGGCGATTTGGGCCGGTGGGTCGGAAGCACACCCCGGCAAACCGGCCAGCACCAGCGCCAGGCACAGGATCATCGCGATTTTTTTCATGGGAATACCGTCCTTGGTATGTGGATTTCTACCCTTTAGCATACCATAGCTGTCAAGGGAACACAATGTTTCCCGGAAAGATAAATTGTTGTTTACAAGTGCGCACCCGAAAAAATCTGTCATTGCGAACCAGTGCGCACACTGGTGTGGCAATCCCCCCGTTGAGAGGAACCAGGTATCGATTACCACCAAAATCGCAGGAACCCCCCATTTTTTGGGTGCTAATCGGTACATTTCCCCTCTAACCGGGGGATTGCCACACCAGTCTGCGGACTGGTTCGCAATGACAGATAATTTTGAACGCGAAGCGACAAACACCAATTTACCGCTCCTGCGGGGGTGGAGGGGCAGAAAAATCCGCCTCCGGTACAATTGTGCCGGAGGCGGTATGTTGGTTTTGAGCGTTGCCGGGAGGAGAATCAATGATTCTCGATCCACTCGTTGACCTTGGTCTTGGCCATACGGATGATATCCTCGGTGGGATAGGGAGAAGCCTCGCCGCCGCCAACATGGAGGAAATACAGGCCGCCCTCAGTCTGGTACAGGTCCTCCTCGTAACCGGCAGGATCGCCCAGAGCGCCGAAGGAATACTTCTTGATCAGGGTGGCGGTTTCGGTATCGTACTCCTTCTTGCAGATGATTTTCTTCATGGAATGAACCTCCTTTCTGACGGGTTATCGTACGGCTGATATTATACATTAAAAAATGCGGAAATCAAGGGATAATCTGGCGGTTTAACAACAAATTCAAAAAGATTGGAGGATAGTTCGGTGTTTTGCCATAGAAAGCCCTGACAAAAATGTGCAGATTGCACAAGAGATTCCGCTAGATTTTGCCGCCACGGAGTCATGTCCCGGGAAAAGGGGCCCTTGCGGAGAAGATTTCCTTGTGCTATGATGAGAAAAAAGGGGGGATTTTGTGAAGGATTTTCCATTTTTTGCCACTGAATTTGGGGTGGCCGGGCTGGAGCTCCGGGAGATTCCCTACCGGGGGGAGGCCTATATCCGGATTCGGGAGGCTCTGCCGGGGAAACTGGGGCAGTTGGTGGGGGAGTGCGCTTCCTTCTGCCGCATGGCGGGAGCGGAGCGGGTATACGCCCAGGGGCATCCCGAGCTGTCCGGGTATCCGCTGCACACGGCTGTGCTGGAAATGCGGGGCACGGCCCAGCCGGAGGAAGAGAAAGTGGCCTGTCTGTTCCCGGTGACGCAGGAAACGGTATCCCGGTGGCGGCAGCTGTGCAACGAGGCCATGGGGAGCGTGGACAACGCCGCGACCCTGGAGGCCCGGGACGAAGCGGACATCCTTCGGGAGCCGGGAGCCTATTTTGTTCATGACAATGGACGCCTTTTGGGCATCGGATGGCTGAGGGACGGGGAGCTTCTGGCCCTGGCGGCCATGGAAAAGGGCGCGGGGGAGCGGGTGCTGCACACCATGATGTCCCTCGCGGAGGGGGAGCCCATCCGCCTGGAGGTGGCCTCCACCAACACAAAAGCCATCCGCCTGTACGAACGCCTGGGCTTCGTGACCGTGGGAGAGAAGAGCAGATGGTACAGGGTTTGAGGCGGTAAAACTGGTGGGCACCTCTAAAACCCCCCTTTTGGGTTTTAGACGGATCTTTTGCCCAACAATGCGTTTTGAAAAGTCTGCAATACACCAAGTATTCCGGACTTTTCAATACTTTTGTTGGAACAATATCTCTCGCCCGAAACACCCAAAAGTAGTTTTTGGAGGTTGCCTGGTGTTTGCAGAGCTGCGCTGAGTTGACAGTGGACAGTTAAGGTGTCACTTGGGAAGATTTGAAAAGTCAGATTTGGATATCGTTACATTCTATGTGAAATGTGGACGTTTTCCGGAATTATCCAGAATTATTCACGCCGCCCAATCCAGTGCGCGGAAGCCGATCGCCCAAACGCAATTTGCGCGTAATCTTCACAAAAGCGAACCTAACCGCCTGAAAAAGGCGCAATACCCCTATCAGGCATTTGTTCGTAGGGCTTCTCAACTTTGAAAACCACCCGCTGGGGATAGTCCCAGGAACCGGCCTGATACTGAAATTCCCCATATTCCACAGCATAGTCCACTGGTTGGAGCGGGTCTTTTCTGCCGGTATGGATTTCGCATTCCTCCACAAGAAACGCGATCAATTACCGGATGAAAGCAGAGGATGCTTTATTAGTCCGTTTTATTGGACTTGTCGTTATGTAGAATAAAAAAGACCCCCGAAGGGATCTTTTGATGCACGCACTGTGCTGCCGGAAGAACCGGCGGGGTGTGAGAACATTTATTTGAACGTGTTGTGTAATTCGTAGAGGTTCTCTGTCCCTTAGTATACGGAAATAAAGGGAGGTTGTCAAGATGGCAGTTAAAAAAGGTCAGGACTATTATCTAGGCTTGGACATCGGAACGGATTCTGTGGGCTATGCTGCGACAGCACCGGACTATAGTCTGCTAAAGTACCGGGGAGAGCCTATGTGGGGCGTGATGACGTTTGAAGAAGGGAAGAACGCCGCGGAGCGCAGAGGCTTTCGTACCGCCCGGAGAAGATTGGAGCGGAGAAAACAACGTATTTCATTGCTCCAGGAGCTGTTTGCCGAGGAGATCAGGAAGACCGATCCCAACTTCTTCATTCGGCGGAAGGAAAGCGCCCTTTTCCCGGAGGACAGCGCCCATGGCGTAGCGATCTTCCAGGGTGGCGGGTTGTCGGACAAGGAGTACTACAGAAAATACCCCACCATTCACCACCTGATCTGCGAGTTGATGACTGACCCGCAGGAGCATGATGTGCGGCTGGTCTACCTGGCTTGCAGCTGGCTGGTGGCGCACAGGGGTCACTTCCTGTTTGATATCGATCCGAAGGACACGGACAAGCTGCTGGACTTTTCCGAACTCTATGGCGATTTGATCCGCTTTCTGGATTCCCTGGAGCTGCCCCATCCCTGGCCGGATACCGTGGACGCGGCAACTGTTTCCGGGATCATGCAAATGCGGGCCGGGGTGACTGGGAAGAAGGCAGCCTTCAAAGAGAGCCTGTATGGTGGGAAGGTTATTCCCAAAGGAACGGGGGAGGATTGGTATGCGCCGGATCAGGTGATTACCCTCCTGGCCGGGGGGAAAGTGAAGCTGTCTGCGGTCTTCCCCGGGGCGGAATCGGAGGAATCTGTCTGCTTTGCGGGAGATGATGATGTGTTTGAACAAGCCGTCTCCGCATTGGATGAATACCAGCAGGAGTTCATGAAGACGCTTCGGAAAATGTCCGACTGTGCCAGATTGGTATCCACCATGGTCGCCGGAGACGGCAGCCGGTATCCCTGCATTTCCATGGCCAAGGTGGCGGTTTATCAGCAGCATAAAGTGGATCTGGCGTACCTTAAGCATTTCCTGCGTACCTACCATCCCGACAGGTTTGCTGAGGTGTTCCGGAAGGTAAAGGAAAACAACTATGTGACCTATTCCCAGCATATTGCCTCCGTGAAGAAGCAGGATCGCCCCGCGAAATTCAAGTGGAGCAACAAAGAAAACTTCTCCGACTATTTGAGGAAGCTGGTGAAGGACACCCCGGTTTCGGAAGCAGACCGCTCCGAGTATGAGGATATGCTTTCCCGGCTGGAGCTGCGCACCTTCCTGCCGAAGCAGCGGGATTCGGATAACCGGATTATCCCGCAGCAGCTGTACCGGGCGGAACTGGACCAGATTCTCAGTATGGCCGAAAGCTATTTGCCTATGCTGAGCCGGCGGGATGAAGATGGGCTGACCGTCAAGGAAAAGATTCAGGCGATCTTTTCCTTCCGCATTCCCTATTATGTTGGCCCGCTGAACAAGCAGAGCGCGAATGCGTGGCTTGTGAGAAAAGCGGAGGGGAAAATCCTGCCCTGGAATCTGGAGCAGATGGTGGATCTGGATGCCAGCGAAGAAGCGTTTATCAAGCGCATGACCAATGCCTGCACCTATCTTCCGGGGGAGGAGGTTCTTCCGGAAAAATCCCTGCTTTACGGACGGTTCACCGTACTCAACGAACTGAACAACCTGAAAGTGGACGGTTATCCCATTTCTGTGGAGGCCAAGCAGATGCTCTTCACCCGGCTGTTCTGTCAGGAAAAACGGGTTACACCGAAAAAGATCAGAGAATGCCTGCTTTCGTATGGCCTCATTGAAAAGAATGCGGAAATTACCGGAATTGATGTGACGGTGAAATCCAGCTTGTCCGCGTACCACATCTTTAAAAAACTGTTGGAAAGCAAAAAGCTTTCCGAAGCGCAGGTGGAGGACATCATTCATCATTGCGCTTACTGTGAAGACAAGGGGCGGTTACTTCGGTGGCTCCATGCGAATTATCGGCTTTCCGAGGAGGATTGCCGGTACATTGCCCGGCAGAATCTGAAGGGTTTCGGGCGCCTCTCCCGCCGCCTTCTGACCCAGCTTCGCGGTTCCCGGGCAGAGGGAGGCGAAGAAAAGACCATTCTGGAATGGATGTGGGACAATAGCGTGAATCTGATGCAGCTGCTGTCTGACCGCTATACCTTCGCTACGGCCATCAATACGGAGAAGCAGTCCTATTATCTCAGACCGGAGAACCGGAAGAGCCTTTCCGAGCGGCTGGTGGAGGAACGGCTCCCGGGCAGCGTGCGAAGAGCCATCCACCGGACACTGGACGTGGTTCGGGATGTGACTGCCACGGCAGGCGCACCGAAAAAGATCTTTATCGAAATGGCCCGGGGCGGAACGCCGCAGCAAAAGGGAAAGCGTACCCGCAGCCGCAAGGAGCAGCTGCTGGAACTGTACAGGTCCATCAAAACAGAGGAAGCCCGCGAACTTCAAAAACAGCTGGAGGACATGGGTGAAATGGCGGACAATCGCCTCCAGAGCGATATGCTGTTTTTGTACTTCCTGCAGATGGGAAAATGTATGTACACCGGTCATCCCATCGACCTGAGCAAGCTGGGCGGCAAAACCTACAACAAAGACCACATCTACCCCAAGAGCATCGTGAAGGATGACAGCGTTCTGAATAATCTTGTGCTGGTGGAATCCATCGTGAACGGAGCCAAAGGAGATGTGTATCCGATCTCCCTGGCAATCCGGAAAGAGCAGCGGGGCTTCTGGGAGCGCCTGAAAAAGTATGGCCTCATCACCGAAGAGAAACTCCGCCGCCTGATCCGATCCACGCCGCTTTCGGATGATGAGAAGCTGGACTTCATCAATCGTCAGCTGGTGGAGACCCGGCAGTCCACAAAGGTCGTCGCTCAGCTGCTGAAGGAGCTGTACCCGGAGACGGAGATTGTGTATGTGAAAGCCGGTCTGGTGTCGGAGTTCCGTCAGGTTTATGATGTGGTAAAGTGCCGTGAAGTCAACGACCTGCACCATGCCAAGGATGCGTATCTCAACGTTGTGGTGGGCAATGTATACCACGAGCGGTTCAGCCGACAGTGGTTCCGGTTGACAGAGAGATACAATGTGAACCTGGCAGAGATTATGGACAAGCCTCTGCGCCATGGAGCGGAAGTCATCTGGCAGGGCACACCGGACATCGCGAAGGTCAAAAGGATCGCAGCCAAAAACGCGGTGCATCTGACAAGATACGCGTTTTGCAGGAGCGGAGGATTGTTTGACCAGATGCCGGTAAGAGCTGATATGGATCTGATCCCACGGAAAGAAGGACTGGATACGCAAAAATATGGCGGATACAACAAGCCTACGGCATCTTTCTTTGTGTTGGCTGGATTTATACAGAAAAAAAGGCGGGATGTCACGATCGTTTCCGTTGACTTGAAGGATGCGGATCAGTTCAGCGGGAATGCACAATTTGCGTGGCAGTACGTACAGGAGAGAATTGCGGAAATGAAAGGTGACGATATCTCCGATGTGCGGATTCTTCTGGACGGAAGAAAACTCAAAATCAACACTGTGTTTTCGATGGATGGCCTCCGCATGACGCTGTCCGGAAAGAGCAGCGGAGGGAGACAGATAATCATGTCTCCTATGTCGGCGCTTGTGCTGGGAAGCGAGGCGGAGCGGTACATCAAACGGTTGAAATCCTTCCAACAGAAGAAAGCCGTCAATGAATCCATTGAACTGGATGAAGAACATGACGGAATATCCAGCGAGAAGAATTTGAAGCTATACGATGCTATGACACGGAAGTTGGCAACAGACCCCTTTCGGCTTCTTCCTGCCAATCCCGTCAGCATCCTGCTTTCTGAGCGGGAAAAGTTTCAATCCTTCCCCGCCGGGGATCAGATTTCGCTTCTGGTGAATCTTCTGAAATATTTCCAGCGCGACGGAAGCGGCGGAACGGATTTGTCTGCAATCGGCGGAAGCAAAAAAAGCGGATCGAAATTGCTGAATGCATCTCTTTCCAACTGGAAAAAGACATATCATGATGTGCGCATCATCGACTGCTCCCCGGCGGGACTGTCGGAAACCTCCAGCGAAAACCTCCTGGGGCTTTTATGAGCTGGCGGACAGTAATCATCTCCTCCCGCTGCAAGTTGGATCTGAAAATGGGCTATCTGGTGGTGCGGGGGGAGGAGGTGCGGCGGATCTTTCTGGATGAGATCGCGCTGCTGATGATTGAGAATCCGGCAGTCGCGCTGACTGGGTGTTTGTTGTCTGCCTTAGCCGAGAAGAGAATCAAGGTGATTTTCTGTGACCACAAGCACACCCCGCAAAGCGAAATGATCCCCATTCAGGGCAGCTACGACAGCACCAGGAAGATCAAAGCCCAGATTGGCTGGGATGAGACGGTGAAGGGCATCGTATGGGGGGAGATTATCCGACAGAAGATCCTACAGCAGGCGCTGTTTCTGACCCAGCTTGGATATACCCGGGAGAGGCAGTTGCTGGATGGCTATATATCCCAGCTGGAGTTTCAGGATCCTACCAATCGGGAAGGCCATGCGGCGAAGGTCTACTTCAATGCGGTTTTTGGGATGGAGTTTACCCGATCCGGGGCCTCTCCTCAGAACAGCGCACTGGACTACGGGTATACACTGCTGCTGTCGGCCTTCAACCGGGAAATTTCCGCCTGTGGTTATCTGACTCAGCTGGGACTTCACCATGACAATGGCATGAACCCCTTTAATCTCAGCAGTGACCTGATGGAGCCCTTTCGGATCTGCGTTGACCGCATTGTATACCGGGAGCAGCTGCAGGAATTCGACAAAGAAGCGAAACGAAAGGTGCTGGCGGTTCTGAATGAAAAGGTGACCATTCAGGATAGTACCCAGACAGTTTTGAACGCGATTGGAATTTATGTACGCAGTGTGTTCAATGCTCTGAATCAGGCGGATCCATCGTTGATCCAGTTTTACTCGCTGTAAGAAATACCCGGGGTGGGATGCGTTTCCGCCCCGGGAGAAAGGCGGCTATGAGCTATCGATTTATGCGAATGCTTATCTTTTTTGACCTTCCGACGGAAACCCCCGCGGATCGGCGGAGCTATCGCCAGTTTCGCAAAATGCTGATCCAAAATGGATTTCTCATGATGCAGGAATCGGTTTACTGCAAGCTGCTTCTGAATACTTCCGCGGAAAAGACCGTTGCGGAGGTGGTGCGGAAGAACAAGCCGCCCAAGGGCGTGGTGCAGATGCTGACCGTCACAGAGAAGCAGTTTTCCAAAATGGAGTGGGTTGTTGGCTCCTTTCACAGCGAGGTCATTGATTCTGATGAAAGGATGATCGAATTATGAACCTGGCGCATCCCCAAATGGAAACTGTGCTGGATTTTTCCATTCCGAAGGTGAATACGCTGGTGATAGAAAATCAGGACTTCTTCCGCACCTTTCTCCAGGACATTCGATACCAAATCGACGGGTTTGACGGAAAAACGGTGCTGTCCGAAAGGAATACCCTGCTCGAGTGGCCCAAAAGGGTGGAAATACTGGACAGCTTTCTCAGCTTTCAACTGAACCGGAAGCCGCTGCTGACAAAAATCGCCGCGTCGATGGAAGCGGCAGCGGTATCGGAGGGGTTCTATGGGCGCACAGTGCAGATGCTTTCTCAGATCGAAGGCTATCTGGACGCGCTGGCCTTTGCGATGGACTGCGATGTATCCTGCGGAGAATTGACGGTTTCGGGACTTCTGAAAGCGGTAGGCGTGTCCCTTCGGGAGGACTACGATGATCCGCTGGAGCGCCTGTTAGACTATATGGAGCTGGTGCGGTACTATGAGCGGGAGAAACTGTTCATATTTGTCAATTTGCGAAGCTGGTTTTCCGATGAATCCGTCTGTCGTTTTCTGCAAACAGCCCTTGACTACCAATATCAGATTCTGCTGGTGGATGCCTGCGAGTATCCGAAGCTTTCCGAAGAACAGCGGTTGATCATTGACAACGATTTGTGTGAGATATAGAATAGAAGCGGGTAAGCCCCTTTCGCATATCTCTCAGCCGGTATGTTGGCCGGTCTTCAAAGCGAATTTGAGGTTTGAGAGTTGTGTAATTTCGTAGAGGTCTTATTCATCGGACATTCGGAAACGCCCCCCTTTTCAGTTTGAGAGTTGTGTAATTTCGTAGAGGTCTTATTCTCCGCCGCCTGTATTAGTCCTTCCAATCACGTTTGAGAGTTGTGTAATTTCGTAGAGGTCTTATTCTTCCGCCGTTTTCCGCGTAAGGGACATATAGTTTGAGAGTTGTGTAATTTCGTAGAGGTCTTATTCTTGCATCTGCAATTTCCTCTGATAAGTGCCGTTTGAGAGTTGTGTAATTTCGTAGAGGTCTTATTCTCGTCGCTCATTGTCTCCCAGTTTGCCCGGGTTTGAGAGTTGTGTAATTTCGTAGAGGTCTTATTCAACTATCGTGCCGAAAGGGCCAGATTTTGGGTTTGAGAGTTGTGTAATTTCGTAGAGGTCTTATTCCTGTGCTGGGTGATCTGAGCGAGGTAGGCGGTTTGAGAGTTGTGTAATTTCGTAGAGGCCTTATTCACAGCGGATTGTCCTCGCTCATCCAGCCGAGTTTGAGAGTTGTGTAATTTCGTAGAGGTCTTATTCCCTCCACGTCCATAACATATAGATTCGGGAGTTTGAGAGTTGTGTAATTTCGTAGAGGTCTTATTCCACGGCTGGGGATGAACTTACGCGCGCCTAGTTTGAGAGTTGTGTAATTTCGTAGAGGTCTTATTCGTCAATGCCCATTCGTCCAACGGAGTAGGAGTTTGAGAGTTGTGTAATTTCGTAGAGGTCTTATTCCCCGGGCGGAGTTCAAGTGCAAGTGCGGCGGTTTGAGAGTTGTGTAATTTCGTAGAGGTCTTATTCTGGCTGCTTCTTGATGGGACGGGCAACGCCGTTTGAGAGTTGTGTAATTTCGTAGAGGTCTTATTCTGAGGGCCTGCGCTACATCGAGCACAAGGCGTTTGAGAGTTGTGTAATTTCGTAGAGGTCTTATTCCCGGGGTGCCTTGCGATTGATTGGGGTGTAGTTTGAGAGTTGTGTAATTTCGTAGAGGTCTTATTCTCCCGCTGAGCGCGATCATGTCGCCCTTCCGTTTGAGAGTTGTGTAATTTCGTAGAGGTCTTATTCACGAGACAGATGATTGACACCTTCCGGGGCGTTTGAGAGTTGTGTAATTTCGTAGAAGTCTTATTCGACAGCCTGAGTCCGGTGGATTCCTGTTCCGGAAAAATACTTGACAGGGGAGCTATGGTGTGCTATAATACCTGGGCTGTCAAGGAAAGAGACTTGACACGAGGAGGTTCCCATGGACGCGCTGGAGATGGCCCTGCTGCTGGATTATTACGGCGGAATGCTGACTGACCGGCAGAGAGACTGCTTTGATATGCGCTACAACCAGGACCTGTCCCTGGGGGAAATCGGGGAGCTGCTGGGTGTCAGCCGCCAGGCGGTTTGCGACAACCTGACCCGGACCGAAGCCCTCCTGCGCCGGATGGAAGAGAATATCGGCTGCGTCAAGCGGGACGCCCAGATACGAGCCGCCCGGGAGGAGATCCTGGAAGCGTCGGCGGAGCTGGAAAGCTGTCCTGACCCGGCTGTTTCGGCTTTGGCACGGCGGATCACTGCCGCCGCACAGACACTGAAGGAGTAACACATGGCGTTTGAAGGCTTAACCGAAAAAATCTCCGCCACATTCAAAAAGCTCCGCGGCAAGGGCCGTTTAAAGGAAGCGGATGTGAAGGAGGCCATGCGGGAGATTCGTATGGCGCTGCTGGAGGCGGACGTCAGCTACAAGGTGGTCAAGGACTTTACGAAGTCCGTCACCGAGCGCTGCGTGGGCTCCGATGTGCTGGAATCCCTGACCCCTGCCCAGATGATCGTGAAGATCGTCAACGAGGAGCTGTGCAAGCTCATGGGCAGCGATACAAAACATATTACCATCAACCCCAACGGTCCCACGGTGGTCATGCTGGTGGGCCTGCAGGGCGCGGGCAAAACCACCAACGGCTCCAAGCTGGCCGGGCTCATGAAACGGCAGGGGAAGAATCCGCTGCTGGTGGCCTGCGATATCTACCGTCCCGCCGCGATTGCGCAGCTGAAGGTCTGCGGCGAGAAGCTGGGGATCCCGGTTTTTGAGAAGGGCACCCAGGATCCCGTGACCACCGCGAAAGAGGCGGTGCTCTACGCCCGGCAGCGGGGCTACGACATGGTGTTTCTGGACACCGCCGGACGGCTCCACGTGGACGAGGAGCTGATGAACGAGCTCAAATCCATGAAGGCCGCTGTGAAGCCCGACGAAATCATGCTGGTGGTGGACGCCATGACCGGCCAGGACGCGGTGAACGCGGCCCAGAGCTTCCACGAGTGGCTGGATATTGACTCCGTCATGCTGAGCAAGCTGGACGGCGACGCCAGAGGCGGCGCGGCTCTGTCCGTTCGGGCCATTACCGGAAAGCCCATCAAGTTCGCGGGCATGGGCGAAAAGCTGGAGGACATTGAGCCCTTCCATCCCGACCGGATGGCCAGCCGGATTTTGGGCATGGGCGATATGCTCACCCTGATTGAGAAAGCGGAGAAGGCCTACGACGCCAAGAAGGCCGCCGAAATGGAGCAGAAGCTGAAATCCAACCGCTTCACCCTCCAGGATTTCTACGACCAGATGGTGCAGATGAAGTCCATGGGCTCCATGGAGCAGATCCTGGCCCAGATGCCCGGCGGGGCCAACATGAAGGGCCTGAAGGTGGACGAAAAGCAGATGGCCCACACCGAGGCCATCATCCTGTCCATGACTCCCAGGGAGCGGGAGAAGCCCGAGATCATCGGCGCCAGCCGCAAAAAGCGCATTGCCGCGGGCGCGGGCGTGAAGGTGGAGGACGTGAACCGGCTGCTCAAATCCTTCGAGCAGATGCGCAAGCTCCTCAAGCAGTTCTCCGGCCCGGGAGCCGGAAAGAAGCTCAAGCGTATGCGGGGCCTCGGCGGTATGGGCGGATTCCCGGGATTTTAATACAGATACAAGATATAAGATATAAGGTATAAGGTATTTTGCCTTTCTCCTTATCTCATATCTCGTATCTCGCACCGCATCTCCCCCTTTTGTGCGGGTGAACTTGTTCGCTGAAAGCAATTGCTTTGCGATATAGATTTAGATTATTTATGGAGGTGAAACTCTCATGGTTAAGATCAGACTGAGAAGAATGGGCGCCAAGAAGGCTCCTTACTACCGTATCGTTGTTGCCGATGCCCGTTCTCCCCGGGATGGCCGCTGCATCGAGGAGATTGGCACTTACAATCCCCTGACCAAGCCCGCCACCGTTACCGTGGACGCCGAGAAGGCCCAGAACTGGATCAAGAACGGCGCTCAGCCCACCGACACCGTTCGCGGCCTGCTGAAGAACGCCGGCGTGCTGTAAGCATCCTCAAAGGAGAAGCACAATGAAGGAACTTTTGCTGTATATGGCAAAGAACCTGGTGGATGATCCTGAGGCAGTAACCGTTACCGAGTCCTCCGACGAGGAGGGCAAGGTGCTGGAGCTGCATGTCGCCGAAAGCGACATGGGCAAGGTGATCGGCCGCCAGGGACGGATCGCCAAGGAGATCCGTACCATTATTAAGACTGTAGCCCAGCGCACCGGCGAAAAGGTCACAGTCGAAATTGTGGATTAACCGGTTATGCGTGGCGGCTTCGTCACGCATTTTCCGTTTTTCAGGGATATGTTTGAATGATAAATTGTTGTTTGAAAAAATGCTGTCATTGCGAGACCAGTGCGCACACTGGTCGTGGCAATCCCCCAACAATTCAGGACGGTTTGTTAGGGCGTTTGTCCGTTTTTCGAAGATTCCGGAATATCCGGGGGATTGCCACGCCAGTGTGCGCACTGGCTCGCAATGACAGCGTTTATTTTGCCAAACAACAATTTATCTGCATGATATGATCTCGTATGGAGGGATGAATATGAGGCTTCCTTTTATTGAGGCGGGGGAGATTGTGACCACCCATGGGGTGCGGGGCGAGGTGAAGGTGCTCACCTGGCTGGACAGTCCCGAGATGCTCTGCGATTTTGACCGCTGCCGGATCGACGGAAAGGAATGGAAACTGGAAAGCGTCCGGGTGCAGAAAACCTGCAACCTGGTGAAAATAGAGGGGATCGACTCCATGGAGGCGGCCCAGGCCCTACGGGGCAAGGTCTTGGAGCTTTTCCGGGAGGACATGGATGAAAGCGTCATCTTTGGCGCAGATCTCATCGGCATGGAGGTGATTTCCGGCGGGGAATCCATCGGAAGAATCACCGAGGTGCTAGACTATCCCGGAAACAGCGTGTATGTGGTGCGGGGCGCCCATGAGTATATGATCCCCGCCGTGAAGGAATTCGTCCTGCGAACCGATCTGGACAGCAACGTGATGGAGGTTAAGCTCCTCGAGGGGATGCGCTCCGATGAGAATTGACATTATGACCTTGTTCCCGGAGACCCTGGGGGACGTGCTGTCCGAGAGCATCCTGGGCCGTGCCCAGGAGCGGGGCTTCATCGCCATCCGCACCCACCAGATCCGGGACTACACCGCCAATAAGCAGAACCAGGTGGACGACTACCCCTACGGCGGAGGCCGGGGGGCGGTGATGACCCCGGATCCCCTGTACCGCTGCTGGGAGGCGGTTTGCGACGAGGCGGGAGGCCCGGTGCATACGGTGTATCTGTCCCCCTGCGGCCACACCTTCCGCCAGGCGGACGCCATCCGACTGAGCAAAATGGAGAACATCATTCTGGTCTGCGGCCATTATGAGGGCATCGATCAGCGGTTTATCGACGAGTGCGTGGACGAGGAAATCTCCCTGGGGGACTTTGTGCTCACCGGCGGAGAAATCGCCGCCATGGCGGTCACCGATGCGGTATGCCGGATGGTGCCCGGGGTGCTGGCGGATCCGGAGTGCTTCGAGGACGAGAGCCATTTTGGTGGCCTGCTGGAATACCCCCAGTACAGCCGCCCGGCGGTGTGGCACGGCCGGGAGGTGCCGGAAATCCTCCTGTCGGGCAACCACGAGAAAATCCGCCAGTGGCGGCGCAAGCAGTCGCTGCGCCGGACAAGGCAGCGCCGGCCCGATATGTACGAAAAGCTGGATTTAAGCTCCAAGCAGGACCGGAAGCTCCTGAAGGAAATGGAGGAAGAGGACATTCAAGGGGAAGAAGCGTAAATTGGCGTTTGTCGAGATGCCACCGTAGGGGCGGCTATTAGCCGCCCGCTTTTGTTTCGTCAACGAGAGTGCTTCCGTTTATCGGAAACGCTCAGAAACCTGAACGTTTTCGGGCGGCTAATAGCCGCCCCTACGGTAGCAATTCAACGTGTTTGGAAATCTTCAAACACCAATTGATCGTTCCGGCATAATCTTTGACAGGAGGTAGGATATGGACAAGCGGGAAATATTGAAGCAATGGGTATCGGAAAGCCGGAATATTGTGTTCTTCGGCGGCGCGGGGGTCAGCACGGAGTCCGGCATCAAGGATTTTCGCAGTGTGGACGGGCTGTACAGCCAGAAGTTCGACTACCCCCCGGAGACCATCATCAGCCACAGCTTCTATGTGCGCAAGCCTGAGTATTTCTTCCGGTTCTACCGGGAGAAAATGCTGCCGCTGGGGTATGAACCCAACGTGACCCACAAGGTGCTGGCCAAATGGGAGCGGGAGGGGAAGCTCTCCGCCGTGGTGACCCAGAACATCGACGGGCTCCACCAGAAGGCGGGAAGCAGGCGGGTATATGAACTGCATGGTTCCGTGCTGCGCAATTACTGCACCCGCTGCGGGAAAGCCTATTCCGCGGAATTTATCCGGGACTGCGCCGGAGTGCCCAAGTGTGATTGCGGCGGCACCGTGAAGCCGGACGTGGTGCTCTACGAGGAGGGCTTGGATCAGGGCACCATTGAAGGTGCGGTACGGGCCATCGCCGGGGCGGATATGCTGATCGTGGGCGGCACCAGTCTGACGGTATACCCGGCAGCGGGGCTGATCCAATACTATGGGGGGAACCGGCTGGTACTCATCAACCGGGACGAAACCCCCTACGACGATCAGGCAGATCTGGTGCTCCACGAAAGTTTAGGAGACGTGTTTCGATTCCTGGAACCTGGTTCAATTCACAATTAACAATTGACAATTGACAATTTCCCAATCCCGCCGGGGTGAAAAATGTATCAGCCCGATGTGGTAGCGCGGTAAATTGTTGTTTAGCGGCTTTGCCCCAAAGTTTTCTGTCATTGCGAGACCAGTGCGCACACTGGTCGTGGCAATCCCCCGGTTGAAAGGAACCAGGTAACGATAACCGCCAAAAATCGCGAAAGCTCCCATTTTTGGTACTTTTCGGTACATTTCCCCTCTAACCGGGGGATTGCCACACCAGTCTGCGGACTGGTTCGCAATGACAGGAAGTTTGGAAGCGAAGCGATAAACACCGATTTATCTTCCCAATAGGTATTGCCGGTCAAAATAAGAACCGCAGGGCGGAGGGGGTTCCTCTGCTCTGCGGTTTTATTGATATTTGAAAAAGGAAAATAATTGTCAACTGTCAATTGTCAATTCTCACTCCGTGGGGAGGGCTTTGACCTTCATGACCTTGCGCTGGTATTGGGCGATGCCGGCGGCGAGAACCTCCATGGCACGCTCCAAATCCTCCTGCTTCAGCACGTAGGCGATGCGTACCTCGTTGATTCCCTTGCCGGGGGTCTCGTAGAAGGGGGCGCCGGGGGCGAACATCACGGTGTCCCCATTGTCGCTGAATTCCTCCAGAAGCCAGCGCTGGAACTTGTCACTGTCGTCCACGGGGAGGCTCGCCATGACGTAGAAGGCTCCCATGGGCTCCTCCACCACCACCCCGGGAATTTTCCGCAGGCGGGAGATCACCGTATCCCGGCGGCGGCGGTATTCGGCTTTGCTCTCCAGGAAGAAGCCGGGGTCCACGCTGTACAGGGCGGCGGCGCCGGCCTGGTCGATGGTGGCGACGGACAGCCGGGACTGGCAGAACTTCAGAAGCGCTGCCTGCAGCTCCTTATTCCGGGTGACCACGCAGCCCACCCGGGCGCCGCAGGCGGAGAACCGCTTGGAAACGGAGTCCACGATGACCAGGTTCTCGTCAATGTCCCGGAACCGGGCCATGGTGGGTACCCCGAATTTGTCGTCGTAGCAGAATTCCCGGTACACCTCGTCGCAGATCAGGAACAGGTCATGCTTCTTGGCGATGTCCGCGATCATCCGCATTTCCTCCTGGCTCAGCACCACGCCGGTGGGATTGCCGGGGTTGGTGATGAGGATGGCCCGGGTGTTCTTGGTAATCAGGCTCTCAATGCGCTCCCGGTCGGCGTAGCGGTAGCCCTCCCAGGGGTTGGTGGGCAGGGCACGGATAACGCCGCCCGCCGCGTGGACAAAAGTGGTGTAGTTGGGGTAGTAGGGCTCCGGGATGATGACCTCGGTGTAGGGATCCAGAATGCTGAGGCACGTCAGCAGAAGCGCCTCGCTGCCGCCGGTGGTGATGAGCACATCGCTGGGCTCCAGCTCCACGTCCAGCCGCTTGTAATAGCCCAGCACCGCGTCAATGAGCTGAGGGGTGCCGGGGGACTCGGCATAGGCCAGGGTTTTCCGGTCGAACTTCCGGATGGCCTCGAAATAGGCGGGGGGTGTGGCAATGTCCGGCTGTCCGATATTCAGGTGGTAGATTTTTTTGCCTTCCTTTTCCGCGGCCACCGCCAGGGGGTGGAATTTCCGCATGGGGGAGGGCTCGCATCGGTTGGCGTTGATGGAGATTTGCATGGTGTACCTCTTCTTTCGTATTCTTTGGTAAGGCGAACCAGCTCGGGGGAGAGCGCCGCCAGGACGATCAGATTGGGAACGGACATGAGGGCGTTGAGAATTTCTGCCAGGAGCCAGACGGTTTCGGCTTTTCCCACGCTGGCGGGAATCACGGCCAGAGCCTGCAGCAGGGCAAAGCCCTTCCAGGCCTTGGGGCCCAGGAGAAACTGGGCGCAGCGGCAGCCATAGAGCCCCCAGCCCAGCACGGTGGCAATGGCGAAGCAGGCCAGGGCCACGGCAAGAAACACATTGACCCACCCGCCGTATATGGCACGGAAGGCGGAGGAAGTCAGGCTTCCTCCCGCGTCGGTGCCGTAGGGAATCGCGACTCCCGCTGTGAGGATCACCAGGGCGGTGAGGGTACAGATGACGATGGTGTCCAGGAATACCTCCACGATGCCCAGGAGCCCCTGCTCCGCCGGGTGGTTTACCTGGGCGGAGGCATGGGCCATGGAGGCGGTGCCCATGCCGGATTCATTGGTAAAGACCCCCCGGGAGCAGCCCACGCTTAAGGCCCGGAAGGCGGAGCCGAGAATGCCGCCGGTAACCGACCGGGGGGAGAAGGCTCCGTCAAAAATCAGGGAAAAGGCCTGGGGAAGATACCGGCGGCGAAGGATCAGCACCCCCAGGCACAGAAGGATGTAGCCCCCGGAAACGAAGGGAATCAGTTTTTCCGCCGTGCGGCCCACCTTTCTGGCCCCGCCAAGCAGCACCGCGCCGATGGCGACGGCAAGCAGCAGGCCCACGGCCAGATCGCGCCGGAGGGATTCCGCTCTGCCGAAGGATCGCAGCACCGCGTTGACGCCGGTGACGACCGCGCTGACCTGGGTGGCGTTTCCCACGCCGAAGGAGGCCGCGATGCCGAACACCGCGTAGGCCGCCGCGAGGAAACGCCAGCGCGGCCCCATGCCCCGGGTAATCATGTACATGGGCCCGCCCAGGTACTCCCCATGCTCCCGAACCCGGTAGCCCAGGGCCAGGGTGACCTCGGCGTATTTGGTGGTCATGCCGAGAATACCGCAGACCCACATCCAGAAAACGGCCCCGGGGCCGCCCAGGCAGATGGCGCCTGCCACCCCCACCAGGTTTCCGGTGCCCACGGTGGCGGCCAGGGCCGTACACAGGGCCTGGAAGGGGGAGATGCCATTCTCCCCGGGTTTACGCCGCAGGCTCCGGGCCATTTGCCGGAGAGCGCGGGGAAGCAGACGAAGCTGGACGAAGCGCGTGCGGACGCTCAAGAAAAGCCCCGTCCCCAGAATCAGAATCAGTGTCGGGGCGCCCCAGACGATACGGTGAAGGCCGGTCAGAAAATTCGTCATGATGCCTCCTTAGAATAGCACTTTTTTGTGAAAACTGCAAGATGGAAAACGGAGAAAAGGGAAGATGATAAATTGTTGTTTACAGCACTAAAAAAGAAGCTGTCATTGCGAACCAGCGCGCACGCTGGTGTGGCAATCCCCCAACAATTCAGGACGGTTCGTTGGGCGTTTGCCTGGTTTTTCGAAGATTCCGGAATATCCGGGGGATTGCCACGCCAGTGTGCGCACTGG
>CAMFFO010000022.1 GCA_945949735.1 uncultured Clostridia bacterium | reverse complement strand
GCGTGGTGGACAAGCCGGTGCGCCGGGAGCCGGAATACAAGCAGATGACCTTTACTACCATGGCGGACGATGGACCGCTGCCCTTTGACGAGGGAGGTGACGCGTCGTGAAGGTGGGAGATCCCATTCCATTCCTCCCGGACTGCTGGGTCCACGGCCAGGGATCGGAGAGTGTACAGGAACGCACCGGGGCGGTGCGGGGCAAGGTGGTCTACATCCATCCCAAGGGCCGTTACTACGTAGCCGAGGGCCAGGTGGGAGGCCGCACCATCCGGGAGGCATTTCAGATTATCCCAAAAAATTGAGAGGAGTTATCATCGTGAGAACTTTTGCCATCGTGAACCGAAAGGGCGGGGTAGGGAAGACCACCACCGCCGTGAATCTGGCCTATGTGTTGGCCACCAGTTGCCGCATGCGGGTGCTGCTCATCGATGCCGACGGGCAGGCCAACGCCACCGGCATCCTCCTGCCCAAGGGAGAATATGCGGGCCTGGGGGCGCTGCTCCGGGGCTATGCTATCTGTTACGACGAACTGACCGTACATACCGACGTAGAGGGCCTGGACGTGCTGCCCGCCTCGGAAGACCTGTGGGCCCTGGATCTGGAGGCGGTGACCTCCGACCCCGGCCGTTCCTTCCGTGCTCTGCGGGATTTGCGAGAGGCCGTGGAGGAGGACGAGAGCTACGACGTGATCGTCATCGACTGCCCGCCCAACCTGTCCACCGCCTGTGTCTCCGCCATCTTGGCCAGCGATGCCATCATCATCCCCGTGCTGTCCGACGTGTGCTCCACCGTGGGAGTGTCCGGTCTGGTGGAGCAGATCGATGACCTGCGCTCCATCCAGCCCACTCTGCGGGTGGCGGGGGTGCTCTTTAACCAGTGGCACCGGGCCCCGGTGGTAGACGACTCCATGACTACTCTGCGGGAGGAGTGCCCGGTCCCCATCTTTGACACCGTGATCCGCCGCACCGACAAGGTACCTGAGTCCAGCTGGGCAGGCCGGGCCGTCCAGGCCTGGAGTCCCTGGTGCTCCGCCGCTCGGGATTACCGGGCGTGGGTGGCTGAACTGCTAAAGAAGGAGGGCATGTTCCATGAGTAAGCCGGATTTGGGGCGGATTATCGCCCAGACTATGGCTAAGCCCGCCGAAGACCGCACGATTGAGGCCATCACTGGGGAAATCCTGGACGCCAAGCGGGCCGGGGGAGAGGCCATCCTCACCATCGGCCGGTGCCTCATCGAGGCAAAGGACATGCTGCCCCATGGGGAGTGGCTACCTTGGCTGAATGAACGGGTGGAGTTTTCTGAGCGAACTGCCCGGAACTTCATGCGCCTGGCCAGGGAATGGACAAATCGGCAGACACTTGCCGATTTGGGAGCCTCTAAAGCCTTGACGCTGTTGGCTTTGCCGGCAGAAGAACGGGAGCAGTTCATGGAAGACCACGACGTCATTGACATGAGTGCCCGCCAGCTGGAGAAGGCCATCCGGGAACGTGATGAGGCTCGCAAAGCTGCGGAGGAAGCCAAGGCAGAAGCCAATACCGCCGAGCAGGCTCGGGCTAAGATGGCCGAGGATATGGCCCTGCTCAATGCCCGGTTGACTGGTGCGCGGGAAGATCGGGAGCGGGCTTTACATGATGCTGCCAAACTGGAAGAGGAGCTGGCTGAGCTGAAAAACCGGCCAGTGGATGTGGCCGTGGAGACTGTGGCAGATCCGGAAGCTCTGGAGAAAGCTCGTGCAGAAGCTGTAGCCGAGATGCAGGCCAAGCTGGACCGCGCCAAGGAACGACAGAAAAAAGCCGAGGCGCAGGCCAAGGAGGCCCAGGACGCTCTGGAACGGACCCAGGCCCAGCTTCAGGACTCGGAGCGGGCTCGAAAAAACGCGGTGCTGGCCTCCGACGAAGACATGGCCACCTTTCAGGTATTATTCCAGCAAGCCCAGGACCAGGCCAACAAAATGCGGGGTATCCTCCTCAAACTGCGGGGGCGGGCCGACCAAACCGCCGCCCAGGGCGTGGAAAAGGCCCTGCGGGCCCTGGCAGAGGTGATCGGGAGGTGTGCGGAATGATTGAGCGGGCTATTGCACTGCTGAATGAGCAGCAGCGCCAGGTCAAGGAACGTTCCGCACCCTGGATGGTGGCGGAGCAGCTGAAGGATATTTGCCGGCGGGAGCCGGAGAGCGCGGAACTGCTGGCAAAGGATCTGGAGAATCTCAGCATGGGAATCGTCCAGGCAGAGAAGAAAATCAAGGCCTTTGCAGACAGTCACAAAAGCGGCGGCTTTTCCTGTGTCAGTCCGGCAGAAGCGGAGGAGATTCTGCGGGAGTTTTATGGCCTTGGTACGCCGTCCGGTTTCGCTGGCGTGAATGCCACCAAGGTCCTCAATCTTGCGGACTTCCTGTGAGGTGGCGGCAATGGACAAGAACTGGAAAGGACTTGCCGCAAAACTTCCGGTCCAGCCCAGCGGTGCGCTTAAGACGGAAACCTTGATGAATGTTTACGACAGCAATGCGCTTGGCTATCCCTTGGTTCTGTACCACCGGGAGTCTGTGGAGCTGGCAGATGAGATTCAGCAGACTATGGGTCCGGAGGAATGGGCGCACTGGGAACGGTCAAGAATGCGCCGCTGGGGTGCCCGCTGCACTTGCAGCAACTGCAGGGAGGATTTTATCGCCGGCTATTACCAGGGCGGCATTGTCCTGACAGAGGGGCCGGATGGGCAGACATATGAAGGGTATGCAGAGCCTGGCCTAGACGCAAGTGTGTATTTCAATGGCGAAACCATCACCTGCCCACGCTGCTGGACCACTGCGGAGGTCACGCACCGCTCGGAGCTCCGACACGGACGGACCTTTCAGGTCCTCCAGGCCGAGGTGGTAAACGTCGACCGGTACACAGCGGTGATGTACTGGTTGGTCCGCCGCTGGCAGGATGACATTGGGAGCGATACAACGAACTTTGTGCCCTATGCGGCCCTGGTCGTGGATTTGGATGGAAAGGTGCGCCGGTTCCGGGCTGAGATGCGCAGCGGGGATGTGAAGGAGGCGGTATGGGTCCCATGTACCTATTCCAGAGACCCGATGCAGCTTCTGTATTATTCCTGGGAGGCTGAGAACCACCGAAAGGTGGGCGGTTGGACCTTTAACTATGGGCCGGACCTGGATGGACATACGGGAGAAAAAACTGCCCTGGACGAGTACATTGGCGCGGAAGGCTGCTGGCCTGGGGCATATCTTCATGTGTGGGAGAGACACCCGCAGGTGGAAAACCTGATGCGGCAGGGCCTTGCTGGAGCTGTTGCCGCAGCCATCGACAGGCAGCTTGACTGTGCGGCAACCAAGGCGGACCTGTGCGATGCACCGCCTATTCCATGGGTGGACTGGATGGAGGTCAAGCCGCACAGAATGCTGCACATGAGCAAGAAGGCATTCCGTGAGATCCGTAAAAAGAATTGGGAGTCTGAGGATGCGGCATGTTGGGACAGATACCATCGTCAATTCCCGAAAGCTGACGCTTTGGAGTTTGAGCATTGCCGGGAGCGCATCGGCAGCAAGGCTGTGGGGCACCTGCTGGAAATGGTTGCCGCCGGATGGACAGATCTGGTCCCGGCCCGGGTGGTGCGGTATCTGGAAAAGCATGATGTCCTTCAAGACGGTGTGCAGCTGCTGATCGACTACCGCAAAATGATGCGGGACGCGGAATTGGCGGAGACCGAGGAGACCCTCTGGCCCCGGGATCTGCTGGCTGCCCATGATCGGATCGCTCAGTTTTGGACAGGCCGTGCAAAAGCCTCCTACCAGTTGGGCTTTACCAGCACCTTTATCAAGTACCGGGAATTGGAGTGGACAGACGGCGAATTGTGCGTGGTGCTTCCGAGGACAGAGGAGGATCTTGTGGCCGAGGGAAAGACCCTGCGGCACTGTGTCGGGACCTATGGAAGTGAGCATTGTTCCGGAAAGCCTATCTTCTTTGTCCGGCATTACCGCCGGCCGGAGCGCAGCTATTACACCTTGCAGATTAACATGACCAAGGCAATCCCGGTGGAGATCCAGCTGCACGGCTACGGAAATGAACACCATGGAGACCGAAAGCAGTACCGTCACAAAATCCCCCAAAAGGTGCGGGACTTCTGCGACCGTTGGGAACGGGAGATTTTGACTCCTTGGTTTGCGGATCAGAAGGCCAAGGCGACCCAGACAAAACCTAGTAAGTTGAAAAAGGTAAGCCATGAACCAGCCACCCGTACGGCTTGAACCGTGTACAGTGCCTTGCCGGGGCCAGTCCTGCTGCAACTGCTGTGGGGAGGCCCCGGGGATGCACTTCATTTGGTCCAGCGGGATGACCTGGCGAAAGTGGGACAGACATTGTTGCCAGCGCTCCAGGATAAATAAACCGGAAGAATGTATGCACCTTCAGGGAAAGATCCGTGAGGAATGGATGAAGGAGAATTTTACATGATCATATACAAGTGTGGATTCCCCATGGATGGGCCAGAGTCACGTCCATGTGAGGAAGTGGATGAAGACGGACCTTTGAGTTGCGATTCGTGCCCCTTTGGTTATGCAGAAGAGGAGGACTTTTGACCATGCTGAAATTCGGTGATCCATGTCCCTTCTGTGGGCAACCGATCAAAACGAATGACCCGGCTATTCTGGAACTTCTGACTTTGGTTGCTAGAAGATATTTTCCTACATTCGATGAAATCAGAGCTATAAACGATAAGGAGGCCGCGGATGCTGAATAAAATCATCCTTATGGGTCGCCTGGGGCGAGACCCAGAGGTGCGGTACACTCAGAGCGGTACGCCGATGGCCTCTTTCTCTCTGGCGGTGGACCGGGACTTTGTGGATCAGTCCACAGGCCGACGGCCCACCGACTGGATCGAGGTGGCAGCCTGGAACGCCAAGGCTAAGTTTGTCCAGCAATATTTTCGCAAGGGCCAGCTGGCTGTGGTGGAGGGTCGGCTCCAGATCCGGGACTGGACGGATAAAGAGGGTGCCAAACGCCGCACTGCCGAGGTAGTGGCCGATCAGATCTACTTTGCCGGAGCCAAGACAGCACCTCCCAGCGAGGGCAACGCCGATGAGCGCAGCCTTCCAGAACCGCCTGCCCAAGAATTTGCAGAGCAGGATGACGAGGGTGAGCTGCCCTTTTGATAGGCTTGTGGAGTAAAATGGAGGATTTTGTATGAAGAAGAATATGCGCCGTTTGACGCTGCGGGTGACCGCCCAGACGCTCTACAACCTGGAGCGGCTCAGGCAGATGGGGGAGCTAAAGAGCCTGGGCAGAGTGGTGGACAAGCTGGTCAGAGAGAAGATGATCTCTCTGCACAAGGATCACGTGAATGCCGTGAAACCGGGTGCTCCGCTCACACAGGAAGAGCTGAATACCATGCACTTTGATCGGGTATGGATCTTTTATCCACCCCAGTATGAGGGGGATCAGGGCAGCTATGAAGATGGTGTAGTCCTATATGGAAGGCTTTATGCCGTGGAGACTCTGGAAGGAGCTGGCTTTGAGGAACTGCTGCAGGACGCCATGGATGGCGAGACATTGGACCGGCCAACTGGAGAATATCAGGTATTCCGACACCTGTTGGATTGTGAGAGAGCAGGCCATTTTCGTAAGTCTACGAAAATGGTTGACCCAAATAAGAAGGGAGCGCAGAAATGGATCATGAAACGGTTTTGCGAATAGAGATAGAGAAGATGGGCCGCCCGGTGTTGGTAGTGCGGGTGCCGGCAAAGGAGTCGGTAGATCTGCGAGCGGTGCGGAGCTTTGTCATGGACAGCCTGGCCCTGGGAGTGTTGGTGGTAGGGCAGGGGGTAGGTTTGTCCTTGGAATACCTACCCAAACTGGGCGGTGTGGCATGCACCTGGAGCGATCCTTGGGTGGACGATGGGCAGGATGGGAGTGGCGAGGACCCGGATGATGAGATTGCGCCGGATGACCCGCCTTTCCCTCGTTATGTCGGGTATGGAGCCAAGGAAAAGAACCAGATCCTGGCCCGGCTTACCGCCTACCGGAAGGCCAACGGACTGGGATGCTTGGCAAAGGTGGCTGCGCTGGCTGGGAAGCCGGTTACCGATGAACTGATCCGGGAGCTCATCACGGAGGGGAAGAAAATTCCTATGGAGGTCTGGAGACAGATCGGGGCCGCCCTGGACGCACTGGAACAGGAGGATGGCCATGAGTAAGATCCTCCGGAAGATCCGGGCGGGCCGGGTAGTTTTTGCGGTGGTGTACACGCCATGCACGGCAGGGGACAGCCCCAAGGCCCGGGCCCAGAAGCAGAAGGCCAGCACTGCCGCCCGGGAGAAGCTCAACGCCCGAACTTCCTTTCAGAAGCTGGAACGGACTCTGGCCGCCAACTTTGATGATGGCGACCTGTTCGTGACCCTCACCTACGACGACAAGCACCTTCCGGACAGCCGGGACAAGGCGGTGCGCAAGATCCGCTCGTTTCTTTCCAAACTACGTAAAGCCCGAGCTGAACGGGGAGAGGATCTCCATTATATCTACGTCACCGAAGGGGCCTGTCCCGGAGGGCGGCTGCACCACCACCTGGTGCTCAACTCCACCGGGACCGATCTGGAGGAAATCCGGCGGCTGTGGATCTATGGAGACAACGTGGAGTTGCGCCGGCTGTCCTTCCATAAGGACTACACCTATGAAGATCTAGCCAGCTACCTGACCAAGGAGCCACGGGAGTGGGGCCACCCGCAGGTGGGTGAGCGAACCTGGACGCCATCTCTGGGACTCAGACGGCCGGAGGCTGAGACGGAGACGGTGCCAGACTGCGTGACCCTGGCAGCACCGCCCGAGGCGGAGACCTTGGCCCGGGAGGGACCGGTGGTCAATGGGTACGGGGAATTTGCCTGGATCAAGTATATGTTGCCAAAAACTGACAGGAAGAAGCGGAACAGAAGCCGCAGGAGGAGACGGAAGAAAGAATAGCTTTTCTATTCTTTTCGGTCTCGGGGTTAAGTATATTTTCTTACATATCACACAGAAATGGGGCGAAAAGGTTTGCAAACAGATGTGCGATGTGGTAAACTTGTTGTGAGGAAAGGACGGTATGTCTGCCCTTTCTGCAACACGACGATGCACCAAAAGGCCAGCGAAGACACCCAGGCTAAGAACCTAGTCCTCTGGTGCCATAAGTGCAAGTCAGAAATCAAAGTCAATATCCAAGATGGCCAGTGCTCGATGATAGCCAGTGCCCGATAACCTGATGAGAGTCAGGGTCGGGCGCTGGCTTTTTGTTTTGCCCGGAGGTGATAGCCCGTGGCCATGAAGCCGCTCCGTCCCTGCCGACATCCAGGATGCCGGGAACTGACCAGGGATGGGTACTGCCCAAGACACAAGCCGAAAAAAGCGCCCAGGCGTACATCGGCGGAGTACCACAGCTGGTACAGCCTGCCCGTCTGGACGGATGACCTCCGCCCCGCGCAGCTCTTGCGGGAGCCGTTCTGCCGTGAGTGCGCCCGGCGAGGCGTCCGGACCTGGGCCACCGTGGTGGACCACGTGGAGCCTCACCGTGGAGACTGGCAGTTGTTCATAGATCCGGCTAACCACCAGAGCCTGTGCGAGCGCTGCCACAACCGGAAAACAGCCAGGGAAATGGCTGAAGAACGCAAGAAAAATCGAAGCAGATAACCGCGAGACGGCAGAACGCTTGGGCGCCCGGGCGCGGATGCGCTGCGCCTATGCGCACCCGGGGAAAGCCTGCGGCTTTCTGAACCATCCCCCCAGGCCAAAATTGTTTTGGCTTTGGGGGCGTAAGACCGCAGGCACCCCTCCGTGTGAGATTTTTTCCCCACGGGGCGAAAGGCGGGAAAGGAGCTGAGAACATGCCAGGGCCCAGACAAAAATTGAGCGTGCTGGAGGCCAACGGCCGAAAGCATTTGAGCAAGGCCGAGAAGGCTCAGAGGGCAGCCGGAGAAGTGGAGCTTCCAAAGCCCGCCAAGATGCGGGTGCCAAAGTGGCTGCCAGAGTATTTGAAGGCCGACTTCCGTGCCCTGGCCAAGGAACTCCTGGCCGCCGACATGGGGGCAGCCCAGCTTGATCGGGATACGGTTGGGCGCTACATCGTGGCGCAGCACCAATTCACGGCGGCCTGCCGCCTGGTTCAAGATGCCCTAGACCAGCAGGACCCGGACCTGGTGAACAAGTGGACCAAGGCCCAGAAGTCCTACTTTGAACAGGCCAGGGCCTGCGCCAATGACATGGGTATGACCATCACCAGCCGGTGCCGCCTGGTGCTCCCCAAGCAGCCGGACAAGGGAGAGGAGAACCCCTTCCTGAAACTGATGGAGGCCAGACGCCGTGCCTGAAATGTTACAGCTTGGGGGCGGGGTGGCTGTAGTGAAGCCGGACGACGGCACTGTGCTGCGGTACAGTCCCAACGAGGTGGACATGGTCCGTGCCTTCTTCTCCATGCTGGTATTCGGACAGAACGAGTGGGCGGGTAAGCCCTTTGAGCTGTCCGGCTGGGAGGAGGAGGCTATCCGCCAGTTCTACGGTGTCCAGGCCCAAGACGAGGACGGGAGCTGGAGCCGGTACCGGCGCTTTCTCTATGAGGAGATCCCCAAAAAGAATGGCAAGAGCGAGTTTGCCGCCGGCCTGGGCCTCTACCACCTGATGGCAGACGGGGAGCCCCGGCCACAAGTGGGAATCTTCGCCGCCGACAAGACCAACGCGGATATTATCTACCAGTGCGCCAAGTTCATGGTGGAGCATACCGCCCTATCTCAGCCCGAGCACGACCCACTGGTCTGGTGCCGGGACAGCGTGCGAGAGATCCGCACAAGAGGCGGCGGCCTGATGAAGGTATACTCCTCCGAGGCTGCCTCCAAGCATGGCTTTTCCTTCTCCGCCATCATCATCGATGAGCTTCACGCCCAGCCAAACCGGCGGCTGTGGGACGTGCTCACTGCCGGTTCCGATGCCGCCCGGCGGCAGCAGGCGGTGATTGTGCTGACCACGGCGGGAGATGACCCAGACCGGAAGAGCATCGGCTGGGAGATTCATGAGAAGTGCCGGCGTATCCTGGCCTGGAGAAGAGGGAAGCCGGAGCGGGAGATGGACGCCGATCTGCCCGAGTGGTGCCCAATCATGTTCGGCATCGGCGTGCTCACCGGGGACGACCCGGACAAGATCGACGCCCTGGACATCTACGACGAGAAATTGTGGTACGCCTGCAATCCCGGCCTTGGCCACAACCTGAAGATCAAGGACTTCCGGAAGGAGGCCCGGGCGGCCCGGCAGAGCGAGGCGGCAGAGCGGCTGTTCCGCTGGCTGCGCCTCAACCAGTGGATCGCCGTCAAGTCGGTGGGCTGGGTGCCTCTCACCATCTACGACAAAACCCAGTTTAACCGCCCCGAATGGGAGGGGCTGAACGTGATCTCCCGCCGGCAGGCTGTGCGTGCCTATTTGAGAGGAAAGCGGTGCTATGGAGGGCTGGATCTGTCCAAGAGCACAGACCTAACCGCCTTTGTGCTGCTATTCCCGCCCCAGGATGGCCTGGAGACCTGGGTGGTTCTGTTCTGGGCCTGGGTGCCTTTGGAAGAGCTTCAGGCACGGGAGACCCGGGACGGGGTGCCCTACGGAGACTGGATCCGGGCGGAGTTTCTCCAGGGCTGTCCAGGCGACATCATCGACTATGACGCCGTGGAGCAGACCATCTGGGAGGCAGCCCGGGACTTTGACATGGTGACCCTGGGGCTGGACCCCGCCCTGTCCTGGACACTGTCCCAGCGGCTGATGCAGGGGACAGAGGAGCAGGAGGGGCTGGAGGTTATTGAGATCTCTCAGACTATGATGGGCATGAGCCCGGCCACCAAGCAGGTGGAGCTGCTTCTGCGCAAGCACGAGATGCTCCACGAGCACAATACCGCCGCCCGGTGGTGCTTTGGCAATGTGCGCTGCGCCACCGATGGAAACGAGAACCTCAAGCCCATGAAAAACCGCAGTGTAGGCCGTATCGACATCACCGTGGCCTGGATCATTGCCATGGCCACGGCTATGGCCAAGCAGGCCCAGAAGCCCGATTTGGCGGCGGCCCTGGCTCAGCCGGACTTTAGTTTGTAGCGGTGTCCAAGTTGGACACAGGAAGGAGCGTAGATGAAGGAGCTGAAAAAAGCGGTGGCGGAGTATGCCACAGAGTTGGTGATGGCTGCTGGCGCAGCACTGGTGAGCCTGGGGACCGGGATGTACTCCATGCCCGCCGGAGTAATCGCCGCGGGTGTGTTCCTGCTGGCGGGCGCGGTACTCAGTTCCCTGGGGGGAGGCGGTGAGCAGTGAGTGTGGCAAAAGGCCTCCGGGCGGTGGCCCGCTCTCCCTCTGTTAAGAACGCCGTAACGGTAGACACCCTCACAGCGGTGGGCTATTCGCCCACCACGCTGGACACCAGCGAGACCGCGGCTCGAAAGCTCAGCGCGGTGGATCGGTGCATTGAGATCCTCAGCGACTCCATGGCCAAGCTGCCCACCTACTGCGTGGATCGGGTGACCCGGGAGCGGGTGGAGCTGCCCCTGCTTCGGCTGCTGAACATCCGTCCCAATGAGGCCATGGCGCCGTCGGTGCGGAAAAAGCTGCTGGAGGCCAGCCGCCTGACCCGGGGGAACAGTTATGACTGGATCCGGCGCAACCCCTATACGGCAGAGATCATGGAGCTGATCCCCCTGCCCGGAGAGCTGGTCTATACCTGGCGGGACACCGCCGGACGGGTATGGCACAATGTCCGGGACCCGGCGTCTGGAAGCGTGTTTACTCTATCCCATGCCGATGTGAACCACTACAAGGGGGCGTCCCGGGATGGGATCACCGGGATCTCGGTGCTGCAGCGGGCGGCGGAGGTGATCACCGCAGCCAGAGCCCGGCAGCAGCACGACCTGAGCTACTACGAAAACGGTGGGCAGCCCGGCGGAGTACTCCAGACGGATACTGACCTGTCCGGCAGCGTGAATGACCCGGAAATCCCAGAGCGGAAGATCCGCAGAAAAGACCTTCTGCGCCGGGATTGGGAGCGGGTTCACTCTGGCCCAACCAACGCCAACCGAATCGCTATTCTGGACTATGGCCTGAAATATCAGTCGGTCAGCCTGAGCAACAAGGACGCCCAATTTATCGAAAGCCAGGAGGTGGCTATCCGGGACATTGCCCGGTATTTTGGAATCCCACTCTATAAGCTCCAGGAGGGAAAACAGGCGTACAGCTCCAACGAGCAGAACGCCATTGAGTATGTGGTATCGACCCTGCACCCCATCGTCACCCAGTACGAGGAGGAGCAGACCTACAAGATGCTCTTTGCCGACCAGATCGCCGCCGGGCTGGAGCTGCGCATCAATATGATGGCCGAGCTTCGGGGCGACAACTCCGCCCGGAGTGCCTGGTATAAGAACATGCGGGAGATCGGCGTGTTCTCGGTTAATGACATCAACCGGCTGGAAGATATGCCAGATGTGGAGGGCGGCGACGAGCGCCTGGCCTCCCTGAACTATGTGCCACTTTCCTTGTGGAGAGAACTGTCGGTCAATCGAAATACAGAAAGCGGAGGTGAAAACACATGAGAGTGACCCTAAACGGCATTGTATCTGCCGACGACGACAAGTTGATCTATGAGTGGTTTGGCTATTCGGCCTTTTCGCCCCAGCAGGTGCGGGACGCCATTGCCGCCAATCCGGAAGGGGAGGAGCTGGTACTGGAGATCAACAGCCCCGGCGGCTCGGTCTTTGCCGGCAGCGAGATGTACTCGGTGCTGAAGGCCAGCGGCCTGCACACCCGGGCGGAGATTCAGAGCCTGGCGGCCAGCGCGGCAAGTTATCTTTGCCTGGGCTGCGATACGGTGGCCATCTCCCCGGTGGCCCAGATGATGATCCACCTGCCCAGCACCAGTACTGACGGGGATCGGACGGCCCACCAGCGCTCCATCGGCATGTTGGACAGCACCCGGGAGGCCATCCTCAACGCCTACGAGCTGAAGGCCCGGGGCAAGAGCGACCGAGCCAGTCTGCGGCGGATGATGAGCTCTGAAACCTGGCTTACCGCCCAGGCCGCCCTGGATCACGGCCTTGTGGACGAGATCTTGGGGCAGGAGAGCCAGGGGATGAGTCCAGGCAGTCTGGTCAATGCCTTTGGTCTGCCTGATTTGGACGCCCTTCGGGCGGCCTACCTCAAGGCCAACCCCAACCCTCAGCAGGGGACGGACCCTGTCCCAAAAGATGCCGGGACCGACTGGCGGATTACCGCCCGTTTGGAACTGGAACGAAATCGATTTTGATTGGAGGAACAAAACTATGAAGCAGAAGCTTTACGCCCTCATCAACCAGCGCGCCGGCCTGCTCCAGAAGGCCGGGGAGGCCCTGACGGCCAACAACCAGGCGGACTACCAGAGCCTGATGGAGCAGATTACCAACCTGAATGCCGAGATCCAGCAGGTACAGGACCTGGTGGCTGAGCAGGAGCGGCAGATGCTTTCCGCCCCCAGTCCCACCGGTTCGGAGCTGGAGGACCTGGCCGCCGAGCGGGTTACCGCCCTGCAGCGGGGTGACAGCGTCACCTTCACCGCCAATGAGGTACGCCGCGCCCTGAATAATCAGACCACCCTGGCTACCGGTACCATCGTGCAGCCCACCGGTGCCGGAGCCGAGATCCGTGACCCTCTGGGAAATGTGGTGCCATCCATTGTGGATCGTGTCCGAGTGATGGACATGACCGGCATGGGCGCCTTCCAGGAGCCTTATGTGATTACTGAGCTGGATGCCAAGGGCGGCAAGGTGGAGGAGACCGCCGGCACGGCCCGCACGGTCTCCACCGACCCCACCTTTGGCGTGGCGGAGATCAAGCCCTACGAGCTGAGTGTGACCAGCTATGTGGACCGCAATATCGCCCGGCTGTCCCCCGCCAGCTACTACGACAAGATCTACGGCATGGCTATGCGGGCACTGCGCCGAAAGCTGGCTGATCTGATCGTCAACGGCGACGACCCATCTACCCCCACTTTCTTCGGCATCACCAATGCCAAGAATAAGGCAGCCACCAATATTTTTGCCGAGGCCGCCTTGGGCTCGGCCATCGATGTGAACACCCTGGATACCCTGTACTTTGCCTACGGCTCCGACGAGGCCATGGGTGCCTCCGCCCGGCTGCTGCTCACCAAGACCAACCTGAAGGCCCTGGGCAAGCTGCGGGGCACCAATGAGAAGCGCCGTCTGTTGGAGATCACCCCCGATCCCACCAATCCCAACAGCGGTACCATCCGAGACGGCGGCGTGGTGCTGCCCTACGATCTGGTGAAGGCAGTGGGGGACAGTAAGATCCTCTATGGCGACCCCATGAATTTTGAGGTGGGCCTGTTCGGCGACTACTCCATCCGCATTGACGAGTCGGTCAAGGCAGTGGAGCGGATGTACGCCATCCTGGGCGACGCCTTCGTGGGCGGAAACCTGATCGTGGACAAGGGCTTTGTGGTCGGCACCATCGGAGGCTGACCATGGCCCTGACGGAGGAGCGCAAGGCGGCGCTGCTGGCCTACTGCAAGCTAACCGAGCTGGCCGACGACCCGGAGGTTCAGATGTTGATCCCCGCTTTCTATGAGGCAGCTGTGGGTTACATGGAGGGGGCCGGGATTACCGAGCCTGCGGCAGACACCGCCCGGCGGGCCCAGTATGACCTGTGCGTCAACGCCATGGTGCTGGACGCCTACGACCGGAGGGACATAACCATCACAGGTACTATTGTGGCAGACAATCCCGCTTTCCGGAGGATGATCACCCAGCTGAAGCTGACGGAGGTGCCGGTATGAAGCCTATCCAGGCCGGAGAGCTGAACCGGCGCATCCGGATCCTGCGGCGGGAGACAGCTGCCGACGCGGAGGGGTTTCCCAGCGGCGAACCGGAGGAGATCTACCGCTGCTGGGCCAAAGTGACGCTCACCAGCGGCACGGAGCTGCTCCGAGCCAATGCAGACTTCGGCCAGATGAAGGCTCGGTTTCTGATCCGCTGGACGGGCGTGCCCATTGACCGGAAAATGTACGTGGAGTACGGAGGAAAGGAGTGGCAGATCGAATATGTCAACGACTACGCAGGGCGGCAGTATCTGGAGCTCTGGGGCGTCTGGGAGAGCAACGACCGGGGCTGAGACCTCGGTCTATGCCCGGCTGGTGGCGGCGGTGCTGCCCATTGTGCCGGTGTGTGAGCCGGCGGTCTACCGCGGAGACCAGGAGTGCTACTGCACCTACAACGCCACGGAAGTGCCCGCCGGGTTCGGGGACGACGCGCCCCATGCGGTGCGATACCTGATCCAGCTGCACTACTTCTGTCCGCTGCTGGGCAATCTGTTGCCCACAGTGCGTCAGCTTCAGGCAGCCTTGCTGGCGGCTGGGTTCACGTACCCATCCATGGAGGACGCCAGCGACCTGGACGGACGGCACTATGTGCTGGAGTTTGAGGGGGTGGGCGGGATCTGTGGCTAGGTTCAACGCCGAAGGGATAGAGGGGTTGGAATTGTCCTTTGAGGAATTTGCCGCGATCCCGGATGAGGTCGTGGACGAAATCCTGGAGGCCGGTGCAGATGTCGTCGTGGAGGCCCAAAAGCAAAAAATTGATGCGCTCGGCCTTGTAGATAGTGGAAAGCTTAAGGAAAGCATAACGGCATTCCATAAGGTCGGGACAAAAAATGACAGTCGGCAGCGCTATGTTCTGGTATATCCCTATGGGAAACACGGAACACGCAACCGTAAGGCGGTCACAAAAAAGTACAAGCGGTCTAAGCATGGCCGCACCTACACAGTGGGCGGCGACACCAAAAAAGTCACGAACAACGAGGTCGGCTTTGTGCTGGAGTTTGGAGCACCGAAACGTGGCATCAAGCCCTACCAATGGATGCGTAAGGCAAATGAAGCCTGTGCCTCGGATATGGAGAAGGCACAGTTCGAAGTTTATGACAAGTGGTTAAAATCACTGAATCTTTAATACTGGAGGAAAACCATGAAATACGGAGCAAAAATGCTGCAGTGGGCGCCCTTTGCCGAGAGCGATCCGGAGCCTGCCGGCGCTCTGCCCAAGTACGGCACGCCCATGAATCTGGGGGAGCTGAACAAGGTTACCGACAGCCCCACCTTCAACGAGGCGAAGGGCTACGGCGACAATGCCCTGACGGTCCATGTGACCGAGTTCAAAGAAGTTGGTATTGATGTGGAGGTCAATGAGCTGCCTAATGCGGCGGCCTCGGCCATTTTCGGGGCAAAGCTGGACGCGGAAGATGGCCAGGATCTGCACTTCGGTGCCGAGGATAATCCTCCCTATGGCGGGCTGGCCTTCTACATCTCCAAGATGCTGAAGGGCAACATCAAAGCCTATCAGGGCATCTTTTACCCCAAGGCAAAGGCCAGCGCACAGGGGGAGGAATACTCCACCAAGGGCGAGTCCATTACCCTGGCCAACTCTAAGATCCACTTCCTGGCCACCGCCTGCAACAGTGGGGACTGGAAAGTGTTGAGCAAGGACTTCTCCACCGAGGAGGAAGCGGCCAGCTGGGTGAACGAAAAGATCAAGGCGTCTGGTACATAAGCGGCGGGGCTTAAAGCCCCGCCCTTTCCGCAGAAGGAGTGTAGATGAAAACAGTTGATTTTGAACTCCAGGGCCGGACGCTGCACCTGTTTCTCAACGGCGCGGCCCTGTTTGACTACTATGAGACCTACGGAAGCGACCAAGAGATCGTGGAGCGGATCACCGGGGACAGCAAGGCCAGCTTCCGGGCTACCTGCTGGGTGCTGGCCAAGCTGTCGGAACAGGGTGAACTGGCCCGGCGGCTTCAGGGCTACGACCATGAGACCTGGTACAATACCGCCCAGCTGGCGGTGCTGATGGAGCCGCTGGACGTGACCCGGGCCAGGCAAGCCATCGGCCGGGCCGTTCGGCTGGGCTTTGCCATGGAGCACGCCCCGGAACGGGAATATGAGGATCTGGGTCTGCTGGAACTGCAAAAAAAAACAAAACCCGGCAGACCCGGGGCGAGTATCTGGACACGGCTATGCAGGTTTTGGGCCTGTCTCTGCGGGAGGTGCAGCTGCTGACCCCAGGTCAGGTGGCTGATCTGGTAGAACTGGAGATCAGGCGGGGACGGCTGAAGCGGAAGGAGGAATGAGCTATGGCGGTGCGTACCATCTCCACGTCCATTAAGCTGGACGGGGAGCAGGAGTTTAAAAAGCAGATGTCCTCTGTCAATTCCGAACTGAAGACCTTGAAGTCGGATATGGCTCTGGTGACCGCAGAGTTTAAGGACAATGCCAACAGCTTGGATGCCCTGACGGCCAAGGGCCGCGTCCTGCAGCAGCAGTACGCCCAGCAGGCTGAGAAGGTCAAAGCCCTGGAGAAGGCCGTGGCCGACGCCTCTGACGCCTACGGTGAGGCGGACAAGCGTACAGACGACTACAGGAGGCAGCTCAACTATGCTAAGGCGGCCTTATCTGATCTGAACCGGGAGATCCAGGACAATGAGCGGTACCTGGACGAGGCAAAGCGCAGCGCGGATCAATGCGCCAGCTCCATTGACGAATATGGACGAGAGGTCAAAGAGGCAGCCAAAGACAGCGGTTCCCTCAGCTTTACCTCTCCATTTGCTGGCCTGGATGATATGGTCAGTCAGGTGGGCGCACTGAAAAGCGCCTTGGTAGGCGGGGCATCGGTCGGTGCTGTGGCTGCAGGCGCCCAGGCCCTGGTAGGGGCCATTGTGGACATTGTGGATTCCACCCAGGAGTATCGGAAGGTCATGGGTACTCTGGAGGTCTCTTCCCAGGCCGCTGGATACACTGCAGAGGAAACTGCATATGCCTACGAGCGGCTCTATGCCGTGCTGGGCGACAACCAGACGGCGGCCACCACAGTGGCAAATCTCCAGGCTATCGGTCTGAGCCAGGAAGATCTGGTATTTGTCATCGATTCCGCGATCGGAGCTTGGTCCCGTTACGGGGACTCCATCCCCATTGACGCTCTTGCTGAAGGTATCAACGAGACAATTTCGGCTGGAACGGCCACGTCGGCCTTTTCCGACGTGCTTGTGTGGGCCAAGGTAAATGAGGACGACTTCAACGAAAAGCTGCAGGCCGCAAACAGTACTACAGAGCGCGCCAATATCGTACTCCAGGAGCTGGCACGACAGGGACTGGCAGAGGCCGGGCAGGCGTGGCGGGACATCAATGACGACATTGTGCAGGTCAATGAAAGCCAAGCGAGATTTGATGAGGCAAAAGCCAAGCTGGGAGAGGCCTTAGCTCCAATTAAATCGTTTTTGCTGGACGCTGGCGCCACCTTCATTGAAGCTCAGGTCAGTATGGAGCAGCAGTTCCAAGATGGTTGGGTAGCCGCCTTTGGAACAGTGGAAGAAAAGGCGGAGTACGCTCAGAAAAAGGCGGAAGAAGCCGCAAGAGAATCTGAGCACAGTCTTCAGGGAACGAAAGAAGCCATCGACGCCAATGTGGAATCCCTGTCGGCGTTGACTGAGAAGACCGAGGAGCAGCAGGAAGCTGAGGGATACCTGACGCAGGCCGAGGATCTGCTGAGTCGTGCCCTGGAAGAACAGAATGAAAATAAATCTCTCAGCCTGGGGACTACGCTTTCCCTTATTGATGCCGGGTATGCTGCCGCAATCACCATCGATCAGGAGACCGGCGCTGTTACTCTAAACAAGGACGCCTATGTGGCAATCACGCAGGCAAAGATCGATGACCAGATCGCGTCGCTGGAGACGCAAAGAGTCAGCGTTCAAAATGCCATTGCCATGCGAGACGAGGCCCTCATGGCCACAGATCTTGGAAAATCCTACTACAGTGCAGCGGAAGCACGGAAGGCATTAGAGGGACAGGAGGCCTCCTATGATGCACAGATCGCTGCATTAAATCAGCTGAAAAAGACAATCGGAAGCGTTACGGTGGCAACTACTTCCTCGGCCAGACGCAGTACCTCCGCGTCACGGCAAGCCGCATCAGCGTCCAAAAAAGTAAAAACACAGGCGGAAAAAGACCTGGAGCAGTTTCGGGATATGACCTCAGAACTGGATCATCTTCGAAAGATGGATGAGATATCTGAGGAGGAGTACTACGATAAGCTCTCTGAATATCGAGACCGATATCTCACAGATGATGCCAATATCGAGGAGTACCGCAAAGTGACGGAAGAAATCTATCAATATGACAAGTCACTTGCGAAAAAAGAAGCCGAGCTCTGGGAGGATCAGACACAGTACCTTGCAGATGAGCTTCAGGACCGGGTGGATGCCATCCTGGATCATCAGCAGGAGATGGAGGACGCGCTCTCCGGCTATGGTGCTCTATTTAAAGTGGAGGATGACGACCTCTCCCTGAACGATATCCAGGAGCAGATTGATGCCATCAACGAATATGAACAGGCACTTTCCCAACTGAAGGAGCGGGGAGTCGCCTCCGGCCTGATGGACGCTGTGCTGAACATGGATGTGGATGATGCCACGCAGTACGCCCAGGAGCTTCTGGCGTTGTCTGAGGAACAGTTCTCGGCGTATAACGACCTGTGGCAGGAAAAACAGCAGCGTGCCAAGGAAGTAGCGGAGGAATTCTATTCCGATCAGCTGGAGGCTCTTGGAACAGAGTATAACTCCAAATTGGGGGAGACCCTCAGCGAGCTGACCGGAACCGCCTTTGACAGCGGCCAGGATACCGTGCAGGGCCTCTTAGACGGGTTGTCCAGTAAAGAGCAGGCAGTTTACCAGAAGGCGCAGGAGATGGTAAATACCATCTCAGAAATTTTGGCCCAAGTAAACGTCCAGACAGAAATAACTCTTCCCGCTGGAGCTGCAGCGCCTGTTGACGGCTCCCACGCCGGTGGACTTGCCTATGTTCCGTGGGACGGGTACATCGCCCAGCTGCACCAAGGGGAGCGTGTCCTGACAGCGGAGCAGGCCAGGACGATGGACGCCCTCTTTTCCGGAGCGGGGAGACAGCCTGCGGGCGTCACCGCGGCAGATCTGCGCAGCGTAACGGCCTCCGCGGTCAACGCCATGGGGGCAATGGGAGGTACTGGCGGACGGTATGTGATCGAGCTGCACTGGAATGTAAACGGAAAAGAGTTGTACCGGGAGACCATTGAGGACTTCCGGGCGGTAAACAAGGAGATTCCGGAGGTGTTGGACGATAGATGATCAATCAGCTTATTTTAAACGGCATTCTCCTGCCCAGATCCTCCCACGACCGGTATGCCTGCTGGGAGGAGGATCTGTCGGTTCAGGTGGACATGATCTCCGGACGCCGGGTGATCGAGAGCCGGGGGAAAGTCTGGAAGGCCTCCTATCAGTTCGACACCATGGGAAACGAGAAGCTGCGGCAGGTTCTGGCGGTACTGCGCTCCGGCGCGCCCTTTGTGGCCACGGTACTGCCCGACATCAGCGATGAGACGGTGACCTCCACCTTCCTGGTAGAGAGCATCACCCAGCCCACCTTTGCCTTTGAGGCAGACGGAAAGGCCGTCTGGCACAATCTAGCATTTACGATCCGGGAGGAGGAGCCTCATGATTAAAACCAGCACCGCCTATCAGGCGGCCATTGTGGGCAGCCCCCGGCGCATAGAGCTGCTGGCGGTAGTGGACATCTCCGACCCGGATATGGAGTACGGGCCGGTCACCATGGACAGTCAGGCCCCCTGGAGTAAGCCAGCAGAGATCCACGACAAGGTGCTGACTGCGCCGGCACGATATGCCACTCTGGAGCCGGGACGGTGGCTGCTGGACGGCAGCTTTGATGTTTTCCCGGATGATTGCCAGGTGCCGGAGCACATAGGGGTGTGCGGCAGCCAGCTGAGCGATGAGGCTGGATATTTTCCAGAGGATGCCCCGGCGTTTGTTCAGCTGGATATGTCCCAGGTGGATGTGCTACAGGCCTTCAGCCTGTTTTTTTCATCCGACCCGGTAGACGGAGTCCCAGCGGATTTCACAGTGGAGGTGCTGAGCGGGGAGCAGGTGTTTTATACCAAGACCGTGACCGGTAACGCCGCTGCCCAAGTGGCCTTCAACGGCTTTACTGTTTACACCCCCACCGCCATCCGTCTGACAGTGACCCGGTGGAGCCTGCCTGGGCGGCGGATGCGGGTGGTAGATATCATCCCCGGTGTCTATGAACAGTGGAGCAGCCGGGTATTGGTGTCCTTCAGCTGCACCATGAACGGGGACTTCTCCTGCCTGTCCCTGCCCTACGGCACCGTGGAGATTACCCTGGACAACCAAAGCCGCCGGTTTGAACCCCGGAAAAAGGACAGTATCTTCCAGTCCATTGAGGCCCGTCAGGGCATTGAGTTCTACATGAGTGCCAGGCTGGCCAGCGGCGCCTATGAGCGGGTGCGGATGGGAACATTCTATCAGGCTGGAGACGGATATAAGACCTCCACCAATGATCCCTATATCTCCTGGAGCTTGGTGGACATTGTGGGGTTGGTTTGCAACCGTACATACCTCCCGCCGGACACCATGCCCACCACATTGGAGGGGTGGATCGCGTCCGTAGTGGCACAGCTGGGAGAGAATTTTAAACGTCGCTATTTGGTTGACCAAAACTATGCAACCTTGGCCGTAACGGCCAATAGTATTGAAGACGTAACAGGTAAGAAGTGCGGGGATATCCTGCGTTGGGCTTGCATGGCCACCGGTACCTGGCCCCGAGCGGATCAGGAGACCGGGTATCTGGCTGCCGAGCCACTGTGGCAGCAGGGGAATAAGGTGACCCTGGACAACCTGACAGCCTACCCAACCATGAAGGCCAATAAGAGCCTGGCCGCACTGATCTTCACTCTGGCGGATGGGAACAGCACCCAGTATGTGGTCTCCGGCAACCAGACGGCCAGCGAGGAGACGGTGAGCATTTCTAATCCATTCCTGCACACCCGGGAACAAGCCCTTACAGCAGCACGGCTAGTCCTCAGCTGCTACGGTGGAAATATGTATGAGACCGCCGGCCGGGGAGATCCCAGCAGCGAGATCGGGGACGTGGATACCCTGTGGTTGGACGAAAGCACCGCGGCCACCGCCCGGCGAATGATGCAGCAGTTCACCATCTCCGGTGGAGTGCTGCAGGGAGTTCAGGTGAAGGCCATCCAGGCAGATGGGTCCTATCTGTTCCAGGAGTTTGCCGTCATCACGGAAAACGGAAAGTGGAAAGCCCCGCCCAACGTCAAAAACAACGAGCTGCGTATTGTGCTAGGTGATGGTGGACAGGGTGGAAGTCGTGGACAGAACGGATTTGTCGGAGGATCCGGCAACGTCCCTGGCTCTGGCGTGACCGCTGGAGAGGGCGCAAAGGGTATTGACGGCATTGGTGGCAAGGTATGGTACGGAGTTATCAACATCAACCCCGAACAGGAATTTGACGTTGTTTTAGGCGACGGCGGCGAAGTCAGCGACACCTACGGCGTGCCCGGCGAGATGGGCGGTGTGACCACGTTTGGTGCGTACAGCTCCGAGAACGGGGAACTGTACACCGGCGGATACACCGACATTGCAAACGGCCAGGTGTTTGCCCGCACAGGCGTTGAGAAGCCGCTTGACGGAACCGGAGACGGCGGTGCAGGTGGCAAGGGCGGAGAAGCTGGGTCCGGTTACTGGAAACAGAAATACTGGACGCAGGGGGATGTGGATTCCGGAAAGCACCCAGGCGCCACGGTTGGCGGCAAGCCAGTATCTCCCGGAACCCCTGGCTCTGAAAGCATAGTTGGAAAGCCGAAAGGCTGGGATTTTATTATTACCAAGGAACCAGGGCCAGGAAAGCCAGGTGTTTCTGGAGCAAAGGGATTTGTAATGGTGACGTGGGATAAGGAGGACGCATGAGCTTTGATTTTAGCACTCTAATTACAGACCGCGCACAATCTGATGTGTCCTCCTTGTCCGCATTGATGGCGAAGAAGCTGGACGAATGGACACCGGAGGAATTTGAGCAGTTCAACAACGGCCGGCCGAAAGGCGGATATTGGTGGACTGACCTCAACCGAGTGACCGCCTGCATGGAGTATATCAATCGGGAATTGCAGGATTTTGGGTATAAGACCGGGTACAAGCCTGTTGTGGTGCATGACTCGCCAGAGACGGAAGAGCAGTTGTTACCAGACGGGTACACCAGGTTAGAGTGGATCAAAAGCGACGGAAACCAATATATTTTGACAGATACAATACCTAATGAAAAAACAAAAATGCGCGTTGTTTTTTCAACATCACAATCCAACGCATGCGGTGTAGCGGTTTGCGATTACAACTGGAAGAATAGAGGATTTGGCATTTGGGGTAATGCTGCTGTTATAGGAAATCAAACCCCCCAATCAATAAATCTGAATGACGGTTTAGACCACACCTGCGTTTTTGAGAACTCCGTTTTAAAGGTTGATGGAGAAGTAAAGCTTACATATTCCGGCGAAAGCTTTACGACACCATGCCCTCTTTCCATTTTTGCACTCAACAGAAATGGGAGAATCCAAGAAAAAACGGCTATGACATTAAGAGAGCTTTCGATAGATGATTTCAACTTTTACCCTTGCAAAAACCAATCTGGAGATGTTGGGCTTTATTGCCCGGAAAACAAAAAATCTTATTGGAACGCGGGGTCAGGCGCATTTACTGTTGGGCCTGAAATGGCGCCTGAACCAGAACCTGAACCTCTTGACCCTTACACCTGGTACAAAGAGGACAGCCCGAAATTGTCCCAGATGGAGCAATACTTGTCAAATGTGGATGCACTACGTTCCGTTTTTGAACTCCCAGATTATGCACCGCAGACTCCTAAATCTATGGCGTTGCTGACATTTGCAAAGGCCAACGATATCGAGATCGTGTTGAAGGAAGTTGAAAACGTGATTATCCTTATAATTAGTTCATTTTGGTATTCTGGAGAGCTTTATAGTGGTGAGGGGTAAAAATGCAAGACTTTATTCCAAAAGGAAACGGCAACAGCCGAAGCCTGAAATCTTCTATTCCTGATGGAACAACCTGGGAACAGGCACTTGAAATGCTCCGTAATGGCACATTCCCGATTGATATTGGAGCAGCTAATGAAGATGGAGTATTACAGAAGGGTAACCCGCTTAATAAAAGTACCCTATTGAAAGATGAGACCGCCGCTCTGTTTAACGGTTTGCCGGAGAACCCTGTACCGGATGAAGTTTTTCAAATTCTTAGCAAGGCGGCGCTGGCAGAAGATGGTGGGGGACTTTCAAAAATTGACGGTACAAAAATTGAATTAGTTAAATTTTCTGTTGTAAGTTATATCGGAACCGGGAGATTCGGGGAGTCCAGCCCGTGCTCAATCACATTTCCGTTTCGACCGGACGTGGTTTTGCCTTTATTTGAACGACAAACGCAATCAAACAGCGCTATTACAATGCTTGGTGGAGTAGTATGGGAAGGCCTTCGTGGGTGGCCTATTATTTCCGGGTACAAAGAATCTTACACGCTATATAGAGGATTTAAAAAAGGAAATGTTGTGACAGATGTTTTCGGAAAAATAAGTTCGGACGGTAGAACTTTGACATGGTATATTACTAAAGGGAATCCTGGATGCCAATTTAACGAGTCATACAATGAATATTTTTTTATGGGTTTTAAATTCGGGTGATTATTATGAAATACTACAACAAAGAATACAATTTCATACAGTCTACACCGGCTCCAGGCCTGCTGGAGTTCCCGGACTCGTTCATGCCGGAATACTTCAAGGAAGGGAAACGAGCTGCTGGTTTTGTTGACACTACGGACGACGGCAAAACCGTGACCTCCTGTGTGTGGAACGAGGAAGCGTATCAGGCATGGTGCGAGGAGAACCCGGAGCAGCCGCCGGTTGAGCCGGAGGCTACGGACACCGAGGTGCTGAATACTTTACTGGGGGTGACGGAATGAACAGACTTTTGGCGGCGGAGCAGCTCCGCCGGGCCCTACAGGTATTTGCGT
>CAMFFO010000021.1 GCA_945949735.1 uncultured Clostridia bacterium | reverse complement strand
AACCGGGGGATTGCCACGACCAGTCTGCGGACTGGTCTCGCAATGACAGGTAATCTGGAGCCAGCGCGACAAGCACCAATTTGTCGGTTCGCTTCGTCAAGCGGATAGCCCAATTCTGTTTTGCAGCGAAATACAAATCACTTCATTGATCCAAAATAAACAGGAATCCGGGGCTTCCTCCGCAGGAAACCCCGGATTGTTTTACGCATTTTGATTCCTTAGGTATTCCTTAAGGAAAAGAATTGCCTGACGATAGCCGTCCAAACCCTGGCCTTTGATGGTTTTGATACAGGCGAGACCTGCGTAGGAGATCTGGCGAAAGGCTTCCCGGGAATCCACGTCAGAAATATGAACCTCCACAGCGGGGATGGACACGGCCTTCAGCGCGTCCAGAATCGCCACGCTGGTGTGGGTGTAGGCCGCGGGATTGATGACAATTCCATCCACGCGGCCGTAGGCTTCCTGAATCCTGTCAACCAGGCAGCCTTCGTGATTGGACTGGTATTGCTCGATTTCGATATGTTCTTCCCGGGCAGTTTTTTCCAGCAGGTTCAGCAGGTCGGAAAAAGAGTTTGTTCCATAGATGCCCGGTTCCCGGATGCCCAGCATATTCAGGTTCGGGCCGTTGAGTACCAGAATTTTCATTCGGATTCCTCCCAATAGCGGATGATTGCGGCAGCGGTGTCCTCGGGGGAGCCGTTGTTGTCGATGGAAACATCAGAGAAAGCGGCATACAGAGGTTCCCGGCGGGCATAGAGTTCACTGAGACGGTTTGCCTGGGAAAGGGGACGGCCATCTGTGGGGAGCTTCTCCAAATCCCGTTTCAGCCAGATCACGCGTCCATTCTGGCGAAGCAGGGGTAGATTCTCAGGCCGGGTCACGCAGCCGCCTCCGGTGGAGACCACAAGACCGGATTGCTTGCAAAGCTCCCCAAGGGCCTGGGTTTCCAGGGCACGGAAGCCCTCCTCGGAATCCCGGGCAAAGATTTCCGGGATGGAGAACCCTGCCAGATGGCAGACCAGCTCGTCGGAATCAGCGGCTTTCCTGCCGGTTGTCTCAGCCAGCAGCGCGGCGATGGTGGACTTTCCGCAGCCGGGCATCCCGATGAGGATGATATTCTGCATCTGATGGGACAGCGTTCTGTAAATCGGCTCCATGACGTTATCCGGGATGGAATTCCCGGTAAAGTATTCCGCCGCCTCTTTGGCCTGCGCTACCAGCATCCATAAACCGTTGACGCAGGGAATTCCAAGACGCTGCGCATCCAGCAGCAGCTTGGTTCTTGCCGGATTGTAGATCACGTCCAGCACACATTCCAATTCGGGGAAGTCCTCCAGACGGACGGGGGATACACCGGTTGCGGGATACATTCCCACCGGGGTGGCGTTGACCAGGATGGAGGCATCCGCGTGAAGATTGAGGTTGCCGTAATTATTCTCACCGGAGCGGGAAATTACAACTACCCTGGCGCCTAATTCCTGAAGAACCGATACAGCCGTATTAGAGGCGCCACCGCTGCCCAGCACCAGTGCCTTTTTGCCGGAGACCTGAGCGCCTGTGCGAAGAACCAGGGAGCGGAATCCAAAATAGTCGGTGTTGTGTCCGAAAAGCGTGCCGTCAGATCTTCGCACAATGGTATTTACCGCGCCCAGCCGACGGGCGACGGGGGAGAGGTCGTCCAGGAAAGGGATGACCTCTTTTTTATAGGGGATGGTGACGTTGATCCCGGTAAAGCTCCCGGAACGGAGAAAGGCTTCCAGCTCCTCAGGCTCCTTTTCGAAAAGGCAATAATCATAGGAGCCCAGCATGGAATGGATTTGGGGAGAATAGCTGTGTCCCAGCTTTCTTCCGAGCAACCCGCATTTCATCAAACCACCTCGGTATAGCTTCCCAGATACTTAAACTCCTCGCAAAGCTCATCCAGCTCACACATGAGCTGCACAAATTCCTCGGAGTAGATGGAGGTTTCCAGGTCAAAGTAGAACATGAACTCAAATTCCCGGTCGGGAATGGGCCGGGACTCCAGCTTGGTAACGTTGATTCCCAGGGTATACATCCGGGCAAGAACCTTATACAGCGCACCGGGGCGGTGATTCAGAATCATCATAATGCTGGTTTTGTCGGAGCCGGGATAGATTTCCATTTTCTTGCTGATGCAGATGAAACGGGTACGGTTGTTCCCCTTGTCCTGCACACTGGAAGCCAGGTTTTCCAGTCCATAAAGCTCCGCGCAGGCCCGGCTGGAGAGGGCAGCCACATCCCGTCGGTCGGAGGAAGCCACCATTTCCGCTGCCACGGCGGTGTTGGCGACGGGAATCACATTCACTCCGGGAAGGCTCTGCAGGAACTCGCCGCACTGGTTCAGGGCCTGCTCGTGGGAATAGATTTCCTTGATCTCATTGACCTTCACGCCGGGCTTGGCAAGCAGGTTGTGGTCGATTTTCAGCCGGAAGGTACGGACAATGGAGAAATTGTGGGAGATCATCAGATCGTAGACCTTCTTCACGGAGCCCGCCGTGGAATTTTCAATGGGGAGGATGCCGTACTGGCACAGGCCCTGGTCGATGGCGTTAAAGACGGATTCAAAATTCTTGAAGTACATGATAAAGGGGCTTTTGAAAATCTTTTCGCAGGCAATCTGGGAATAGGCGCCCTCCACTCCCTGGCAGGCCACCATGGGAGACTGGGGGAACAGCTTAGGAGTATTCTCGATGGCATCCTTGATGGTATGATACAGGGGGCTCTGCTCACCGCTGCGCTTGCTCTGGTAGCTGCGGCTCAGTTCAAAGAGCATGGAGTACAGCACCCGGGTGTAATTCTCCATCTCGGGCCCCGCCTTCTGGGAGACGTCCTTCAGCTTCTCGCGCTCCCGGCTGGGCACCAGAATGGGCAGGCCGTGCTCCTTTTTATAATCGGCAATCTGGGCGGCCACATTCATTCTCTGGCAGAACAGACGAACCAGTTCGTCGTCGATGAGGTCGATTTGACCGCGAAATTCCTGAATATCCATGTGTTTATTTCCTCCTGTTTGTCTGGGTGTTGCCCAGGATCATGTCAAAGATCGCAATGGCTGCGGCTGCCTCAATCACGGGGACGGCCCGGGGGACGATGCAGGGGTCATGCCGCCCCTTCACGGTCAGCTCCTGAACCTGCCGCTGGAGCAGGGAAACGCTTTGCTGAGGGCGGGAGATGGAGGGGGTGGGCTTGATGGCGACCTGGAAGATCACGGGCATTCCGTTGGTAATGCCTCCCAGAATGCCCCCGGAGTTGTTGGTCAGGGTGCGGATTTGACCATCTTCCACGGTGTAGGCGTCGTTGCACTGGCTTCCGCGCATATTCGCCGCAGCGTACCCGGCACCGAAGTCCACGGACTTTACGGCGGGAACCCCATAGACGATTTGGGCAATTCGGCTCTCCACACCGCCGAACATGGGTTCCCCCAGCCCTGCGGGAAGTCCGGTGATGCAGCACTCGATGATGCCGCCCACGCTGTCTCCCTCCAGGCGGGCCTGGGCGATTTTCGCGCGCATCCGTTCTCCGGCGGCGGGGGAGAACACGGGAAAATCCCTCCCAATAAGATCCAGCTGGGGATTGAGCGCATCCAGCTCAATGTCGTCGGTCTCTCCGGCGAGAGAAGCGATCCGGGCTCCGATTCGGATGCCCTGCTCCCCAAGCCATTGGATGCAAAGTCCGCCGGCGATGCACAGAGGGGCTGTGAGCCGTCCGGAGAAATGGCCGCCGCCTGCGTAGTCCTGGAACCCGCCGTATTTGATCTGGGCGGTGTAGTCCGCATGGCCGGGGCGGGGACAATCCTTCAGGTTGGCATAATCTCCGGAGCGGGTATTCCGGTTGCGGATGACTGCGGCAATGGGCGCACCACAGGTAAAGCCGTCCAGAACACCACCAAGAAACTCAGGGCGATCCTCCTCCCGCCGGGGGGTGGAGTAATCGTTCTGACCGGGGGCCCGGCGGTTGAGGAATTCCTGAAGCCGCTCCGTATCCACAGGAAGTCCGGCGGGAATTCCGTCCAGAACCATACCGATGGCGGGGCTGTGGGATTGTCCGAAAATGGATAATTTCAGGTTTTCACCGTAGATGCTGCTCATAATTACCTCCCAATCTGCGGTATTCCTCCCAGAAGCTGGGGTAGGATTTGCTGACGCACTGGGCGCCAAGGATCGTAACAGAACCGGTGCATACGGTGGCGGCGATGGCGGCGGACATGGCGATGCGGTGATCGTTGCAGCTGTCCACCGTGCCGCCGGTAAGTCTGGAGGGGGATACTGTCATGGTGTTTTCGTCCGCCTCCGCCCGACCGCCCAGGCTTTCCAGCATGGCTATGACCGAGGCGACCCGGTCGGATTCCTTCATCCGAAGTCTGCGGATATCGGTAAAGACCGCACCATGATTACAGGCAGCTGCCACGGACAATATGGGCACAAGGTCGGGAATATCCGCCGCGGAAATTCCGGGGGTACCGCCTCGCAGCAGGGGCAGGATCTCCAGAATGGCCCGATCCCCCTGGGGGGAATCCATGTCCAGGCCGTGAAGATTCAGATGACTGCCCAGCTCGTTGGCAGCGAGAAAGAATGCGCCGTTGCTCCAATCTCCCTCCACGCTGACTGTGCCGGGGGAATGGAGTATTTGCTCACCGGGATGCTCCGGATCACCTCCGAAGAGGGAAATGGCTGCCTTGGTCAATTCAATATAGGGCCTGGATTCTGTTTTTCCGGTGATTTCCAGAAAGCTGGGCCCCTCCAGCAGGGAAAGAGCCAGAAGCAGTCCGGTAATATACTGGCTGGACACACCCCCGTCAATGGAGTAGGTTCCGGGATGCAGCTTCCCCGTGCAGCGGACGGTGTCCGCCGTGGGTCGGGACAGTGCGCAGCCCATCCGTTCCATCTCCTCCCACAGCGGGGACAGGGGACGCTGGGGAAGCCTGCCCTCCATGGTAAAGACAGCATCTACGCCAAGGGCTCCGGACACCGGAAGCAGAAAGCGCAGAGTGGAGCCGCTTTCCCGGCAATTCAGGACGGCGCGTTCCGGAACTGTTTCAACAGGAAACACGGTATAGCCGGAATCCGTTCGGATGATTCGGGCGCCCAGAGCGGCAAGGCAGTCCGCCGTGGCTTCGATGTCCCTGTTTGTCTCGGAGCATCGCAGCAGGGTAGGGTTATCGGAGAACGCCGCGCAGATCAAAAGCCGGTGTGCCTGGGATTTTGAGGGAATTACGGTGAGTTCTCCCGCCAGGCGGCGGGGGCTGATGGTAACATCCATAATTACAGACCTGCCTGAATAAAGGATTTCAATTTTTCTACAGGCGTGGGGACAATGGAGCAGTTTCCAATGGCATTGGGAAGGATCAGGTTCACCTGATTGGCGGATCGTTTCTTATCCGACAGGGCGTAGGAAAGAATGTCGTCCGCGGATTCCGAAGTGGAGGCGGGCAGACCGAATTGTGCCAGAATCGCCAGAATCCGGGATGTATCGGCGCAGCCGCAGGCACGGCTGACAATGGCAATGCCAATGGCGACGGCTTTTCCGTGGGACAATGTGAAATTGCTCTTTGCTTCCACGCCGTGGCCAATGGTGTGGCCCAGATTCAGCTTCATCCTGGCTCCGGTGTCGAATTCGTCCTCCATGACCACATCCCGTTTCAGCTCCACGCAGCGGGTGATCACATATTCCCGGTCAAAATCCAGCCCACGCTGCTCCAGGTGGGAGAAAAGGGTGGGATCATACAATATACCGTACTTGATTACCTCGGCACAGCCGTCCCGGAAGATTTCCCGGGGGAGCGTGTTCAGGGTATCGGTGTCACAAAGCACCAGGCTGGGCTGGCAGAAAGCGCCCACCAGATTCTTTCCGGCGGGGAGATCGATGGCGGTTTTGCCGCCAACGGAGGAGTCCACGGCTGCAAGCAGTGTGGTGGGAACCTGAATGAAGCGGATTCCACGCAGATAGGTGGCAGCGGCAAAGCCGGCAAGGTCACCGGTTACGCCGCCCCCCAGGGCCACAATCAGGTCGGAACGGGTGAGCCGGTGCTCTGCCAGAAAATTCAGAAGCTCCAGATAGGTTCCGGGATTTTTGCTTTCCTCCCCGGCGGGAAATACGAAGGATACCACCGTGAATCCGGCCGCCTCCAGGCTGTGGACAGTCCTTTCCCCAAAGAGGGGGTATACGGTGGATTCACTGACCAGGCAGACCGTCTGCGCCTTTCCGAGCTTCCGGGCATGGGTACCCAACTGATCCAGGAGGCCGCTTCCGATGAGAATGTCGTAGGTTTTGGACGCGCTGACCGTTACCGTTTTCATCCGTCCACCTCTTCCTTGCGGCGCTTGCCCTCCTCCAGAAGGGTTGTTAGGGTGTCTAAATCCTCCTGACGGATGGCCTCCTGGTAGGCGTGCAGACTCTCGATATAATAATCCAGTTCCCGAAGGACATTCTCCCGGTTCTCCAGGAACAGCTCCGCCCACATCTGGGGATTCAGCCAGGCAACCCTGGTCAAATCTTTATAGCTGCCGGCGGAAAAGCCCTTGTGCTCCAGGGCGGTGGGAGATTTGATATAGGCGTTGCTGAGAATATGGGGCATCTGGGAGGTAAAGGCGATCATCCGGTCGTGATCCTGGGCAGTGGTTACGGAGTAGGAACCGAATTCACAGGGGGCCAGGGCGTCCTTCACCCGCTGCAGCAGCTCCATGTCGTCAAATACCGGGGGCACCAGCACCATGGGTGCGCCCCGGAAAAGCGAGGCCCTGCTGTATTTGAAACCGGAGAAATGGGAACCCGCCATGGGGTGCCCACCCACAAAAGTAAAGCCGAACCGCTGGGCAAGGGGGAAGCAGCGGCGGCAGATTTCATCTTTGACACCGCAGCAGTCCATCACCAGGGTTTCCCGGGAAATCAGATGGGCGTGTTCCTCCAGCCAACGGGCGCTGCCATCGGGGTAGATGGCCAATAGAATCAGGTCACAGGAGGCAATGGTCTCGTCATTCAGTTCGCCGTCAACGGCTCCGGCCAACATGGCGAAGGAGAGAATGGAGGCATCCCGCTCCTGGGCAAGTACACTGTGCCCCGCAATGGAGTACGCTCTGGCCAGAGATCCGCCGATGAGGCCAAGACCAAGAATTCCAACTTTCATACGATGGCCTCACGGACTTTCCGGATGCGGTGGCTCAGGTCGTCAAACTGGGTGGGGGTCAGGGACTGGGCGCCGTCGCACAGGGCGCAGGAGGGATTGTTATGAACCTCCACCATGATTCCGTCCGCTCCCGCGGCGGTAGCGGCCATGGCCATGGGGGGAACCAACCGGGATTTGCCGGTGGCGTGGCTGGGATCAACTACCACGGGCAGGTGACTCAGCTCATGAAGGACGGATACTGCGGAAAGATCCAGGGTGTTGCGGGTATAGGTTTCAAAGGTGCGGATACCGCGCTCACACAGGATCACGTTCTCGTTGCCCTCGCTCATAATATATTCCGCACTCATAAGGAGTTCCTGGAGGGTGTTTGCCAGGCCGCGCTTCAGAAGAATGGGCTTGTCGGTTTTGCCAAGCTCCTTCAGCAGGTCGAAGTTCTGCATATTTCTCGCGCCGACCTGAATGATGTCAACGTCCGCAAAAAGATCCAGGGCGGAGATGTTCATTATTTCCGTTACAATGGGAAGCCCAGTGGCTTTTTTCGCTTCCAGCAGCAGGCGGATTCCTTCACCCTTCATGCCCTGAAAGGCATAAGGGGAAGTACGGGGTTTAAAAGCGCCGCCCCGGAGAATGTTGGCGCCGGATTCCTTGACGGCCTGGGCAACCTCGATGATCTGCTCCTCGGACTCCACAGAGCAGGGGCCCGCGATCATGGCAAAGTAGCCTCCGCCGATTTTTACATTCCCAACCTGGATGATGGAGTCGTTGGGGTGAAATTGCCGGTTGGCCTGCTTGAAAGGCTCCGAAACCCGTTTGACGGAGGACACAATCTCCAGACTGCTGAGCAGCTCCATGTCCACCCGGCTGGTGTCACCGATCAGTCCAAGAACCGTCCTTTCAGCGCCCTTGGAAATGTGAACGTCCAGGTTCATTTGCTTGAGCCAACTGACCAGGTGGTTAGTCTGCTCGTCCGTAGTCCCGCTTTTCAGTATTGCGATCATTTTTCCATCTCCTAACAAAAATCGCGCCGCACGGGCAATTCGTGCGGCGCGTAATGTGAACGCGGTTGCTTCCTATGGTTGTGTGCAGCACAAATCGCTATTACCTTTTTCCGGGAAAAAAGTAATAGTAATAAAAGAAAAACCGTGCGGAAACGTGTGCAGCAACCATTGGAAAGCCTCCAAGTATCTGTGTCAGATACATTATACCATGGACGGTGGAATAATGCAAGAGGAAAATCGACGGAAAATCCGTTTTCCGGAGGCAAGCACAGGGCCTAAACCGCAGGCGCGGTCTGCAGGTGACTTCCAAGAAGGGTCGCAACGATACAGCAGCAAGCGGAAAAGGCAAACCGGGTATCGGTACGGATGTCCGTTGGCAAGCGGCTGTAATCCCGGTGCTGGGCGCGGATTGTGTCCATGATTCGCAGACAGGGGACAGCGGAGGGCTGGGGATCCTGGGAAAGATAGTTCAGAAAATAGTTCTGAAGCCTGGCTTCATATTTCCTGTGTGCCTCCAGACGGGTGGGGAAAGTATCATTGTGGGCGGATGTAAAGGAGTCGGTGGTATAGTGGACCAGCTTCCCAATGGCGTAAAAGTCCAGCAGCCGCAGTCGGGATCGGTTTTCAAGACGCCGGGATAGACGCCCCATATAGCTTCGGGCATTGCGGTAATTGTGGCCCCGGAGCCACTGAAATCGGATGGATCCTTTCAGGTAGGTAGCCGGGTTCCGGTCCGGTTCCACGCAGCCGATCAGAAAGGCGCGAACGTACCGCTTCGGAATGCCGGACATATATTTTTCGGCAAGGTATTCACCCATGCGCTTATGGCTTTGTCCTCGCATATTGTGTTCCTTTCAGAGGGAGATTGAATAGCCGTATTATACCATGGGTTCGCTGAAAAAGTGTGAACGCTCCAAAAATTCGTGATACTCCACATTATGGACGGATTTTTCAGGCGGGTTTTGCAGCATCCGGTAAAAACCGCCGGAGAAGCAGACTTCTCCGGCGGGAGGCTTATTGCACAATGGAAAAGGAGGCCGAGGCGACATACATACCGTTGAAATAGATGGTGACGGAGTAATCTCCTGTCTGCGTGGGAACCGTGGGGACATCCAACTCACCATACTGGGTGTCGTAGTGAACCCAAAGGTCGTGCCAATCTACGGTGCTTTCGGAAATGAGCTTGGCGTCCACATTCCCGGCACCGTCCCGGATGACGAACATGACGGAAATGGTGTCCTCCGGAATATAAAAGCGGGAGGAGCAATACAGGAGAACGGAAATCTTCTCATTAACCTTGAATTGGTCTGTATAATCGTCCTTGCTCACATCTGCCTTTGTCCAGTCCTTTTTCTCGGGAGTGGCGATCAGGTATGCGACGGCTTTGTCCGGCTCAAAGGAATACTCAGTATAGGGCTCCGCGTCAGGACAGCTGTAGGTTTGGATATTATTGAAAATGGAGGTGGAATCCGCGGCCTGAATCTCAAATCGGTATTCGGCACCGGGAACACGGGGAGAAATCTCAGCAGAGCTGTCGCTCTTTACCTTGACCACGCTTTTTGTATTGCTGCCGTCCAGACTGTACATCAGCAGCCATCCGCCCTCCGGGGACTCGCCCCGGAAGCTCCAGTTCACTGTAAGCTTCATGGGATCTTCCTCGTTCACATTCAGGGAGGTTATGGTAATGGGATTGGCAGTGACGCTGGTGCGGACAGGCTGGGTCATCCCTTCAGCGGTGACCTCCACATAATAGGAGCGGGAAGGATCAATGTCGGAGAATACAGCCTTGTTTTCCGTGGTTTCCAGAACCTGTTCATAGCCGCCTTCGCTGAAGCAGCGGACGGTCCAGCTTTGAACGCTGCAGTTTTCGGGAGTATCCCAACGGGCGGTCATTTCGCTGCCGTCGCAGGAGGAAATTGCCAGATTCTGCGCCAGGATCAGCTTTGAGGCTGTGAAGTCCAGGCTGGTATTGCCTGTGATGTACATTTCCTCGGAAGGAGAGAGGCGGAATGTGTAGAGTTTGGAAACTGCGAGGCCTTTAATGGTGACCGCGTGACCGGAGAAGCGCTCGGATTTTTCCGCTTCGCCTTCAGCTGTGTAGGTGACGATCCATGCCTCAGGTTCCGGTCCGTCTACGGTAAAGGTGAGCATCACCGAGCCGTCCTCGGAACCGGTAATTCCGGAGAAGGACACAATATCTGTCCGGGATTCGGTGTTAAACACGTCGGATGTCTTGCCGACAAGCTTGTGGTAGCCCTGAATCTCCAGGTGGATTTTGTATTGAGAATTGGGGAGCAGATCGGTAAATTCCGCTTTTCCGCCGGAAACCTTTTGCCGCTGGGTATTTCCGTAGGTATCGGTACAGGATACCTCCAGAAGGCGTTCATCCACCTCGGTATCCACACGAACTGTGAGCTGGCTGTACATTCCCTCCACAGTGAGGCCGTTGATCCGCTGGAGATAGTAATTTTCGTAGTAGTAATACGCTCCGGCACCCAGGAGCGCAGCAACCAGAAGAATGACCAGCGGAGCGATCCACCCTTTCCCTATGGGTTTGCGGCGGCGTTTGGGCTCGTGTCCGGGCAGCACCCGAACCACGTCATCCTCCTCGTCCTCCTCGTCATCCTCCAGGAAAAGGTCGTCATAATCTTCCTCCGGCGGGATTTCGTCGGCAGCCTGGGCGGGTAGAATTTCCTTTTCGGGCTCCGGGGCTGCGGAAGCCTTTACGGCGTTGTCGGAGATGCTGGGCAGTACCCGTGTTTCCGGGGAAACGGGCTGGGATCTGCCGGTGTCTCCAGGTTTCGGAATGACCCGGGTATCGGACAGCGGGGAAGCGGAATGGGAGACTGCCGAAGCAGCCAGAGCAGCGTTTACCGACTCCGTGGAGAAAACCTGCGTTTCGCTTCCGGCGCTTGCCAGGGCTTCGTCCCTGCAGGAAGCCAGCGCCAGGGCCATTTCACCGGGATCCTTCCAGCGTTCGGAGGGGTCAGGTGAGATGGCTTTGAGAATAACGCGGCTCAACGCGTCCCCCGCTTGCGCGGGAGGAGCGATGGATTGTTCCGCGGAATCCGCGGGAACAGGCAGTTTCCCCTGGTTGCAGAGTTGATAGAGAATCATTCCAAGGGAGTAAGTATCCGCTGTAACGTCCAGTGTGTGAAGCGCATCCTCGGTTTCCGGCGGGGAGTAGGCGGAACGGTACTTTCCGGGAAGGGGGGTATAGGACAGGGAGTCCATTCTGACAAATCCAAGATCCCCAATGCAGTATCGATTATCCTCAGTCACGAAAATGTTGGAAGGTTTAAGGTCGACATACAGAAAGCCCGCATCCCGACAGGCGGACAGCGAGGAGCAAAGCTCCTGGCCAAGCATGAGCGCGTCCCCCGGGGTTATCTGTCCCCTGCGAAGCAGCCTGTCCAGGGAACGCTTGTATGAACCCAGGAGGTACACCTGGCAGCCGGGCTCACTGGTTTCCCCGGGAACAATCTGCCAGCCGTCGTAAGAAACGAACCCCGCCCCGGCGGAAAGAGCACGCAGCATTTCCGCCTCCGCGCCTATGCCATCGGCCTGCTCCTTGAAGTATTCCGAGGCATCATCGGGGCTGGAATAAGCTCCCGTCAGCAAAAGCGCATCCAACTGCTTGCTGTTTGCGGGAACAGAGATGATTTTTACAATGTACCTATCCTTCGTTCCCTTCTTCAGTGCGGGACAGCAAACAGAGCCCTGGTGGCTGCTGATGGGTGCGCCCATAGCAAAATCGTCCAGCAAAGGGGAAATGAGTTTCGGTTCAGACAAATGAAACGCCTCCTTTAACCCGTATATAATAATAGAATCCTGGAAAAAAAGCAATATCTTTATAGTTGTTTTATGGCGGAAAGAATGATATAATGGATTGGATAACGGGGTAACCGGATTATTTTGCCCGGAGGAGAACCATGAACAAGATTATTTGCGAAATCTGCGGCACCGCATATCCGGACACGGCTGATTGCTGTCCGATCTGTGGGTGCGCCCGGGAGTATAGCCAGAATCAGGATGAGATTCCCAGTCAGATGCCGGAATATGTGCCCGAGGGCCGGAAAAAAGGCGGTCTTTTTTCCGCGGCGCAGAAGAAATTTCAAATGGATTTTTACGATCTTGACGATGAAGATGAAGAGGACGAAGATCTGTTGGAAGCGTTTCCGGATATCCCGAAGGCGTCCCACGAGCACAGCGTTAATGTTCCGGTTGTCGTTGTGCTGACGGTTCTCATTGCGCTGTCGCTGCTGGCATCGGGATATCTTTTCTTCCGGTACGATCTTCCCGGAAGAAGAATTGCGGAGCCGGAGACCGGGACTACCTCGGTCAGTGTTCCTTCGGCGACGGAAATGGAAACAACGGAGGAACCTACGGTGCCCTGCCAGAGCATTGCGCTTACGGCGGGAGCTCCGGAGCTGACCCGCCGGGGGCAGTATTGGCTGCTCCATGTGATCGTTATGCCGGAGGATTCCACCGACCAACTGACCTATGTATCCGCAGATGAAAATGTGGTGACGGTCACCCCGGAGGGAAGGCTCTGCGCTGTTGGAAACGGGGAAACCAGCGTGACCATTTCCTGCGGTAAGGAACGGATCATCTGTCCCGTGACGGTTTCCATTCCGGAGGAAACAGAGGCCACCGCGCCGGAAACGGAGCCCTCTTCCACAGAGCCTGAGAAAAGAGAAGCGCCTGAGGAATCCACACAGCCGCAGAACACAGAATCTTCCGAAGAACCTGGAGACGTGGTGCTGAAGCTGAAGCAAACCGATATCACCTTCAAGAAAACCGGTGTTACCTTCCAACTGGAATTGGACTGCGACCTGAAGCCGGAGGATGTGACCTGGCTCACCATGAATTCCAAGGTCGCCATCTGTCATGACGGTTTGATCACGGTGCTGGGCTACGGCACTACAAAGATTGTGGCCCAGTATGGGGGCCAGGAGGCTGTCTGCATTGTAAGGTGTAAAAGCCAGTAAATCTGCCTCGGTGAGCAAAAAGACAGTGCGAAAGGCCGGGGCCTTCTGCACTGTCTTTTTGCCCGCACGGAGCGGAGCTCTTTTACTCACCCTCCGCAAGCGCGTGCCTGCGAAACAGGAAAGAAATGCACCACAGGCCCGCAAGTGCGATCACGGTATAAACAATCCGACTGAAAAGAGCACCCTGGCCCCCAAAAAGCCAGGCCACAAGATCAAACTGGAAAATGCCCACAAGGCCCCAGTTCAGACAGCCGATTACGGACAGAATCATTGCAATGGTATCCATTTCGCTACCTCCGTTTCTTCCTTTGGATGCCACTAGGATTCCCTGTAGGACGGAAAATATACGAAACTATTTTTTTGATTGCAAATACCCTGCGGATCCGGTATAATGGGACAAATGTTTTTGGAAGGATGGCATGATGCATGACGACACTGTACGAAGGCGCGTTTGCGAAGCTGAATCTGACGCTGGATGTTCTTGGAAAACGGGAGGACGGCTATCATGACCTCAAAAGCGTAATGCAGACCGTTTCCATTCGGGATGATGTGGAGCTGGATATCGGTACCGGAAAACCCTGGACGCTGGAGTGCAGCGCGGCGGGAATTCCCACGGATGAAACAAATCTGGCCTGGAAGGCTGCAAAGGTTTACTGTGAGGAACTGGGAAAGGAGCCCGGAGGAATTGCCATCCGGATCACGAAGCGCATCCCTTCCGGGGCGGGCCTGGGTGGGGGCAGCGCCGACGCGGCGGCGGTTCTGCGGGCGCTGAACCGGTACTATGACGAGCCTCTTTCCATCCTGGCGCTGGCGGAGCTGGGCGCGAAGGTGGGAAGCGACGTTCCATTCTGCACCCTGGGCGGTACGGCAATGGTGGAGGGCAGGGGAGAACGGCTGCGCAGGCTCCCGGATATGCCCGAGTGCGTATTTGTGGTGTGCAAGCCGGAATTCTCGGTATCCACTCCGGAGCTCTATCGGAAAATCGACCAGGTGGCGATTCCCAGAAGGCCGGACAACCAGGCCATGGAAAGCGCTTTGCTTGCGGGAGACCTGCAGCGGGTGGCTGAAAACGTGTACAACGTATTTGACCCCGTGGTCACCGCCGAGCATTTGGAGCTGAACTACATTAAATCCATCTTCAACACCTACGGCTCTCTGAACCAGCAGATGACCGGCTCCGGTTCGGCCTGTTTCGGGATTCTGGAAAGCTTTGAATACGCTGCGGTGGTGTGCAATATGCTGAAGGAGAACTATCCTCAGATTTTTATTGCCAAACCTGTTTAATTCCGGAAAAAGCCGTCCATACTGGAGGTATTTCAGTATGGACGGTGTTTTATATGAAGTTTATATGGAAAAGTTTCCGCATTTGTCTGATGATCGCGGGACTGCTGTGGATTGGAACGCTTGTTGCGGATCGGGTTTTCCTGAATGATCAGGTGATCCGCCTTCATGTTGTGGCAAATTCCGACGAGCAGGAGGATCAGGACATCAAGCTTCAGGTTCGGGATGCTGTCAATGACTATCTGGGGGACATCCTTGCTGATGTAACAAGCGTGGATGAGGCAAAGGCTTACATTGCGGAGAATATTCCCAAGATTCAGAGCATTGCCAATGAAGTGCTGATCCGCTGCGGTGTAGAACCGGACGCGGTGGTTACCTTCTGCAAGGAAACCTTCGGAACCAGGCTCTATGATACGTTCCGGCTTCCCGCGGGGATCTATGAGGCGCTCCGGATTACCATCGGGGAAGGCGAGGGAAAGAACTGGTGGTGCGTGGCGTTTCCGACGCTGTGCGTTCCCGCGACCTCGGAGGGCTTTGAGGACGTGGCAGCGGGAGCCGGGTTCCCTGACCGGCTGAATGAGGCCCTGAAGGACCAGGAATCTTACAGCATCCGGTTTTTCCTGCTGGACTGTATGGGACGGGTGGAAAACTTCTTCCACAGAGGGTGAAATACGCCCTGTTTTTTGGACAAAAGGTGTGCTATTGTAATAGAAAGACGCAAATCCGATAGTTGTATGTATATTAACGCACGCACTGTGTCCTTACTGTGGGGGAGGCATTGAGCATGTCGTGTACGCGCCGCGTATTCGTATCGGTGCGGTTTCCTACCGGGAGGCATCAATGCCTCCCCTACAGTATGATGGAACCTTGCCGTGATACTGGACACGCAAACAACGATTAATATGCTGGATTTGTATTTCAGACCGGATATCAAAAAATCAGGAGGTGGGAATATGCTGCGGCTGCTTTTGGGGAAGGACTGGACGGCCAACCGGGATGAAATCTTTGACAGGATTGCCCGGGACGTGGCCCAAAAAAAGCCGGGACGGATTTTGCTTGTCCCTGAGCTGATCAGCCATGAAACGGAACGCAGGCTTTGTCTGGCTGCGGGAGATACCGCCAGCCGGTACGCTCAGGTGCTTTCCTTTACCCGTCTGGCGGGAAGAGTGTCGGAAGCCATGGGAATCGGCGTGGAGGAATGCCTGGACGGCGGCGGACGGATTGTGGCCATGGCGGCGGTGGCCAAGCAGCTTTCCAGCCGCCTGAAGTCCTACGCCTCCGTGGAGACAAAGCCGGAATTCCTTTCCGCCCTGGTGGACGGCGTGGATGAGTTCAAGCGATGCTGCATCTCGGCGGCGGATCTGAGTCAGGCGTCCCGGGAGACGGAAGGAACCCTGGCCCAGAAGCTGGAGGAGCTGTCATTGCTGATGGAGGGTTATGACGGACTCTGTGCCCGGGGAAAACGGGACCCCAGGGATCAGATGACCTGGCTTCTGGAGCAGATGGAGGCGGGCTCCTATGCGGGGGAGCATACCTTTTACATAGACGGCTTTCCGGATTTTACCCGCCAGCACATGGCAATTCTGGAGCATCTGATCCTCTTCTCTCCCCAAGTAACCGTCAGCCTCAACTGCGACAGCGTCGGCTCGACGCAGATGGCTTATGAAAAGGCGGGCAGTACCGCTTTTCAGCTGCTGCAGTTTGCCAAGCGTTCCGGCGTGGAGGTGATTGTGGAAAAGGTTCCGGAGCGTGTCACTCCGCTGACGCCGGTTCGGGAACGGATTTTCCAGGGAAGAATCACCCCGGGGGAAGCGAAAGGCAGCCTTTTTGTGTTTCGGGCGGAATCACAGTGGGACGAATGTATGGCTGCGGCGGAGCAGGTGGAAAAGCTGGTGCGTTCCGGCTGCCGTTACCGGGACATTACCCTGGTCTGTACGGATATGGCTGCCTACAAAAGCACGGCGGAGATGATTTTTCACCGGATGCACATCCCGCTGTACCAATCCGGCACGGAGGATATCCTTCAGAAGAGCGTGCTTTCTACGGCGCTCTCCGCTCTGGAGGCGTCTCTGGGGGATTTTGAGCAGCGCTTTGTGTTCCGTTTTCTACGCTCGGCCCTTTCTCCCCTCAGTCTGGACGAGCAGGATAGGGTGGAGAACTATGCCATTGTCTGGGGCATCCGGGGTTCCCGCTGGACGGCTCCCTGGGTCAGCCACCCGGAGGGGCTCGCGGGGAAATGGGACGAGAAAGCGTCGCTTGCATTGGAGGAACTGAACGCCTGCCGGGTAAGGCTTGTGGAGCCGCTGAACCGGCTGAGAAACGGGTTCCGAAAGGCGGGCAGCCTTCGGGATCAGGTTGCCGCGCTTACCGCTTTCCTGGATGAAATTGAGATGCAGCAAAAGCTTCAGTCCATGGCCGAAGAACTGGATTCCCAGGGGGAAAACCGGGAGGCCCAGATCCTCAGCCAGCTCTGGGAAATCCTGATTTCCGCCCTGGAGCAGATGTACGACATTCTCGGGGACACCCACTGGGAGGATGAGCAGTTCCTGAGGCTCCTTCGGCTTCTGCTGAGCCAGTACGATGTGGGTACTATCCCGCCGGTTCTGGACGCGGTGCAGATGGGCCCAGTCAGTGCCATGCGCTGCCATCAGCAGAAGCACCTGATTCTGCTGGGGGCTCAAGAGGGGAGCTTGCCCGGATATCCCGGCTCCACGGGAGTGCTGACGGATCAGGAGCGTGTGGCTCTTCGGCAGCTGGGCGTTCCCCTCACCGGCGGCGCCATGGAGGGGATCCAAGCGGAATTCGCGGAAATATACGGGGTATTCTGCGGCGCGGAGGAGAGTATACGGGTATTCTGTTCCGGCGCGCAGCCCTCCTTTATTTTCCGGCGGCTGGTGGAGATTGCCGGAGGAGAGGGGAAGCGGGAACTGTGTCTGGATTATGCCTGCGCCGATCCCTGGGAAGCGGGGGCGTGGCTGGCTCGGTGGAATGCGGAAAAGGCCGCCGGGGCGCTGGGAGCCTTGAAGGGGTATCAGGATATCTGCCGCAGAAGAAGCTACAGCCTGGGACGGGTGGAACGGGATCGAATTGAAAAGCTGTATGGAAGAACACTGAATCTTTCCGCGTCGCAGATTGACGCGCACGGGGAATGCCGGATGTCCTATTTTCTGAAATACGGCCTGAGACTGCGGGAGCAGAAGGAAGCATCGGTGGACCCTGCGGAATTCGGAACCTATGTCCACGCGGTGCTGGAGAATACGGCAAAATGCGTCCGGGATATGGGGGGATTCCATCAGGTTTCCCTGGAGGAGACTCTGGAAATTGCCCACCGATACAGTCGGGAATATGCCCGGGAGCGGTTCGGTCAGCTATCTTCGGAGCGTATGTCCTATCTCTTCCGGAGAAATGTACAGGAACTGGACATGGTCGTCCGGGAACTGTGGACGGAGCTGAAGGAATCCTTGTTTGAACCCAGGGATTTCGAGGTGAATTTCGGAAGTGAGGACGGCTTGCCCCCCATAGCCATTCCCAACGGAAAGATGAATGCCCTGCTCCGGGGGTTTGTGGACCGGGTGGATACCTGGCTCAGCGACGGGAGCAGCTACTACCGGGTGGTGGACTACAAGACCGGGAAGAAGGATTTTGACTACTGTGATATCTTCAACGGCGTGGGACTGCAGATGCTGCTGTATCTGTTTGCCCTGAGAACGGATGGAGAAGCACTCCTGGGTGACGGAGCCATTCCGGCGGGAGTTCAGTATTTCCCGGCCCGGTGTCCCTATCTTCCGTCCGATGGAGCCCTGACCCCGGAACAGGCGGAGGCTGCCCGGCAGGCCCAGTGGAAGCGGAAAGGTATTCTCCTGGAGGACGAGACGGTTATCCGGGCCATGGAGCCGGGGGACTCCCCCAGCCGCCTGTGCTGCAGCGTCAGAAAGGACGGAACCCTTACGGGAGACCTGGCGGATCGGGAGCAGTTGAAGCTGCTGGAGAAATACGTTTTCCGTCTGGTGGGGGAAATGGTGGAGGATATCGCCTGCGGAAACGTGGAGGCCAACCCCTACACCCGGGGCGCTTCCCACAATGCCTGCGCATTCTGCCCCTATGGCAGCATCTGCCACAGGGCAGACGACGACCAGGGACGCCGGAATTACAAAGCAATGACAGCCCAGAGGTTCTGGGAGGAAGTGGAGAAGGAGGTGCGGCGACATGGCGGATAAGCTCACACCCCAGCAGGAAATAGCTGTGAACAACCGGGGCGGAAAGCTGCTGGTCAGCGCGGCCGCAGGCTCCGGAAAAACAAAGGTACTGGTGGATCGGCTGCTTTCCTATCTGACGGACGGCTCTGACCCAGCCAATCTGGACGAGTTTCTGATCATTACATACACGAAAGCCGCGGCTTCTGAGCTTCGGGGAAAGATTGCGGAAAAACTGACCCAGCGCATTGCCCAGGAGCCGGAAAATCTGCACCTGCAAAAGCAGATGCAGAGGCTATACCTGGCGAAAATCTCTACCGTTCACGGGTTTTGCTCGGATGTTCTCCGGGAGTATGCCTATAAACTGGATATCCCTGCAGATTTCCGGGTGGCGGATGAAAATGAATGCCTCCAAATCCGCCGGGAGGTAATGGAGACGCTTCTGGATGAGGCCTATGAAAAGGCGGAAGAGGATGCGGATTTTCGAGCCTTTGTGGATTCTCAGGGCTTGGGACGGGATGACAGGCTGGTTCCGGAGATTGTCCAGAAGGTGTTTGACAGCGCCCGGTGCCACCTGGATCCGGAAGGCTGGCTGGACGGGTGCTTGTCCTTTGCCGATACGGAGGGAGTCCGGGACGCGGGGGAAACCGTATGGGGAGCCTATCTTATGGAGGATCTATTCTCCTACCTGGATATGCAGCTTCCGGTGATGGATGCCTGCGCCCGTCAGCTGGGAGAGAATCCTGAACTGGCAAAGGCTGCGGGAAACCTGACGCAGACCCTGCGCCAACTGGAGTCCCTGCGGGAAAGCCGTACCTGGGACGAGATTGTGGAGCGGAAGAATCTGGATTACGGGCGGCTGGTTTTTCCCAGAAAGAATATGGATTTGGAGCTGGCGGAACGGGTCAAGGCGGTGAGAAACGCCTGCAGGAAGGGTGTGGAACGCAAGCTGCGGAGTTTCTCCGATCCCTCCGGCAAGATTCTGGCGGATTTGGAGCAATCCGCGGATGGGGCCCGGGGGCTGGTGGCGCTGGTTCGGGAGTTCTCCCGACGGTATCAGGCGGTGAAACGGAGCCGTCGAATCCTTGATTTTGGCGACCTGGAGCACCGGACGCTGGATCTGCTGCTGGGCAAAAACCGCGGTGGGATCACTGCGGCGGCAATGGAGATCGGGGAGCGTTTTCGGGAGATCATGGTGGACGAATACCAGGATTCCAACGGCGTTCAGGACGCGATTTTCGATGCCCTCAGCCGAAAAAAACAGAATTGTTTCCTGGTGGGGGACGTAAAGCAGTCCATCTACCAATTCCGCCTGGCAGATCCCGGGATTTTTTTGAAAAAATACCGGGAGTACGCGCCCGCCGACACTGCCGGGCCGGGGGAGGGAAGAAAGGTCCTTCTGAGTCACAATTTCCGTTCCGGGGCGGAGGTGATCGAAGGCGTCAACGCGGTTTTTGAAGATTGTATGAGCCCGAAGGTGGGAGGCCTCCGGTATACCCAGGAGGAGGCTCTCCGGGAGGGAGTTCCCCATACCCCCCTGGGTGGCCCCGGCGTTGAGCTGTACGCCCTGGAAATCCGGGAGGATACCTATGCGGAGGAAGCAGCTTTCACCGCGGAGAAAATCCAATCCATGCTGGAGAAAAAGACCCTCATTCGCGGAAAGGATGGTTTGGTACCGGTCAGGCCCGAGGACATTGTGATCCTTCTGCGTTCTCCGGGCTCTGTGGGAAGCCGCTTCCAGCGTGCGTTGGAGGAACGGGGAATCCCGTGCTGCACGGGGGGCGGTACGGACCTGCTGCGGACTGAGGAGGTGGGGACGCTTCGGTCCCTGCTGCGGACGGTGATGAATCCCAGGCAGGATATTCCCCTGGTAAGTACCCTGGCAAGCCCGGTTTTTGGATTTACTGCCGATGATCTGGCCGCCCTGCGGAGTGTGGACAAACGGGGGACGGTATACGATGCCCTTATCCAATGGGAAAACCCCAAGGCGGAGGACTTTTTGACCGTACTCAATACCCTGCGTGCCGATGCGGGGAGGATGCCCCTGAGCCGGCTGCTGGAGCGGTGCCTCCTTCTGACCCGGTTGGACAGCGTATACGCCGCAATGCCTGGGGGGACGGCAAAATTATCCAATCTGCGCAGCTTTTTCCGGCTTGCATCCGAATTTGAAATGGGAAATACCCGGGATTTGGGACAGTTCCTGGAGTATCTGGACAGCCGGGAGGAAAAGGGGCTGATTACGGAGTCTGCCGATACCGGCGGCGTGACCATAATGAGCATTCACAAGTCCAAGGGCCTGGAATTTCCTGTGGTGTTTCTCTGCGGCCTTTCCCGGGAGTTCAACACGGAAAGCCTGAGGGCACAGATTCTCTGCGACCAGCAGCTTGGCCTGGGACTTTCCGTTGCGGACAGCACAAACAGAATCCGTTATCCCTCCATTGCGAAGAGGGCAATCTCCGTAAAAATGGCGGCGCAGGGCTTGTCCGAGGAGCTGCGGGTTCTGTATGTTGCCATGACCCGGGCAAAGGACAGGCTTGTGATGACCTATGCCTCCCGGAATCTGGAGGCGGATCTTAAGAATATTGCCCTTCGAAAGGATTATGACCATGGGGCGCTGCTGTGCGCCGATGCCCAATGTCCGGGGGACTGGGTAATGCTGACGGCCATGGGCCGCACGGAGGCGGGACAGTTTTTTGCTCTGGCGGAGTGCAACACCGGCACGAATGGTTCGGATTATCCGTGGAAAATAGAGGTGACCCAAGCCTCCGATGAGGCCTCCGGGGCGGCCATTTCCGGGGAGAAGCCCGCCGGGATGCCGGAAGGCGCTTTGGAACGGCTGGAAAGCGCGCTGTCTTTTCATTATGCGCATACTGCCGCAACCCAGGCCCCCTCCAAGCAGACTGCCACAGGAAGAAAGGGGAGGGACAAGGATGAGGAGGCGGCGGAGGATACCCGCCAGCAGGCGCGGCCCTGGAATCAGTGGAGAAAACCGTCCTTCTTCCCCGGAGAAGCGGGGGGAAAAACCTACGGCAACGCCATTCACAGGGCCATGCAGTACCTTCCCTTTGAACGGTGCGCGGATGAGGACTCCATTCGCAAGGAGGTTCAAAACCTGGTTGACCGGAAGCTGCTCACTGCCGAGGAAGGAAGCTTGGTCAACTGCGGGAAGATTGCCGCATTCTTCCAAACCGCTCTGGGACAGAAGCTCCTTGGCGGTGTGAACTGCATCCGGGAGTTCAAATTTTCCATTCTTGACAGCGCGGAACACTATGGCGATTCGCTGGAGGGAGAATGGGTGCTTCTGCAGGGTGTTGTGGACTGCGCGCTGCTGGAGGAGGATGGTATTACCGTTATCGACTTCAAAACCGACGCGGTAACCGAGGATACCCTGGCTGCCGTGGCGGAGCGGTACAGGGGGCAGATTATGACCTACTGCGACGCTCTGAGCCGAATTTATGAGATGCCGGTGAAAGAGCGATATCTGTACTTTTTCCGGCTGAATCGCTTTGTCGCCGTATGAATATCGGGTCACCCCGGAAGGGTGACCCGAATTCCATGGGACGCTCCGAAGGTGTTTCGGGAGCGTTGCTGCGCTGAAGTAAGGAACCGTTAGCGGGAGTTTCTGTTCTCGGTGCGGTTCTCGCTGCGATTCTCGTTTCTGTTCTCATTTCTGTTCTGGCTCTGAGTCTGCTCGCTGTTCTGATTCTGGTTCTTATTCTGATTGTTCATTTCTTTATCCTCCGTTTGAATGATACGGCGTTGGCCGCTACCCTAGCATACCCGCTTTTTCAGGATTTATCCTTGGCTTTGAAAATCAGGCTGCAGAGGAGTCCTGCCAGGATTGCGGCGGTGATTCCTCCCGCGGAGGCTTTGAGGCCTCCGGTGAAGATTCCCAGGAAACCATCCTTATCCACAGCCTCTTTTACGCCCTTGGCCAGGTTGTAGCCGAAACCGGTCAGGGGAACGGTGGCTCCGGCTCCGCCAAAATCCGCCAGATATCGGTATATTCCCATGCCGCCGAGGACGACGCCCGCTACCACATAGCTGACTAGAATCCGGGCGGGGGTCAGCTTGGTTTTGTCGATGAGAATCTGGCCAATGAGGCACAGCGCCCCGCCGACCAGAAAGGCTTTCACATAATCCATCAGTCCTTCCCTCCTTTCAGGGAAACCGCGTGGCAGACGCCGGGAATGGGGAGCCCCTGCTGGGTGGAGGTGGGGGAGAGCAGCGCCCCTGTGCCGCAGAACAGTATTTTCTTCAGCTTTCCGGAGGACAGCTTTCCCAGAAGGTCGCCGCAGAGGGTGATCGCGCTGCATCCGCAGCCGGAGCCTCCGGCGTGAACGTCCTGCTCCGTGTTGTCGAACACCAGCGTTCCGCAGTCCGTCAGCTTGCCCCCCAGGGAAATGCCGTCCCTACGGGCAAGCTCCAGGAGCATTTCCTTGCCCAGCTGGCCAAGGTCTCCGGTGACGATGAGGTCAAAGTCCTCCGGCCCTGTTTTCAGATCCTCAAAATGAGCCCGGATGGTGGAGTATGCTGCCGGAGCCATGGCGGCACCCATATTGTTGGCATCCTTGATGCCCAGATCCGTTACAGTTCCGATGGTACAGGCTGTAATACTCGGGCCCTGACCCTGGGAGCATACCAGAGCCGCGCCGGAACCGGTCACCGTCCATTGGGCACAGGGCGTTCGTTGCCCGCCGTAGCCAAGGGGAAAACGGTACTGTCGCTCCGAGGAGGCAAAATGGGAGGAGGTCATGGCAACGGCATTGTCGGTAAAGCCTCCGGCCACTGCCATGGAGGCCATAAGCAGGCTTTCTGCCATGGTGGAGCAGGCTCCGTACAGTCCGATGTGGGGAATTCCGGCATTGCGCAGAGCAAAGGAGGAGCCTATGCACTGATTCAGCAGGTCACCGGAGAACACAAGGCCAAAATCGGCTGTTTTCATGCCGGCTTTCCTGGCAAGAATCCGAAGGGCCTGCTGCTGCATATATTTTTCGGCCTGCTCCCAGGTGGACTGGCCGAAATACGTGTCCTTGGACGTTTCGTCAAAGGTGTGGCCCAGGGGGCCTTCCGACTCTTTTTTCCCGGCGACACTGGCCCAGGTTGTAATGACGGTTGGCACCGGAAGGGCAAAGCTCTGCCGGCCGCGTTTGTGATTTTCCATGGATACACCTCTTTGCAGAACGCCCAGGGGAAGTTTTTCGACTTGACTCCCCAGGGAATTCTTGTTTTCCTGTAGTATATCCGCAGTATGGAAAAGCAATTCATTATTTGAAACGTGCTTATCGGCTTGACTCAGCCATTCGGCAAATTGGTGTTTGTCGAATTCTTGCTGTCATTGCGAACCAGTGCGCACACTGGTGTGGCAAT
>CAMFFO010000020.1 GCA_945949735.1 uncultured Clostridia bacterium | reverse complement strand
GTGCTATCCATGCGGTAAGGTTGCGGGCGGATAATATCCGCCCCTACGGTGATAGGGCTGTAAACAACAATTTGTATGCCCTCTGCACAATTCCGGCGGGTATCTGACAGAATTCTACACAAAAAATGTTTTTCCACTTTTCAAAGGGAGAAAGGAATGCTATAATGTCTAAAAATGGGAGGTGCTGCCAATGACTGTTACCATCGTATTGTTTGCTACCCTGCTGTTCTGCGCGATGATGTTGAATCTCGCCGCGAAACCCAGGTTCACAAGGGGGCTCGTCGGAGCCTGCACCCTGATTTCCGCCGTTGGCGGCCTCATCCTCTACGGCGTCGGTTTCGCCTATACCCTGGCCGACCCTGTTCAGACGGTTTTCCGTACGGTCTTTACGGTCTGCAGGATGTACGCGGGCATTCATGAGTATGCCGCCGTCAGCGCCGCGCCCCTCTTCGCCCATAAGTTCTGGCAGATTATGTTCTGGGTCGTCCACCTGATGGCCTTCTACGCCACCGCCAGCGCCACCATCTCCACCCTGGGCGCGGCCGCCCTGCGCAGGCTCAAATTCTGGCTCCAGCGGTACGGCAGCTCCGTGATCATCTACGGCATCAGCGACAACACCGTGGAATTCGGCCGCAGCCTGATGGCCAGCGGGGTTCACAACGTCATCTATGTCGGGGGCAAGCCCGACGCCTCCTGTGAGGCCGCCATCAACGCCGCCGGAAGCCTTGTCCGCTCGGACCTTTCCGCTCTGAATCCCGACCGCAAATTCCTCAAGAGCCTGGGCAGCGAGAAGGGCTCTCCCGAGCTGACCCTCTATGCGCTGGATGCGGACGAAAACCGGAACCGGCTCTATGCCGGCGCCCTGCTGGCCGCCCTGGAGCAGGCCGGTGTGGATACCGCCCGTGTCAGGCTTGTTATGCGCAGCTCCGACGAGAGCGTGGACAGCGGCTTCACCCGGACCCCCGACCGTTACGGCTACGGCGACGTCAAGAATTTTACCAATGTGTCCCTGTCCGCCCGGCTGCTGATGCAGTCCATGCCCCCCTGTGACAAGATGACCTTCCGCGACGACGGCAGCGCTCAGGGCGATTTCGACGCCGTGATTGTCGGCTTCGGCAAAACCGGCCGCAGCGTCCTGCGCTATCTGACCCGCAACGCCCAGTTTGTGGGGAGCCATTTCCGGGCGGCGGTGTTTTCTCCCGCCTCCGAAAACGAGAACGGCTACTTCTGCGGCAGCAATCCCGGCCTTGTGGAAAACTATGACATCCAGTTCCATGCCGCCGACGCCAAGAGCCGAACCTTCTACAACTACCTGCGCGGCCATGTCTCCTCCCTTCGTTATGTGGTGGTCTGCACCGGCAGTCAGGCCCGGGACAGCGAAATCGCCTCCGAGGTCAGCGCGTTCCTGGCACAGCTGGGCTGCGACGCCGCCGTCTGCCAGTGCTCCGCCAAGTCCGTTGCCTGGAGCGTCCACCCCGGCGAACCGCTTCAGTACCGATCCGTTTACAGCGCCGGGGTCATCGGCTCCAACGCCTACGACCGCATGGCCATGATGCTGAACTACAGCTACGTCAATGACAAATCCGTCACCCCCGAGGAGGCCTGGGCCGGCTGCGATTACTTCAGCCGGGAATCCAGCCGCGCCTCCGCGGACTTTATCCGGGCATTCCTCAGGATCACCGGCACCCGGGAGGAGGACCTGACCTCCGGGAGCTGGAAGGATAAAAGCCCCGCCCTGCTGGAGAACCTGGGCATCACGGAGCATCTGCGCTGGTGCGCGTTCCACTACTCCATGGGCTTCGTATCCATGCCCGAGGACGTTCTCCGCTCCCGCGGGGAACGCTACCGGGCCGAGGTGGAGGCAAACGGCAGCTCCCGGCTTCGCATCGCCAAGGATCTGCCCCACCGGATGCACGCCTGCCTGTGTACCTGGGATGAACTGGATCAGCTCAGCCGCATTGAGGAAACCTACACCGGCAAATACACGGATTACAAGGACATGGATGTCCGCAATGTGCTGGCTCTGCCCAATGTGCTGCGGGCCGCAAAGGAGCGATCCCGATGAAAAAACGCCGCAACATCCTGATCGCCGCGGCAGTGGCTGTGTATTTTCTGCTGCTGGGGCTGCTGGTGGCTCTGGAATCCGCCTCTCCTGACGCCTCCATCACCAGCCTGGGGGAAGCCGTCTGGTACTCCATCGTCACCATGACCACCGTTGGCTATGGGGACGCCTTTCCCGTCACCGTTCCCGGCAAGATCATCGGCGGACTGTTTCTGCTGCTGTCCGCCGGTGCGCTGACCGCCCTCATTACCTTCGGCGTCAGCTGGGTCACCGGCGCGGGTCTGCCCAAGTTCCGCATTCGCCGTGCCGGAAACCGCCCCATCTACATCTTCAATCACGCCGATTCCGCCTCCCTGGCGCTGTCGGACAACATTCTGGCGGAAACCCCCGACGCCCTGTGCCTGTTTGGGGAGACCGGCGGTATCTCCCCCTCCGACCGCAGCCGCATCGGCGTGGAGCTTTCTCCCGCCCGGCTTCTGGAGCAGCTGCCCAAAAGCGGCGGGCGTCCCACGGTGGTTTTCACCGGGGAGGACGCCGAGGCGGAGCTGACCCGGATGGGTATCCCCGAGAACGCCAACGTGGTCTGCCAGACCGGCCGGATCCCCGAGACCCTTCGGGCCGATCTGCATTTCTTCGACCGCAACGAGCTATGCGCCTCCATGTATTGGCAGCATTACCCGCTGACAAGGCAGGAGCGGAAGGTGCTGCTGATAGGCTTCGGTCACCTGGGCCGGGAGCTGCTGGAGCAGGCGCTGCTGACCAATATCTTCTCCCCCGTCCGGGTAACCGAGTACCACGTTTTCGGGGACGCCTCGGCGTTCCTGCTGGATCACCCCCAGCTGGGAACCTCCGTCAGCATCGGCAGCGTTTCCCCGGATCGGGACAGTCTGATCCTCCACACCGACCCCTGGAACGCCGACGAAGCGCTGCTTCTCAGCGCGGATCGGATCATCCTCTGCTCCGATGACGAGGCGGAGAATACGGCGCTCAGCCGCCGGATGAAAACCTGGTTCCCCGTCACCGGAAAGCTCCACCTCTACTGCCGCTGCGTGCTTATGGACGGCCTGACCGTGTTCGGCACCGACAGCGAGATCTTCACCCCCGAGGCTGTTCTCCGCTCCGGCCTGGAGCGTATGGCCCGGCAGATCAACGAGAATTACCGGGCCGCCTGCGGCGGCAACGCCCCCAGGTGGGAGGAGCTCAGCGCGTTCCTGCGCCGCTCCAATATGGCCTCGGCCAACCATCTGCGCACCAAGCTGCGGTATCTTCTGGATGACGACAGTCTGACGGAATTCACCCAAGCGCAGCTGCGGCAGGCCTATGACCGGTTCCGGGAGCTGCGGACGGAGCAGCCGGATCTGTGCCGCCGCATCGAGCACGACCGCTGGGTCCGCTTCCATGCCATGTATAACTGGCGCTATGCCCCGAAACGGGACAACAGCCGCCGTTTTCACCCCCTGATGGTTCCCTTTGACGACCTGACCCTGGCGGATCAGGCCAAGGACGACTACGCCTGGGAGCTGATCAGCAGCCTGTATTCCTGACGGTTTGAGGAGGTATTTCCATGAACAAAAAGAGAAAAAGAATTCTGGTAGGTCTGGCAGCGGGAACTGCCCTGACTCTGACGCTGGGGATGACCGCCCACGCGGAGGAGCTTGACCCTGTGGAGGGTACCGGCAGCGACCTCAATACCACCCAGGACGTCACACCGACTCCCCCCGAAACCGGCGGGGAGACTGCCGGCGGGGAGACCACCGGCAGCACGACCAGCGGGAATACCCCGGAAGCACAAGACGGTGGCACCGATGTTACGCCCGAAGCCCCTGCCGCACCCGTTGTGACCGTCGGAGGCTTCGACCTGGCGGACGAGGCCAACGCCTCCGCGGGCTGGACAGCCGGAGAGAATACCGGCAGCGGCTGGCGGTATGACGGAACCAGCGTCAGCATGGTCAACAACGGCAATGCCGTGGAGGTTCACGCCGAGGGCGCCGGTGTGAATCTGAGTGTGGCGGGCTTCAACCGCATCAGCACCCTCTACGCCGATGGGGATGTAAACATCACCGGCACCGGCATCGTGCTCATTGACAGCATCGATATGCTGGAGGGCACCAATCTGAACCTGCTGACCAACACCGATGTCTATGCCGACGGCGAGGGCAGCGCGGCGGTATTCCTCTATGACCCGGACAGCGGAAACTACCGGCTGATCAACGGCGATGTGGCGGGCATCCTGGATGAAAAATACACCATCCCCGAGGGCGTCACCCTGGTGGTTCCCGACGGCAGTGTTCTGGATCTGCGGGTCACCACCACGGTGACCACCGAGACCACCACGACCACCACCACCGCGACGGGGTCACAAACGGAAACCTCGTCGGACACCCACTACGGCATCACCCAGGATGATCTCGATCACAAGCATGGGTTTGAAGAACCTGAGATGTCCGTCTCCAGTGATGAGACTTCCTATTCCGAGACGACCATCTCCCGCTCCATCAGCTTTGCCACCCCGGAGCTGATCATCTCCCAGAACGCGGGGCTTACCGTATCCGAAGGCGCGCAGATGCTGATGCAGTCCTTCATTGACAGCCTGACCGGCTCCATCCACCGGAGCTCTTTGGTTGTGCAGGGCGCTCTGGAGCTGCAGGGCGAGATTGCCGGTACCGGGAGCACGAATGGCACGCAGACCGCCTTCGCCATGGAGGTGGGCAGCACCGGCTCCGTCACCGGAAGCGGCACCCTGACGGATGCCGGGATCCACTACACAGGGGGCGAGGGTCACGAGGACGAGCTGCACCTTTCCGGAGGCTATCTGGAGCTGGACGGCAGCGGAATCGAAAGTCTGACCCTTTCCGGCAATGCCGCCGTCTACTATTCGGACGGTGTCAGCGTCGGCAATGTCTCCTGCAGCGAATCCAACGGTACGCCCACATTCTACGCGAAAACCTACACGAACAAGCTCCTGATTGACGATGCCATTACTGGCAGCTACAGCATCAGCAGCGGCTATCTGTTTGCCGGCGGGAACTTTGTCAACGACGATCTCAGCAGCTACACCGGGAACGTGGGAACGTCCTCCATCCAAACGCAGCGGTTCAACGGCGGCGACACAGTCACCGTGGCTTCCTACCCAGGCTATGCTTACAAAAACCAGATCGAACATGACGTGGGCGGAAACGCGGCGGGTCACCAATGGGTCAGCGGGACCTACGACTACCCGTACTTCACCTACAAAGACCTTCAATTGTACCTCGCAGAATACTGCAATTACTTCGAGATCTTTACCTACAGCCAGGGACAGATGGACGTTCAGGTGGTGAGCGCCAATTCCGGAACAGTGTCCGTGGATCCTTCCCGGATTTTCCTGATCCGCGGAATCTCTATGGTAGCTTATTCCATAAACGAATACAACTCCTCCAGCATCACCCCGGGAACCTCCAATACCGGCTCCGGCATCCTGGGCGGCTCCGGTGCGGGCTCCCTGACCGGCGGCACCGGCAGCCCCATTCTCGGCGGTAACCGCAAACCCGCCAACAGTGATACCGGGGATACCGGAGATACCGGCGACACCGGGGATTCCGGAGATACCGGCGACACCGGGGATACCGGAGACACCGGGGATACCGGAGATACCGGGGATTCCGGAGATACCGGGGATACCGGAGACACCGGGGATACCGGCGACACCGGAGATACCGGAGACACCGGAGATACCGGAGATGCCGGGGATTCCGGCACGCAGGATAACGGCAGCGGCGGCGCAACGATGCTGGTAAGGGTCACCGGCTCCGGCAGCTGCTTCCGTCTCTCCGCTTACTACGACGGCATCGAGCTGAAGCAGCTTGGCAGCGGCACCATCCGCGTTTCCATGAAAACCCAGCTGGACGCCGGTTGGAATCCGGAGGATCTGTTCGCGGTATTCCGGGATGAAACCGGCAAGCTGGTTGCCGTGAGGGTTTCTTATGATCCCGCCACCGGCACGCTGGTATTCGACGCCCCCGAGCTCGGTGATTTCCGCCTGGTCTGCTTCCACTGGGATGGCACGGACTACGAAAGCGCGGAATTCCTGGCGGCCCTGGAAGCCCACATGCACTGACATCCCCCCCGAAAGGAGGAAACTCCATGGAAAATTACGATATCTGCATCATCGCCGCACCGGAGGATGCCGCCATTGCCGAAACCCTGGCCGGCAGCATCCGGGCCTATCGGCTGCCCCGCGGTGTTGCGCTCCCCAACCCGAAGCTGGACTACCACAGCATTTTTGTGGACTGCACGGGCTCGGAGTTTGACGACTCCGTAAAGCTCCTGCTGGATCACACCCGGTATCTGGTAGTGATCTGCTCCCCGGAGGCCAAGGACTCCGAGGCCATCAAGAGCCGCCTGACCTATTTCCGCCACTTCCGGAGAACGGAGGACATCGTGGCGGTCATCGTCCGGGGGGAGCCTGCGGACTCCTTCCCGGAGAGCTTCATTGAGCGCAAGGTGGTGCAGCATATCCTGCCGGATATGCGCGTCGTGGAGCGGGAGGAGACCATTGAGCCGGTGGCCGCGGATCTTCGGGGCGATACCCCCGCCCGCCGAAAGCAGCTGCTGCGCTACGAGACCGTCCGCATCACTGCCTCGGTGCTGGGACTGCACCCGGATGCGCTGGAGCAGCGGCAGCAGCGCAGGCGCAACCGCGCCATTCTTGCCGCCGTCGCAGCGGCGGGCTGCGTTCTGCTGGCGATCTCCGCCCTCTTCCTGCGGCTTGGGCTGATCGCCCGGAATGAGGGCCGCATTGCCGAGGCTCAGGCAAAAAAGAGCATTGAGGTTGCCGACCGGCTGACCCAGGAGCTTCCCGCGCTTTTCGCGGAGGATCCTCTCGCGCTGAGCTATGTGCAGGAGGCCATTGACCAGGCCCAGGCCGTTCTGGACGAAATCGGCCTGACTGCAGGGGAGGAAGAATAATGGAACAGCAGTTTGATTACGATGTATTCCTCAGCTACCGCCACAAGAATCTGGACAGCATCATCACCCAAAAGACCTTCCATTTTGTGGAGAGCTACCGCCTCCCCGCGTCTGTGCGGCGCAAGGGATACAAAGACATCCACCGGGCCTTCCGGGACACGGAGGAGCTGCCCGTCAGCCGGATCCTCACCGACACGATCGACAATGCCCTGCGCTCCACCCACTCCCTGCTGCTGGTCTGCTCCACCGATACCCCCAGCTCCGAATGGGTGGATCGGGAGGTTTCCACCTTCATCGAACTGGGTCGGGCCGATCACATCTTTCCCCTGCTGATCTCCGGCAGCCCGGAGGAGTCCTTCCCGCCCAGCCTGAAGCTGGTGCCCGACATCATGGATCGGGTCATGGACATCCGCACCCCGGGCAACCCCATCCGGAAGATGATCGCCAAGGAGGATCCCGAGCTTCTCAAAATCATTGCCGACGTCACCGGCTGTCCCCTCCGGGAGCTGCAGCGGGAGCACGCTCTGCGCAAAACCCGGCGTTTTGCTGCCCGGGCCGCAGCAGCAGCCGCCGCGTTCCTGCTGGTGGGCGCGGTCTCCCTTGGGCTGATGCACCAGGCGCGCAGCTACCGGGATCAGGCCCGGGCCGCCGAGCGCAGCTCCATGCAGATGCTCCAGGAGCTGACCTACAGCCTGCCGGACAAGCTCACGGGCATTCCCGGCGCCTACTCCAAAATCTCCGGTATTCTGGAGGAAAACGCCCGCCAGATCAACGAGATCCTGCTGCTGTCCACGGACAAAACCGCAGCCCGGTACGAGGTGGCAGCGAATTATGAGAAGCTGGCCACGGCCATGGGCGTCCTCGGCAGCTACACCGATGCCGCCGACTACCAGCAGCAGGCCATCGACCTCTACATTCCCCTTTGTGAGGAGTCCGGGGACTACGCGCCCCTGGCCTCCGCGAAAAACAACTACGGCAATGTGCTCAACGCGGCAGGACGCTATGAGGACGCGGCCCAGGCCTTTCGGGACGCCATCGCCCTCCAGCGGGAGATCCCCGGAGATCCGGTGACCCTGGCCGCCATGCTCTCCAACGCGGGGGCCAACGCCATCAACTTAGGGTTGGAGGAGGAGGCCATCGCCTGCTTCCGGGAGTGCGAGGATCTTTTGGCCGGTGCGGACGACAGCGACTACGATACTCTGTCCACCCGGGCAGGCTGCGCCTACAACCACGGCGCCCTGCTCTACCGCCGGGGGGAGTACACGGAGGCGGAAGCCCTCCTTTCCCGGGCGGTGGAAGCCTACGATACGCTGTGCGGGCGGGTGGACTCTCTCCAGAATCGGAACTCCCTTTCCCGCGCTCTTTCCGGCCATGCCCTGTGCCTGTCCGACCAGGGGCGGTATGACGAGGCCATCGAGAGCTACCGGCAGGCTATCTCCGTTTCTCAGGCGCTGGCGGTGGATGAAGAAAATACCGACGCCATGGCCACTCTGGCGGATCTTTACAACAACTGCGGCGTCTGTCTGAATACCCAGGGGGATTTCGCCGACGCCGACCGGTATTTCACCTCCGCAGCGGAGCTTCGCGGCCGGATCTACCATACCACCGGTACCGCTTCGGACGGAGCGGTCTATGCCTGCGCCTTGCTGAACACCGGAGAAAACGCCTTCAAGGCGGGCCAGTACGAACGCTCCCGGGAGCAGTTCCGCCAGGGTCTGGATATCTTCTCCCAGACCGTCGGCCAGCTGGGAGACACCTATGCGTCGGAATACTATGCCTGGGCGTCCTACAACGCGCTGATCCACGACAAAGACTTTGAAGCAGCCGTTGACCTGGGGATCCGGGCCGTACAGCTTCAACCGGGCAGTGTGCTTGCCAATATCAACCTGGGCTACGCCTGCCTGTACGCGGGGTATTACGAGGACTGCGATCAGCTTCTGTCCTGGGCCGCAGGCCTTGGCGGGGGCGTGGCGGATGCCATCCAGCTGGATCTTGAGATCCAATCCCGCGCCGGCCTTGTCAGTCCTCATACCGAAGCCCTGCTGGACTTGCTTCCCTGAGCAAGCAGATCCGCCGGGACAAACTGAAAGCGCATCCACGGGGGCCGATGCTAAGCATCGGCCCCCGCATTGCAGAAAACACATTCCGGGCGCTGCCTGACGGAAAGATAAGTTGGTGTTTTTCGCTTCGCGTTCAAAATTATCTGTCATTGCGAACCAGTCCGCTTAAGTGGTGTGGCAATCCCCCGGTTAGAGGGGAAATGTACCAATTAGCACCCAAAAAATGGGGGGTTCCTGCGAATTTTGGTGGTAATCGATACCTGGTTCCTCTCAACAGGGGGATTGCCACGACCAGTGTGCGCACTGGTCTCGCAATGACAGGTAATTGGAAGTCAGCCCGACAAACACCAATTTATCTTTTTTGATGCTGCACGTCATGCATTTGTATCTGCGGGGCGTTTTTCTGCGCTCTTTTTCAAAAATGCCGAAAGCCATGGGCTTCCGGCATTTTCTGATTGATAGGAGCCGCCCTGTGGGAGACGGTGCGGGGAAGCCTTTTCCCGGAGGCTATGGTTCAAAGAACCGGATGCACACCGGGGAGCCCAGCTCCGTCAGGCCAAGGCCGGTCAGATCGCCGTCCGCCCCGATGGCAAACAGCGCGATGGTATCGCTGTCCTGGTTGCCAACCAGCAGGTATTTGCCCGTGGGATCGATGGCAAAATTTCTGGGAGTTCTGCCTCCGCAGGGGATGTGGCGCAGCACGGTAAGGCTGCCGTCCGCCTCCACGCGGCAGCAGCACAGGCTGTCATGTCCCCGGTTGGAGGCATAGAGATATTTTCCGTCCGGCGTCAGGTGCAGGTCGGAGCAGATGTTGGAATCCTTCGCCACCCCCTCCGGCAGCGTCTCCACGCAGCCGATGCGGGTCATCCTCCCATGGTCGCAGGCGTAGCAGGATACCTGGCTGCTGATCTCATGGATCAGGTAGAAGAACCTTCCGTCCCGGCTGAATACGCCGCTTCTGGGGCCGCTGCCAGCCGGAGCCGGGATGTCCAGTTCAGGAGCAGGGGTCACGTCGCGGCCCTCATAGCGGTAGGCCTTCACCATGTCCAGTCCCAGATCCGGCACAAACATCAGGTTTTCGCTTTCCAGGAAGATGGTGGCATGGGCGTGGGGCCCCCGCTGTCGGATGGGATGGACGCTGGAGCCATGATGCCGGAAGATCCGACGTTCCCCGATGTTTCCCTCCTCATCCAGGGGAAAAACCGTCACCGCCCCGCTGGCGAAATTCGCCACGGACAGGAACTGCCCGTTGGGAGCCAGCGCCACGTGGCAGGGATCCGTACCCCCGGTGCCCATATCCCGCTGCGCCGCCATGACGCCTCTGCCGTAGGAAATCTGCGTCAGACCGCCGCCGAATTCCCCGTTGTACTCCTTCATCTCGTTGACGGCATATACCTTTTTCCGCGCCGGGTCAACGCACAGAAAGGAGGGATTCCGGCAGTCCATCTGCTCCAGCACCCGGATGTTCCCATCCTCCAGCGCGCACAGGTACACGCCTTTCCCCTTCCCCTGAAACACCTCGCCGGTTCCGAAGAGGATGGGCTCCGTGTAAGTACCCACAAAGAAGTATTCTTTCATAGGAGACCTCTCAATTATCCAGCTTATTCAGAATTTTACAGGCCTCGATAATGAAGGCATCCCGCTTGGCGATGGCTTCGTCGATGCTCCGCTCACTCCAGTCATAGAAGCCCTTTCCGGTCTTTGCGCCCAGGTCGCCTCTGGCCACCATGTCCTTGATGTAGCTGTTGGCCACCTTATCGGCACAGATGCTGGGCAGCACCGTCTCCTGCACGGAGAGTCCCAGGGGTGTGCCGATGGCGTCCAGGTGCATCAAAGGCCCCCAGACCGGGAAGCGCATGGCCATGCCCGCGGCGATGGCGGTGTCCACATCCTCCGCGCTGGCCAGGCCGCTGGCAACGATGTCGATGGACTCCCGGATAATGGCCTGGAACACCCGGTTCGCCAGCTGCCCGGGCAGATCCCTGCGCACCAGAACGGGGGATTTCTTCCACTTTTTCAGCTCCTCCCGAACCGCCAGCGCAACGGCCTCGTCGGTCTTGTCGCCCATGACCACCTCCACCAGGGGAACCAGATGGGCCGGCAGCCAGAAATGGGTGGTCACCGTCCGCTCCGGATGGCACTCACACAGCGCGCTGATCTCCGTGATCCTGAGCCCGCTGGTATTGGAGCAAATCGGCACCTCCGGCGGCAGCATTGCGTCCAGCTGCCGAAAAAGCGTCTGCTTGGCTTCCAGGTTTTCAATGATCGCCTCAATAACAAGAAACGCGCTCCGGACTGCCGTCTGCGTGTCCACAGAGGTATGCAGCAAGGCAACCGCCCGCTGCGCCTCCTGCGATGAGGCCAGACCGTTTTCCTCCCGCAGGCGGATGCAGGCAATCGCGCGTTCCTTCCCCGCCCGGACCCGTTCCTCCTGCACATCGACCAGCGTAACGGGGTGACCGGCCAGAGCTGCCATGGCGCCGATGCCGCTGCCCATCATTCCGCTGCCGATGACAACAACACAGTCCCTGCCGATCATATTTCCTCGCCCCCGTTCGGGTAAATCACGACCTTCATCGCGCCGTCTCTGCGGTGGACAAAGGTATCGATGGCTTCGGACATTTTTTCCAGGGGGAACGTGTGCGTTACCAGATCCTTGACGTAGATCCGCCCGTGCTTCAGCAGCTCCACATATTTTCTGCCGGTGCCGGGGTTCGCCTTGGAGCCGTAAATCGTGATCTCGTTGGCAGTGGTGTACTTAAAGGGAATCTCCTCCACAACGGTATCCGGCGCGACACCGAGCATCACCACACTGCCGCCCTTTCTTACCATACGAATGGCCTGATTGATGGAACCTTTGCTGCCGGAGCATTCATAGCAGATGTCCACGCCGACGCCGTCCGTCAGCTCACGGACAGCGGCAACCGGATCGCCCTTGGTAAAATCGACCGTTTCGTCACAGCCCATTTTTGCCGCGCTTTCCAGGCGGGGGTTCCTGCCGATCACAATGATCCTGGCCGCGCCCAGCGCGCGAACCAGCTTCATGGCCATCATGCCGATCGGGCCGGGGCCGATAATGGCGACAGTCGCGCCGGGTTCAATGCCTGCACGCTCAATGCCGTGCAGGGCCACGCCTGCCGTGTCGGCCATGGCAGCCTCCATATAGGTAATATTGTCGGAAATTGGCGTCAGCGTACTTGCATGGAACACCTGATACTGGGCGTAGGCGCCATTGGTTTTGAAGCCATAATGCCGGTGTCCCGTTTCGGGCTTCCCGTAGTTGAGGCAGATCGTATATCTGCCAGCCATGCAGTTCCTGCAATGGCCGCAGCCCTTGTGCGCTTCTCCGGCCACGCGGTCGCCGACGCTGATGCCGTCGACCCCGCTTCCCAGAGCAACCACTTTGCCAGCCCACTCATGACCGGCAATAAACGGATAATGGGGAGGCCAGTCTCCGGCAATGTCCCCCCGGAAGATCTCGGGATCGCTGCCGCAAATCGCGACCGCTCCGATTTTACACAGAACTTCACCAGGGCCCGGAACGGGAACGGGCACATCCTGGATCTCATACTTTCCCGGCGCAGTCAGAACCATTGCGCGCATAACCTGCGGTATCTCACTCATTTTATTGTCCTCCTTTTTAGTATTCATAGTCAAACGACGTCTTTTCATATTGGATGGAATCCAGGAACGCGCGAACCTTCAGGTGTTCCGGATGGAGAATATACTTCTGAAGATCCTCCCTGGTGCGGAATACGGAGTCGATACAGATGTCAAACTGGTTTTCATTGAGATTGTAGGCTACAGTCGCTTCCACAATTTCCGGGATGATGGTTTTCAGGTACTCCGTTTTTTCCCGGAACAAGCGGAACTTCTCCATGCGCTCCTCTTTGGAGCCGTCTTTTAAAATCTTCCAGAATACAATGTGTTTAATCATTTCATTTCTACTTCCTTTACTCATTCCATCAATTAGTATAAAAACAGTTAATTGTACTACAACTTCCGGCAGGCCACTCCCGCACAAAAGAAAAACAGGGTGGCACTATCCGTCCGTTATGTTATGCTGTGGCCTGATCGCGCTTACTTTGCCGCGAAGTCCCTGATTCGGTCGATGATCAGCTTGTCATGCTTGTTCATCAGGAACCCCGCCTCATCCGGCTGGCGGCGGGCAATGGAGGAGATAATCATCTTGTGGTAATAATTGGAGTCAATATCCTCACCCTGATAGATCAGGAAGTCCTGCATTTCCTTTGTCAGGATGCTTTGAACAATTTCTTCCATGGTAACGAACAATTTGCTGTGGGAGCAGCGCACCATCTGCATATGCAGTGTGGTGTTTAAACGCCACAGCTTTTCGGGGTCCTCCTCCACCTGATCCAGACGCTTGCAGATATCGTTCAGATTCTCGATGTCCTCCGCGTCGGCATTCTGAGCCGCCAGGATGACTGCCTCCACCTCGATCCCCCTGCGGAAGGCGAGAATGTCGAACAGATCATTTTGCTCATACAGCAGCGCGGGGATCATTACGTTTAGGTATACGTCAGAGTTGACCTTGCGTACATAGCTTCCGTCGCCATGGATCGTATCAATGATCCCCATGGTGCGCAGCCGGTTCAGGGCCATACGAACAGTGTTCCGGCTGCTGGAAAACCTTTTGCTGAGCTCATGCTCCGTCGGCAAGCGCTCCCCGGATTGAAACTCCCCATTTTTGATCAGGTCGAGAATCTGAAGGTACACTTTTTCCGAAGAGTTCAGGTTGGTTTTCTTATTTTCCATTTGCAGAACACACTCCAATACGTTGAATCTGATTTGACTCTGTCGCAAGGAATATTATACCAATTATTCGCCGGGTGTCAACTGACAGACGGGGAATCCGGAGAGAATAAACCCTTACTTTCGCGCATCCGAAGCGTCAAGTCTTTTGTTCCGGACAAATAGGGCGCAGTCAGCCAGAACCATTACCGCATTGAACAAATAGACCACGATAACCTGGATCTTAACAGCGTTTCCGTTGGCGAGCATAACAAATTTGGATGCGGCTCCAAAAACATAGCCCCCGAAAATCAGGATGTTGAACAGGATGCTTTTCCCCTTTGCGGTCCGTGCCCTCCAGGATTTGAGAATGTTCAGCGGCCAGGAAGCGCCAAAGCAAACAAGCATGAGTATTTCAAGAACGTCCGCCATAGTTCTTCTCCCCTTCTTCCCGGTATTCGGTCATATCGCAGTGTCATCCGCAGCCTGGATCATCGCCTTGACATTTTCGATTGGCGTATCCCAGGTGACATAGCCGCCGACACTGACAATATGCTTCGGATTTCCCTTGCACGCGCGGATAAAGTCACAGGTCGTCCGGTAGACGGAATCCGGCGTTCCGTCTCTGAGAACATGGATCGGATGAAGCGCGCCCACAATGCTGACACGATTCCCGGCATCCGCCATCGCCTTGTGAACGTCAATGCAGGAGCCCGCGTGCCAGAGCTGGAAGCCCGCGTCGGCAATGGAGCCGGCAAGATGCGCCGCGTCCGCGTCGTTGTGCAGCCACCGCTGCGCATAGGGGAAGGCCGCCCAGAACCGCTCATAGTAGGGTTTTACATACTTGCTGAAGGTTACGGGACTCAGGAAGCTGGAAATGTCATCTGCCAGGAGAATGTACTTTGCCGGGTGGCCGAGGATGCGTTCCTGTTCACGGACATACCGGATCAGATCATCGCAGATCAGATCCAGCAGCGCGGTCACCATTTCCGGGTCCTCATAGATATCGGAGCAGAAGTCCGAAATGCCGCGAAGGGTGGCAGCGGTGGTAAACGGCGCGATAACACGTGTAGTATCCACATCGTAATCCGCGGGTTTATGCTGAACCATATACTCCATGATCCGCAGACTCTTTCCGACAAGATGATCCCCATACAAATCCATAGGCTCCATCTTCATCACATCGTCCAGCGTTTCGATTCCGGAGGGCCGAAGCGCGAGAACGCCGGTGGGGTCGGAACGCACAATGCCGCCATAAGCGGAGCCCTCCGCGACCACGCCGAAATCCGCGTACAGGGAACCGAAGCCCCCGATCTTATCATAGGTTTCCAGCTGACACTCCATCATCGTCTGAGCGCTGGCATAATACTCCTTCATGGGAACACCGGTCACACTGCAGCAGAACGGCGCGTCAATAAAGAAATGGACGCTCTGGTGGTCGAGCTTTTCCCCGGCAATGCTGCCTTCCAAACGGTTTCTATATTCCTGACGGGTCATAATGCACCTCCTCAATTTGCCTGCAGCTTGCGGCGGATCGCGTCATACACCACCGCGACGATCAGCAGCGCGCCCTTGGCAAGCATCTGCCAGTAGCTCTGAACGTTCAGCAAAGCCATACCATTGTTGATAATACCAATGATCAGAAGGCCCAGCAGAGTTTTCAGGATGTTGCCTTCACCGCCGGTCAAAGCGGTGCCTCCCAAAAGAACCGCGGTCATCACATCCATGTTGTAGCTGTCCGCGGAGGAAGGCAGCGCAGCGGAAGCAATGCCGGACATGACAAGGCCCGCAAGCGCGGACAGGAAGCCGGAAATCGCGAAAAGAACGGTCACAACGGTATCGACTTTAATTCCCGCCAGGCGGCTAGCCGTTGCGTTGCTTCCGCAAGCAAAGATTTTTCGTCCAAAAACCGTTTTCCGGGAAATAAAATAGAAAATCCCATAGCAAAGAAGCATGATAACCACCGGAATGCTGATTCCGAGCAGCTTCCCGGTTCCAAACCATTTCAGATGGGGATCCGTGATAAAAATCGTGATGCCTCCGGTGTAGATGTAAGCAATGCCTCTGACAATGCTCATCATTCCGAGTGTGATGACGATGGGAGCGATTTTAAACTTTGTAATGAGCAGGCCGTTCAGGAATCCCACAACCAGTCCTGCACCCAGCGCCGCCAGAACACCGGCATACCAAGGAAGCCCTGTGTTGGTAACCAGAGAGGCTGACAGGCAGCTGGAAAGAGCCATCATGGCTCCTGTCGTCAGATCCGCGCCGCTGGCAATCAATGTGCAGGTAAAGCCCACCGCCGCGATGCCGATGACGGATACGCTGACCAGCATATTCATCAGATTCTTGAAGTTCAGGAAATAAGGCGTTTTTATGGAAAAGAAAACGCAAAGGACAACGATCACCAGGACCAGGCTGCCTTCATTGATCAGATTTCTGATCTTTGCTTTGACGTTACTGTTTGTGTTTTTCATAGTTCCCTCCGAGGTTACTCGTGCAGATACTTCGATACGGCGTACTTCAGCAGCAGTTCCTGGTTTGCCTCCGCAGCAGTCACTTCGCCGGTGATCTCACCATTGCACATTACATAAATTCGGTCTGATATGCCCAGGATCTCAGGCATTTCCAGGGAGAAAACCAGAACGCCCTTGCCCTCTTTGCACAGCAAATCGATCAGTGAATAGATTTCGGCCTTTGCGCCCACATCGATCCCCCGCGTAGGCAGATTCATGATCAGAAGGTCAACATCGTTGCTGAGCCACCGCGCGATCAGGGCTTTCTGCTGATTGCCTCCGCTCAGGGACACGATTTTCTGCGACTTGCTTCCGAACTTGACATTCAAACGCTGAACCCAATGGTCAAAGGAGGTCTGCTCCTTCTTCCTGCTGAGGATGCCCGCGGGATTGGCGTACCGTCCGATGCTCACGATGGATACATTCTCCAGAACACTCAGATTCCCAAGCAGGCCGTCCGCTTTTCTGTCCTCCGTAATGTATCCCATTCCATTTTTCACGGAGTCAACCGGGGATTTCAGGCGAAGCGGTTTCCCCTTGAAGAAGATCTGGCCCGATTTTGCCCGCACGCTGCCGAAAAGGGCATCCGCAAGCGCCGTCTGACCCGCGCCCATCAGACCGTAAACCGACACGACCTCTCCTTTGCGGACGGTCAGGTTGATGTCCCGCACCTGATCGTTGACGCACAGGTTTTTCGCCTCCAGCAGAACGTCTCCCAATTGGCGATCGGCGTGAGCGTACATCTCGTCCAGCTTGCGGCCAACCATCATTCGAATCAGCTCGTCATTGGAAACCTCATTTGTATTTACGGTACCAACGGTTTCTCCTCCGCGAAGGACGGTAATCCTGTCCGTCAGTTCGAACTGCTCGGACAATCTGTGGGAGATAATGATAATGGAGGTTCCGTTATCCCGCATTCTGCGGATCAGCTCAAACAGCTTCACGGTTTCCTGGTCGTTCAGCGCGGCAGTGGGCTCATCCATAATCAGGATCCTGCAGTTTTTCCGTACCGCCTTGGCAATTTCCACGATCTGCTGCTGCGCAACGGAGATATCCCGCACACATTTTGTCACGTCAATCTCCTGCCCCAGCTGATCCAGAACCTTTCTCGCTTCCGATTCCATCTTTTTCCGGTCGATCAGCCCGACGCTTGTACGGGGATATTCGCCGATAAAAATGTTTTCCGCCACACTGAGGGTTTTTACCAGGTTAAACTCCTGATAAATGATTCGAATTCCATAGTTCAACGAATCCGTTGGATTTCTGAGCTTTGCAATTTGTCCGTCAATTCTCAATTCGCCTGAATCGAGCTTGTAATCCCCCGCGATAATTTTCATCAGGGTCGATTTGCCCGCGCCATTTTCTCCAACCAATCCATGAATTTCATTTTCCCGCAAATCAAATTCAACGTCTTTCAGTACCTGAACGCCATTGAACGACTTGCAAATCTTTTTGGCCGATAAAATATTGGCCATAGTCGGGTCTCCTTTCCTTCGGCAGCCTCTGAAAGCTCCTTCGAGAAGGGGTGTTTCCTGAGGCGCCCATTCAATCAAGCCCAATCTCGCTGCTGCAACGAAATACAGGATGCTGTTTCCGCTGCACGGCAGAAAGGTAACCTCTCTGCCGTGCAGCGGGTTTCAAAACAATTGATTTCCGACCGAGATTACTCAGCGGGATAATAGACGTCGATGATGTCCTTGGTCAGGGAAACGCTGGAAGGAATCAATTCCTTATCGCACTCGGCGCCCGAATTCAGCCATTCGATGGCCTTGGGCACCAGCTGCCAGCCCCAGTTAAAGGAGTTGAAATCGATCGTTCCGACGAAAACATCGCTGATGCGAAGCGCGGGCAGCGCGGAGGTATCCAGAGCATTGGACACCAGCAGCACGTCGTCCTGCCGGGACGCGGCCTCAATTGCCGCCAACTCTCCCAGGGCAACGTGATCCGCATTCGTCCAGACAAGGATCTTCTCGTCCGGATGCGCCGTCAGGAAGTCCGCCATTCTCTGACGCGCCACCTCGGTGTCGCCTTCGGTTGAGTTCTCAAAGAAGTTGACGTTCGAGAGCTTGGAGGCAACGCCGTCCCGGGCGCCAGCCGCACGCTGCTGGAACATTGCGCCGGACTCCGGATAACCCATCAGGAACACCGTATAGGTTTCGTCCGCGCCCCATTTTGCAATGGCAGCGTCCGCAAGCATCTCGCCGGCCTGAACACCGGTGTTGTAATTGTCGATGCAGTAGGAGGGGAACTGATAATCGCCCGCGGCCATGGGCACCTGGATCGCAATGCCCTTGATGCCGGCGTCATAGAGCTTCTGGCCAATGGCGTTGTTGATTTCCTCATCCTGGTTGTACTGGAAGTAGAAATCGGCGTTCATGGTGATTGCGGTATCGCAGTTGGCGTTCGCCTGGATCGGATCGACCAGGTTGTCCAGGCAGACCAGCTTCACACCATAGTACTCGCAGGCAGCGATAAAGCCCTCCTGAACGTTCACGGAGAAGGAGTTTGCTGCAGACCAGTTGGCATACACAAACGTGTATTCTCTGTCGGGCGTAATGTCAAATTTTTCATATCTGTCCCATTTTGCGTCCAGAACAGGGTGCGTAGCTTCCGCAGGCGCATCCGTGGGAGCTTCCGTAGGCGCATCCGTCGGAGCCGCTTCCGTGGGAGCGCTCGTCTGAGGAGCTGCGGTGCCGGAAGCATTGTCCTTTCCGCAGGCCGTCGTGAAACACAGCATAAGCACTGCAAGAACAAGCGCGAGAATCCGTTTCTGTTTTTTCATTTTTATTCTCCTTCCGAATTTGTTGAACATCCCGAAAAAAATTATGAAGATGTTCTACTTTTAATATAGCATCGGAGGTATTCTTTGTCAACAGGATTTTATATGAAATGCCAAATTTTTTTCCCAGCGCAATTCGATTATCGTGAAATCCGTCAAAAAACCATCCATACCCCACAAGACCAGGCATCCGAGCGGACCTTTTCAGGGCAAAAGCTCCGCGGGGAGCTCCTGGTTTTGACCGTATTTTCCGAAAACCCGGACGCCTATTCCAATTCCACGGCTCCTTTCGTCCCTCCCGGGAGATTTCCCTCAGAATATACTTGACCGGACCACGCTTGGCGATATATACTGTATACGGAAAGTCATCCGTCCGCATGATCCGAAAGAAAGATAAATTGTTGTTTGAACGGCTTCGCCTCAAAGTATCCTGTCATTGCGAACCAGTGCGCTTAAGTGGTGTGGCAATCCCCCGGTTAGTGGGGAAATGTACCGAATAGCACCCAAAAAATGTGAACTCCTACGATTTTCGGTGGTAATCGCTACCTGGTTCCATGGGGCCGGGGGATTGCCACGACCGGTGTGCGCACTGGTCTCGCAATGACAGCATTTTTTTCAAACACCAATTCACCTTTCTCCATGCAATGCGGACAAGTACAATGCACTGTCAGAAGGAGGATACATTTATGCGCGCAAATGTTTATTTTTCCCGTGCCATCACCCCGGAGAAAGTTCTGGAGCTGTACAAGCTGGTGGGCAAGCAGCTTCCCGGTCGGGTGGCCGTGAAGGTCCACTCCGGCGAGAAGGGAAATCAGAATTTCCTTCGTCCCGACTTTTGGAAACCCATGGTCGACTTCGTGGGGGGCACCGTGGTGGAGTGCAACACCGCCTATGACGGCGCCCGGAACACCACCCGGGCCCACCGGCAGCTGCTGCAGGAGCACGGCTGGAGCCGGTATTTCCCCGTGGATCTGCTGGACGCGGAGGGCCCCGATCTGGAGCTCCCGATCCCGGAGGGAAAGGTTATCCGGAAGAACTTCGTGGGCAAGGACATTGTAAACTATGATTCCATGCTGGTGCTGTCCCATTTCAAGGGCCATCCCATGGGCGGCTACGGCGGGGCCCTGAAGCAGCTTTCCATCGGCGTGGGCTCCTCCTACGGCAAGGCTTACATCCACGGAGCAGGCAACCCGGAGCAGCTGTGGACCTCCGACCATGATTCCTTCCTGGAAGCCATGGCCGACGCCGCCGGTTCCGTGGTGGAGTATTTTCACGGCAACCTGGTCTATGTGAATGTAATGAAGAACATGAGCGTGGACTGTGACTGCTGCGCCGTGGCGGAGGACCCCTGCATCGCGGACATCGGCATTCTGGTTTCCACAGACCCCATTGCCATCGACCAGGCCTGTCTGGATCTGGTTTATGCCTGCGACGATCCCGGAAAAGCCCACTTCCTGGAGCGGGTCGAGAGCCGCAACGGCGTCCACACCATCGAAGCCGCCGCTGCCCTGGGCTATGGCACCCGGGAGTATGACCTGATCGAAGTGGAATGAATCCCAAACCGAACCCTGCTGCCCCGCAGGGTTCGGTTTTTTCGTCCCAACCCACCGGCGCGGAAAATTGGTGTTTGAAAAATAATGCTGTCATTGCGAGACCAGTGCGCACACTGGTTCGCAATGACAGCGTTTTTTGACAAACACCAATTTAGCCTCCCTTTGTTTTCCGGAAATATATGTTGACAAATCAACATATATCCTGTATACTTCAAGAGGTTGATTTGTCAACATTTCAAAGGAGGAATTCCATGGATCGTTTCGAGACCTTTTCTCTGGCGCTGTTCAGCATCTCCCGGTGCTGGAGCAAAATTGCCGGGGAGGAAATGAAGCGCTTCGGCCTGAAGGGAGTTCACGCGTTTTACCTGGTGACCATTCTTAGCCATGACGGGGTTCTCACTGCCGCCAACCTCTGCGAACGATGCGGCAGGGATAAGGCGGATGTATCCCGATCCGTGTCCGCCATGGAGTCTCTGGGTCTGCTGAGCCGCACCGGGGACAACCCCTACCGTGCGAAGCTGAAGCTGACGGACAAGGGAGTGGCAGCCGCCCGAAGCATCCGTGAAATTGCCGCCGGGATTTTTGAGCGGGTAGGCGGAGAACTGACCCCTGAGAAACGGGAGATTTTCTACGAGACTCTGGCCACGGTGTCCTCCAATCTGGAAGAGTATTGCAAGGAAGGATTATAACGCCATGAACGTAAATCTTATCATCGATTCCACCACCGATCTGCGCCCCGGACTGCGGGAGCGCTTCACCGTCGTTCCCCTCACCGTTCACTTCGGGGATCAGGAGTTCATCGACGGGGTCACCATCTCTCACCGGGAATTCTATGAAAAGCTCATGGAGAGCGACGTGCTTCCCTCCACCAGCCAGGCGACCCCCGCCGCCTTTGGAGACATTTTTGAGCAGGTGGTCAGCCGGGGCGAGACCGCCGTGGTGCTCACCCTGGCCTCCCAGCTCTCCGGAACCTACCAGAGCGCCGTAATCGCGGCCTCGGACTACCCGGACAGCATTTATGTGGTGGATAGCTCCAGTGTGGCCATTGGCGCGGGCATCCTGGCAGAGTTGGCCCTGCGGCTGCGGGATCAGGGGCTCAGCGCGGCGGAGATCGCGCGGCAGCTGGAGGAGCAGAAGCAGAACGTCCATATTGTGGCCCTGCTGGATACCCTGGAATACCTGAAACGGGGCGGCAGGATCTCCGCCACGGTGGCTTTTGCCGGGAGCCTTTTGTCCATCAAGCCGGTCATCGCCGTGAAGGATGGGATGATTCAGATGCTGGGCAAGGCCCGGGGCTCCAAACAGGGCAACAACCTGCTGGTACAGCAGATCGAAAAGGCGGGCGGCGTGGACTTTGACAAGCCCCTTCTGCTGGGCTATTCCGGCCTCAGCGACGTCCTGCTGACAAAATACATTGAGGACAGCCGCGCCCTCTGGGAAAATGGAACGGAGTGCCTGCCCATTACCTCCATCGGCAGCGTGGTGGGCACCCACGCCGGCCCCGGCGCCATCGCGGTGGCCTTCTTCCACAAAAGCTGACCCTATGGCCCCAAAAAAACGGATAAATTGGTGTTTGAAAAATAACGCTGTCATTGCGAGACCAGTGCGCACACTGGTCGTGGCAATCCCCCGGCCCCATGGAATCAGGTGACGATTACCACCAAAAAACGCGGTGACTCCCATTTTTTCTGGAACTTTTCGGAACATTCCCCCTCTGACCGGGGGATTGCCACACCACTTAAGCGGACTGGTTCGCAATGACAGGAAACTTAGGGGCAAAGCCGTTCAAACACCAATTTACCCTGTCCCCCCACGATCAGTCATGATTCGATTCCATCGGAATCGGCTGTGCGCGACTTTCCCCGGCTGTAATCTCTTGACATTTTCATTTGTTATGATACAATCAATTACAAAGGCCGGCGGAGGGTTCCGTTACGGTCTGCTTTAAAGAAAAAAGGGAGGTTCATACAATGGCATTTTGTAAGAATTGCGGAAGAGAGATTGATGATAAGGCGGTAGTCTGCCCCGGCTGCGGCGTCGCTCAGAACAACACCCCCGCCCCCGTGGACAACGGCGGCTTCGGCTGGGGGCTGCTGGGCTGCTGCATTCCCATCGTGGGTCTGATCCTGTTCCTGGTCTGGAAGGATCAGAAGCCCAATACTGCCAAGGCTGCCGGCATCGGCGCCCTGATCAGCGTGGGACTCAGCGTTCTGTTCTACATTATCGGCGCAGTTGCCGGCGTTGCGGCGGGAATGTAACGGCTTGATCCCCTGGCTGTACAAGTGGCTGCCCATTATCTGCGGCTGCCACTGCAGGGATGACCGCTCCTTTCACTGTCACGGCAGAAGGTTCCCCGTTTGTGCCCGGTGCACAGGGGAGCTGTTGGGAATCGCTTTCTGTCTGGTCAGCTGTTATTTCTACCTTCCTCCCGCCTGGGCCGCGGCAGTCGCCATGGTTCCCATGGTGGTGGACGGTACGGTGCAGCTGCTGACCCGGTATGAGAGCACCAATTTCCGGCGGGTGGTCACCGGATTTCTCTTCGGATACGCACTGTGCGCCTTGGCTGCTCTTCTCGTGATCGCGGGCTTCCATAGGGGCTACAATTGGGCGCGGCAGCGATGATCTTCGGATACTGCGTTTCGGGGCCATCCCACCGGTGTGGGACGGCCCCTGATTTCTTTCGAAAGGATTTTAACTATGGATTTTTTGGAATTTGCCCGAACCCGCCAGTCCTGCCGCAGCTATGACGCATCCAAAGCGGTGGAACCGGAAAAGCTGAACGCCATTCTGGAGGCCGCAAGGCTCGCTCCCTCCGCCTGCAATGGTCAACCCTACCACATTACCCTCTGCCGGGGGGAAACCGCCAAGGCCGTGGCAGCCGCTGTATCCGGAATGGGCATGAACAAATTCGCCGCCCAGGCTCCCATCCTCGCGGTGATCTCGGAAATGCCCTATGTCAAATCCGCCGCCCTGGGCGCCAAGCTGAAGGGCATCGACTACCGCTCCATTGACATCGGCATTATGGCCGCCTACCTGACTGCGGAGGCCACCGCCCAGGGTCTGGGAAGCTGCATTCTGGGCTGGCTGGACAGCGACAAGATCCGCTCCATCTGCGGCCTCTCCGGCCCGGTTCGCCTGGTGATCACCCTTGGCTACGCCAAGGAAGGCGACCCCCTGCGCGAAAAAAAGCGCAAGCCCCTCACGGAGCTTGTCTCCGAAGCCTGACCGCTCCAGGCAGACAAATTGGTGTTTGAACGGCTTCGCCGAATTGACAATTGACAATTGAGAATTGACAATTATTGTGTCCCTACGGGACGATTCTGAAATAATAATGCAGTATTTTCAGCATAAATATTTTAAAATCATCCCGAAGGGATTCC
>CAMFFO010000019.1 GCA_945949735.1 uncultured Clostridia bacterium | reverse complement strand
TGATGTCCCCATCGGTCAGGCTCAGATTTCCCTCACCGGTGCCGACTGTGGCCGTACCGCTGACGTCGATCTCATCCATCTCCACCGTACCGGTACCGTCATTCGTCATGGTCAGCTCGCCGGAAATGTCCACATTCTGCATGGTGATGCTGCCGTCGCCGCCCGAGGTGATGGAGGCTGTGCCGCTGATGTCCCCATCCGTCAGGCTCAGATCGCCTTCCCCGGTGCCGACTGTGGCCGTGCCGCTGACATCGATCTCGTCCATCTCCACCGCGCCGGTACCGTCATTCGTCATGGTCAGCTCGCCGGAGATGTCCACATTCTGCATGGTGATGCTGCCGTCGCCGTAGCTTTCGATGGAGGCGGTGCCGCTGATGTCCCCACCCGTCAGGCTCAGATCTCCTGCCGCGGTGCTGACCGTGAGCGTGCCTTTGCTGCCCTGGCCGTTGCCCAGAACGCTGACGTTTTCAACGCTCACATCGCCGCCGTTTACCACGTCCACGGTGAGTTCTCCGCCGTCTCCCACGGTAACATTTTTCAGGCCGGTGTCACCCTTGAAGATTTCAAGATCAATACTGCCGTCCTCGGATACACAGGTGTCACGGAGATTCACGTTGGCCTCAAGCAGCGTCTTTGCGTAGGCTTCGCCGCCGTAGGCGCCGGAAGTTGCAGTGCTTCCAATGATCTGGATATTGCAGATATCGCCGCTGAAGGGCTTGAGGACGAGAGGATCCTTTTCCTCAAAGATATTGCCGTTGTCAAGGGCAATGATCTTCAGATTGTTGGTGATCACATTGGTGTGACTGTCCGCAACAATATCGTCCTTATCGTTGAGGCTGGTGTTCTCGCCGCCGAAGATGATGGTGATGCTCTCGCCGGAGATCGTCTCCGTCATTTCCACCAGAGTGTAGGTCTGCTCAAGATCCTCCACCACTCTGCTGGAGATGGGCTGGAGCACGCCGGCGCTTCTGTCGGAGGCGTACCAGGTTCCGTCAGGAAGCAGGATGATGGTGGTGGGCTGGGTGCTTGCGCTGCCGTCCTTGCGTTCCAGAACATACATGACCAGCTCGCCGTTTGCGTCTCTGACTTCGCTGACATAAGCGCCGTCAAAGAGCGTCTTGACACTGTCGTTGGGATAGCGGAAGCCCATTGTCGTGACCCGGGAATCGTTCATGGTCAGGATCTCGCCCAGGGTCATCTGCACAAGACCGTTGGTGCCGACGGAGTAGTAGTCGCTGTGGAAGTAGCGGCTGACGGGGCTGCTACTGTTATCTGCCAGCATATTTACCTGGCCGATACTCTGGGGCGCCATGTAAACGCCGGTGGCAGCCTGATGGAGCTTGAACGCTGCCCCTTGGGTCATGTGGATGTAGCTGCTGTTGACCTCGCAGTAGATTTCCGTTCCGCCAAGGCTGCTTCCCTTGTCATAGATGCGAAGCAGTCCATTGGGGGTGTACGCGCCAACCACCTTGCCGTCCTCGTCCAGGTACAGCAGGGTGCCCTGGGGCAGACCGCTGGAATGCGCCTCATCGAGGATCACTCTGGTATATCTGTCCACGATGCCATAGCCATCATCGTCGGTGGAGATCTCAAAGCGGATGTTTCCGCTTGCGCTGTACGGCATATAGGTGACGTTCATACCGTTTTCGCCTGCGGGCGAGATGGTAACCGTACCCTTCGGGTATTGGTAGTAGGCTGTAAACTGGCCATGCTGCGCCAGAACCTCTGCCATTGCGTCACTGTCACCCATCAGCGCGTCAAAGTCCATGCTGTGGCTGAAAAGGGTGCCGTCAGAACCCACATAGAGATACTTTCCGCTTGCGTCCTTTGCGTGTACCTGACCTCCGGCGGTGTAGAGAGGCGCGCCGTTCTCGTCAAAGAGAAGACCGCTTCTGTCGCTAGCCTGCACCATCACGGGACCGTACATCAGCGTAGCCTGGGACAGGTCATCGATGATGCTGCCGTCCGGATTCCGGGCATAGTTGATGTTGACATAGTAGAACTCGCCGTCCCGCGTAAAGGCAACTGCCTTGGCCTTGCTTTCCATGTAGAAGATGCCCGTCTTATCTGTCGCATTGTCCACAAACAGATACCCGCCGTTGACCTTCTTGTAGCCGCCGTTGAGGGCATTGTCGCTGACAGCGCCGCTGCCCTTTTCCACGAGCTTCTTGAACCCGATCGTGTAGGTATTCCCGCTTCTCGTCACGGTGAAGTACTTGCCCTCCAGCTCTTTATAGCGGGCTTCGTAACCGACTTTTCCGCCGAAGCTGTCGGGCTTTACCACCTCATACGCACCGAGCTCGGAGTTATAGGTGGTGTCGAAGGTGTACAGTCCGTTCGTGATCGTCATCGACGTGACATTCCCATTGCCATCCTTTGTGATGGAAACGGTACCCTTTCGGCTGCCCACAACGCCACTGGCAAAATTGACACCCAGGTTTCCGGTATTCCCGGCGTATGTGCCGGAAGCAACGCTGGCGCTGGCATCGCTCTTATCCTTAAGGGCGATACTGGGATATGTCTTGCTTCCGGTAATCTTCTGGATGCTGCCGATCTCCGTGTCCTCATCTGCCACAGGAGCCAGCTGTACGGTGATGGAGAGATTGGCCCTGGTCCCGATAAGATCCGTACCGGTGTAGCTGACACTGATCTCCGCCTTCCAATCCGCTGTGATCGCTGCCGCAACCGCTTTCGCAACAGCGTCCGCAATGAGGCCGGTGGTGTTCGTTTCCGTAGTCAGCGACAGATTTTTGACAGCGGAATCGGCTGCCTCTCTGGCTTCCTGGGCGCTCTGGGGTTCATTGTATCCGCTGGCCTGGCCAAGGGTGGTGCTGGAGAACTCATAGATGTAGCCCTCGACGAAGGAATAGCTGTCGCCGGACCACTCGAGTTCCACCACATGATAGCGGGTTCTGCCGCTGCTCAGCTCTTCCAGCAGATACAGGTTATCGCCGATGGAAATGGGGGAAACTTCGGTGACCTTCCCGTCCTCTTCCTTCGTAAAGACATTGGACAGGTAGATGTGGGTGCCATCCGGCAGTGTCCATACCAACCGGTTTTCGTCACGGGTCATGTAGACTGTGCCGCCTGCCTGACCAATGTTCATGGTGATGGTGTTGCCTGTGAAATCGATGACCTTGGAAACCTTTTCCCCATCCATGTAGGTGATCTTGCTGATCTTTCCGTCGGAAATGGTGAAGCTCAGATCATGGAAGTCGTAGGTGACGCCGTCCGCTTCCTTCTCCACGCTCTGGAACCTCAGCTGGCCATCCACGCTGCTTACCCGAAGGATCAGCTCGTTGGGCAGCATATAGAAGCTCTCGCCGGTTTCGGTATCGGTATAGAGCAGGTAGTCGGAAAGTCTGAGATAGGTGTCCTCGCCAATAACACTGCCGATATCCCCGAAGTTATTGCCGTTACCGGGCAGGAACACATCCATATCTGTGTTGTTCTGGAGCTCCGCCACCACCTTGCCGGGTGCCTCAATGGTCAGATTCACCTTACCGGTTTCGGAGGTGATCTTGCCCAGAGTCAGCTTGGGATCATTGATCGGGTAGACCTGACCATCCGCGTACTCACTGTACAGGAGCACGTGTCTGATATTTGCCCAGATGTCACCCTCCGCCTTCATGGAGATATAGGCATCCCGCTCAGGCTGGGAAACAAAGCCCTCGTAATCAGCTCTGGCAATCTCCGTGATATACGCGTGGAAGGGGTTCTGCTCAGTGCCGATGCTGCCCGCGCCGGAGACGGTGAGCTTGTTGGCCCAGAGCTTGGTGCCGGGTGCGGTGTTCAGAAGGCCGCCGTTCATGCGGATATCCACGATGCCCTCTGCCACATCCTGATCCAGAACGGTACTGCCGTCGATAGCCCGGAAGATTACATTCCCATCCTTTTCGGAGACGATGCTGAGGCTGGGCAGCTCATGCGCATACCGGGTGCAGAAGAAGTTGATATTCATGGATGCGTACATCCGGTACGCATTCTGGGGAATGATGAGGCCGATGTCCAGATCGGGTCTGGGCTGCTTGCCGTTGATGAGGGTTACCTGGTTGACATACAGATCTCTGTCAGAGCGGTTGGTGATTACCACATTGGGCAGGAAGCTGCTGTCATAAATGGTGATCAGTTTGCCGGAATTCTCCGTCTTCACTTTGTCCTTGTAACCCGGGAAAAGCAGCTTGATGATACCGGACGAAGCCTTCTCCTCGCCCACATAGGCCTTCGCAGTCAGGGAGCCGCGGTCATCATTGTAAAGACGGTTGAGATAGATGGCGCTGCCGCTTATAGTGCCCACGTCGCTTGCCTGGGTGAAGCCCTGGTCATCCAGACCGGAGTAGTGCAGTTTGCCGTCTTCATCGATATCCACGAAGCTGCCTGCCGCGGCGCCGCCAAGATGGAATCTGCCGTTGAGAATGACGTTGCTGCGCACACGCAATGTCGCGCTTGCAACGGCTTCCTCACTTCCGTCATCGGCCTGACCGAAGGTAAAGATCTTGACCAGCCACTTGGTGACGGTGTCAGCTTTGGCCTTGGCGCTGCTGTTCACAACGCTGGAGCTGTGTACATTGGGTGCGCTTGCCACGATCTGCACGTCCTGACCTGCCACATCCGCCATGGCGGAGACATAGATCTTCGCTACAACAGCGTCGGTGTCGCTGGTGTCAGAACAGTTGATCCTGACATTGGACTTGGCAGTTGCCGTGCCGCTTGCGCCCGCGACGTGTGCGGAAGCCGCGGCGGTGTTTTCCATTTCGGAGGTTTCGGCCTCAATGTAAAGCGAATCAATACCGCCAAGGAACACATTGTAGAGCCCGATGATCTGCTCGTTGTCCATGGAGTTGATATCCGCGTAGGCAGTGGTGGAGGAGCCTCCGGAAATCGTGGTGGAGGTTGCGTTGGCGTTGAGCTTCTGAATGATGTCGGAAACCACCTTGGTGATCCTTGCGTTGATATAGGCCTGCACCGCAGCAGAGTCGTTTGCGCCCAGGGTGATGTTGGAGGTGGAATTCGTGGTCACATCCGCTTCACTCCGGTTGCTGCCCGCAATACTGATCATATCCCGGTAAGCGTCCGCGGTAGCCCTGGTGGTGTCGGTGGTCTTCATCAGCAGTTCGCCGAAGAGGGCAGTGATTTGAGCGCCCGCCCCAACGCTTATGGTGGTTTCGCTGGTCTGCACCACAGCGGCCTTGGGACCCTTGCCAGTGTCAACGATGCCGCCGCCGTCCATGTCAAGGTCGGCGTACATATACGGCAGGCTGTTGTCACCGCTGAGGATTTTCAGATTACCGTAGCGGGCAGAGAGTCTCGCGTTCTCGCCGATGGTAACGCTCTGGCTGCGGGTCCACTCCATGCTGACGCTTGCCTCGCTATCCGCTTTCAGGCCCACCCCGGTGGTGTTGACGATTCCGTGGAGATCCACATGGGCATTAGCCTTCAGGGTGACGTTGTTTCTGGCTTCCGCGTCTGCGCCCTCGCCCATGGACACAGAGCTGTTCTGGCTCACGTTCATGGCCACACTGTTTGTACCGCTGGTGACGGCGCCAATGCTGGTGCTGTTCAGCCAGGAATCGGCCTCCACCTTGTCATAGGCCTCAACAAGAAGATCGTTGCCCGCAAACACCTTGCCGTTCAGATATGCGCTGGTGGACTGTTCATTCACCGTGTCGTAGAATTCATATCTGCCAACCTCCGCCAGAGCGAAAGTGGTTGATTTGTTGGTGTGGGCCTCCATCTTGGTATTGGTTTCCCCGTAAATCGTAACATCGCCGGTGGTGGTGATGACAGCCTTGCTGCCTACACCCGCCCGGGTGGTGTTGCTCTTCACGGTCGCGTACACCCGAACAAGCTTACTGTTCACACCACTGAAGCTGGTAGTGGGAACCTCCGCCTTGGAAATCAGCTGGGTTACTTTGCCGGAGGTGCCGCCGTAAGCCTGGATACTGACGCTGCCCGCCTGGATCTGGGCGTTGCCGTCAACCGACGCCTCGGTGGACATACCCTCAATCTTGGCATGGGTAAGAACCACATCCATGGCAACCAGGCTGGCAGCTGTGTCGCTGGCCTCCGACCGGGCGGTGACCTTCAGCGCATTGGTCTGGGCCAGAACATTCACCGCTTTGCCGGTTTGGATACGCACATCGCCCTGGATGACCGCGCTGTTGTGCATGCTGGCGTTGGCATCCGCCCACTGGGCATTTCCGTTTACCAGGCTGACATTTACCCTACCCTTTTCCGCTCCGTTGCTTCCCAGCTCGGAGGTGGAGGACGTATTGTCCATCAGGGATTTGACGTTCACATCACTGCCGGAAGATCGGATCGTGACGGTGCCTCTGCCCTCCAGATAGGCTTTCTGGACCATGGACAGATTGGCCTGGGCATAGTTCACACCAAGGGTAACCCCACTCACATTCACCGCTTTGCCGTTCACATCCGCATAGGCGCTGCTTCCGCTGCCGTCTACCAGAATGTCCAGCTTATCGGTATATACATTTCCATCGCCCTTGACGCCGCCGCTGGCGGTGGTTCCGGAGGTGGCAATGGCCTGGTTGGCGGCGGCTTCAATTCCGCTCAGGGAGAAGCCGTTGTCAGGCTGGGTGGATTTGGCCTCGGAATTGGACTGGTACTGGAGCTTGATGCTGGTATTTTTGACATAAACATCGGCTCCGGTGCTGTCAAGATAGGCCTGGAAGGTGCCTTTTGCATTGGCGTTCATAACCATGACACCCAGGTTGGCACCATTGGCAGTGTAAGCGCTGTCCGTGTAGCTGGCAAGGGCATAGCTCTTGGCACTGGACAGGATATTCAGATCGCCGCTGAGATCGCTTTTGATGCCGAAAGCAGTCCCGGAAACATACGCACTGTTTTCCGCCGTGACCTCGGCATCCGCGGTGTTGGCGATGATGCTCGCACCGCTGACGCCCACATTGGTAGCTTCCAGTTTCGCCACCGCGCCCTGATTATCATTGTCGTTGAGCCATGCGGTGATGTTGATATTGTTCTTTGCCTTCACGCTGCCGCCGGAGATATAGGCTTCCTGTTTCGCAGAAACGGAGGCATTCACATCGCTGATCAGCAGCTTATTGCCGGAAACGCTGACCTTGGGCGCGTAAATGGTGGCAAACGCGGTTGCGGTTCCGTCGCCGATGACCTGAATGCCGTCGCCGCTGCTGCCAATCGTCCCAGTTGTAGTGATACCGCTGCCCGTGATGGCCGCAGTGTTGGAAGCGCCCGCATCCGCGTCCGCCAGATTCACCTGACCGCTGACAAAGCTCATGCTGACCTTGGGCTGCTCCGCAGTGGCCTCGGCCCGGGCGTTAAAGATGCTTCTGACACTCAGGGAAGCCGAATTGATCGTGCTCCCGTTGACCTCTGCCGCGAAGGTACCGTCCGCATCCGCATCCACGCTGACCGCGCCGATATTCACCAGGCCCAGTTCGACGTTTTTGTCATTTTTGCAGATCACGGTATACGCCTTGGCATAGCTTCTGGCGTCGCTGAGGATGGCAACCGCACCGGTGGCGATGATGTCCGCGCCGGTGACGGAAGCTTCACTCATTCCCACCATTTCCGCCGTTACGGTATTGACCTTGGCGCTGTAGCCGGAAGCGGTGATGGAACCGGTGGTGGCGCTGCCCAGAACGGCAACCGCGCCCTGCGCGTCACTGTCGTTGAACTTGCTGGTCACGGAAACGGTGCCGGCATCGACCACGACATGGTTCAGCTGTGCCTTCTGTTCCCCGCTGACCTGGGCGGTGAGGGTGTTAACCACAGCGTTGTACAGGGTAACCTCGGTCTGCTGCCCAACCTCGGCCAGGGCCTCCGCGGTGCCGTCCGCGAGAATGGTAATGGTCGCTGCGTTGATGGATAGATGTGAGTCTCCCTCTCCATCGCCCGCGCCGTCGGTGTCTTCCAGATTCACACCCGCACCGGCAGTCGTTCCGCTGACCGCACCCGCTTCATTGGCCTGGCCAGATACCTGGCTAACGCTGGAGGAGTTGCCCGTCCTGGCGTTGGCTTTGGAGGTGTAGATACTCTGAATTCTGACCGTTCCGGCATTGATGGAGCCGGAGCTTCCGTTGGCGAATGCCTGGAACGTACCGTTGGCACTGGCATTCACCACGTTGACACCAATGGAGGCCATGGCAACGCTGGCGGGCAGATTCACCCGGGCGATGGCATTGCTGGCAGCCTCGGACTGGATGGCAACGATGCCGCTGCCCACATCGATGGATACGCCGTTGGTGAAAGCACGGCTGGAAGCATCGGCTGTGGCCGTAGCGGTGTTGGAGGTCGCGCCGACCAGGGTCGCGCTGAAGCTGCCGGAGGTGACGCTGCCCAGCTCGGCTGTGGCGCCGTCGGTACGGTTCTTGTTCAGCTCGCTGGTAACATTCACGTTGGCCGCCCCAATGGTGGCGCCCTGGATAAAGGCGGACTGGTCAGCCTTCAGATCGGCGGTCAGAACATTGGCCGCGATATTGATTCCGGAAATGTTCACAGTGGCCGTGGCGACACCCGCCTCCGCGATGGCAGTACCAATGGCCTTGACATCCACATCGCCGGAAGCCGTGATACTGCCGCCGCCCTTGATGGCAGCTTCCGCGAGGGTTCCCACGCCGGCAGAGGCCACGTTGGCTTTTACATTGACACCTGTGAGATCGCCGCAGCCGCCCAGGGCGGGCGCGGTTTTCGCGGTGGCCCGGGACTCGTAGGTGTTGGAGACCAACACGCTGCCGACCTGGATGTTCCCGCCTTCGGTGTCGATAAATGCCTTGAAGCTGCCGTCGGCCTGGGCCATGATGACCGTGAGGCCCACGGACATATAAGCCACACTGACATCCGCCTCCTGTATACCGGGATCGGCGATACAGTTGGCCTTGGACTCCACGTTCAGAGCCTTGCCGCTGGCAAGAACGCTGGCTCCGGTCATGGATGCCTCGTTCACGGAATTGTTTCTTGCGAATGCGATATTGCTGGAAAGACCGAACTTGGTAATCTTAACCCCAACGGGTGCGGAATTGCCGAGTCTTGCCTTCGCGCTCTGACCCTCGCCGTCATTGAGGAAGGCCTGAACGGTGACCGCCGCATTGTTGACAGTTACGCCGTCAAGCTGCGCCTTGTTGGAGGCATCCAGCAAAGCGACCGCCACATTGGCCGCCACATCCACATTGCTGACTGTGAAAGCAGGCGTGTAGATGATAGCTTCGGAAAGGGTCGTTCCGTCGGCCTTGACGGTTACCGTGCCGGTGGTGATGGTTCCGCCGCCGTAAATTCTGGCGGAGGCATCCGTGCTCGCGTTGCTGACCGCCACGTTTGCGTTGATGCTTGTCATGGCGCCCTTGACGCCTCCCAAGCTGGGGGTGAGATGGGTGGTGGCATTGGCGGTATAGGTGGTCTCTACGCTTACGCTGTCCGCCGTAAGGCTGTCGCCCTCGTCCAGGCCCAGATATGCCTCGAAAACGCCCTGCGCGTAGGCATAGCCGGTCATCAGTCCTGCGGAAATCGCCGCGAAGTCCTGATTGGAGATGTCTGCGAGGGTATTGGCGCTGCCGGTGGAGAGCACCTTCACACTGCCGGGAACCGTGACTTCGTTCTCAACCAAGCCGGTTACCGTGAGCGCGTCCGCAGCCACACCGGCAACGGAGCCGGAGCGGCCGTAGGCCACTGCCACATTTGCTCTCACGCTTTCAATTCCGCCGCCTCCGGTGAGAAGCGACGCCTTAGCGCTGTCGCCGCCGGTGCCATTGAGCAGGCTCTGTACGGTGAGGGTGCCTGTGGTGATTTTGCCGCCCTGGATCATAGCCTCCTGGGTGCTGCGGAGCACTGCCACCGCGGCGCTTGCCGCGATGTTGGCGGCGCCGATGTTCATGCCGGCTACAGACGCTTCCGCAGAAGCCTCGCCCACTGCCTGCACCAGAACGGTGCTCGCGTTGAGCTGCGCTGCGTCATTGCCAAGGATGCAGGCAATGTTGGAGCTGCAGTTGTCGGCAATGGCAACATTCAGGGTGCCGGAGGAAGCGCCAATATTGTTGCTGACCGACACTGCCTTGACCTTCGCGCTGTTGCCGCTTTCTTCCTTGCCGGCGGTAACGCTGATGCTGGCAGCCTCCACCTCCACGCCGGTGGCGTCCAGGATGGCGCTGTTCTTTGCGCCCAGGCGCGCGTAGCTCACGCTGACGCCCACGGCGACACCGCCCGCGTTCGCGCCGCTGAAAATCGTCTCAGCCTGCGCATCCATTTTCGCATCCACATCAATGGAGGCTGCGACGATATTCTTGCGGAGAATGCCTGCCACGGCGTCGGTGTCGTTAAAGCTCAGGAGCACGTTCGTGCCTACGCCCACGACGCCGCCGTTCGCGCTGAGGATCAGGGGAGCAGCGCTGCTGGTTACATCATTCTTAACCTCAATAACCGCGTTTTCCGCGTCAATCTTGCCGGTCTGGCTGGCTGTCTCGTCAGAATCGGGAGCCACGCCGATGTAGGTATAGACCTTGGGGCTCACGATCGTGACCGCGCCCGCAACGCCTACGCCCGCGACACCGCCCGTGACACTGGTGAGCCATGCGTTGGCCTCGGTATTGGAGGTGCCGGTTACCGTGAGCTTCGTCAGTGCGCTGTCGATGGAAACGTCCTTGCCCACATAGGTGTCGGCCTGAATGCGGCTCTCGACGACGGCCACACCCGCGTTGACTGCCGCCGCGCCGCCGGAAACCGCGATGGAAACAGCCGTGGCTTCGGTGTTGGCATTGGTTTTGACCTCAATGGTCTTGACGCTGCTGATGCTGATGTCCCCCGCGATACGGGCTTCTACCTTGCCTTCATGGTAAATGACCGCAAAGAAGCCGTTGACCGCGGCCACGCCGCCGGAGCCTGTGCCGGTGACGCAGAGGATGCTGGGATAGTCGCTGTTGGCGGTTACAAACAGAGCGGAGGCCTTGCGCACATTGCCGTTCAGGTAGGCAATGGTGTTGTTGCCCAGGACAATGACGCTGCCGGACACGGACACACCTGCCACGCCGCCGGAACCCACAACCGCGATGGAGCGGATGGTGCGGGAGCTGAGATCCAGCTTATTGCTGCCATCATTGTCCTTAACAAGACCGGAGATTGCGTTGTTCCGCTCCTGCTCGCCGCTGTCGCTGCCCTCCTGCTTTTCCACGGTGCCGGAGTTGGCCCGGATGTGAATCTCGCCGTCTGCGCTGAGAGAAGCGTTCTCGTCCACGCCGGCGATGACATTGCTGTACGCCACGTTCACAGCCAGCGCCGAACCAACACCTGCGATGCCGCCCGCAAAAGAGGCTGTCATCATATCGGAGCAGATCAGCTCATCCGAAAGCACTTGGATGTCGCCGCCCGCCGTAACGCTGACGCCGCTGCCGATCACCGCGCTGACCGCGCTCCTGGGATCGTACTTGGCTGCAGTAATCGCTGCGGCTTCGTTCAGATCCGCATTGTTCTTTTCGTTTACTTCAAAGTTCTCGCCACGGTTGGCGTTGTCGGCGGTTGCCTCTTCATTAGTATAGAAGTCCTCGCTGACATATCCGCTTTCGGCATCGAAATTGCCGTCATCGCCGCCAAGCTGAATATCGGACTGCCTGACGCCGTCGCCTTCCAGCTTGCCCGCCAGACCATCCATCCGGTAGCCCTCGGTGTAGCTGCCGGAGAAGGCATTGCTGACAAAGCCATCCGGGTCAAAGCCGCCCTTGGCATTCTGCCTGTATTCTTCCTGTTCATCTTCACTCAGGGCATCATACTCTTCCTGCGTGAGGCGGTCTCCGCTCATGAGCAGAGCGTCGGAGGAATCCTGAGACAGCTTGCCGCCTGCAACGGTGACCATGATGGTGGTGCCGACGCCCGCACCGGCGCTGGCTGCCGTGGAGCCCGCGTAGCTGAGCACATCCCGTTTCGCATCGGCCAGAACGTTCACGGTGCCATCGATATTGACATCGTTCTTTCCCGCCTCGCCGCCGATCATACCGGCGGTAACGGTGTTGTGCAGCACACTGACAACTGCCGTCACGCCCACCGCTGCGGTGCCGCTGAATGCCCCGGTAGCCGCAATTGCGAGGATCTGGGAATCATCCAGCGCGGAGATATCCAGCTTTTTCGCGGTAATGGACACGTTCTTCTGCGCCTGGGCACGGGTGACCTGATCGGAGATGAGGATATCCACCGTTCCGGAGACCGATGCCGCGCCGCTGACGCTGACGCCCGCCGCGTCGGAAGTGATAAATTCCTCGGAATCCGCCGCCAGGGTCACATTGCCGCCTGCCCGGATCACCGCGCCTTCGGCAAATTCCGCCACGGTGCTGCCGTCAAACCAGGTAACCACTGCCACAGGGGTGACCGCCGCGGTGCCGCTGCCGGCAATTGCCGTCGCCACATTGAACAGATCGGTGCTGCTCTTCGCGGTCACGTCCACATTCCCGGCAGCAGTCACGCTTCCGCCGAGGGTGGCAAGCAGATCGTTTTCAAAGGCCAGGGCGCTTGTGCCCACGCTCACGGCCGCGGTGCCGCCGCCCGCGAAGCTGAGCGCCAGCAGATACACATCGTCGGTGGACTTCGCCGCTGCCCTGACGCTGCCGCTTGCGCGCAGCTGTCTGCCGATACCCACGCTTGCCTCCATGGTCTTGTCATAAACCATGGTCACAACCGTGGTGCCTACACCCGCGCTGCCGCCGGCAGAGATTCCGCCCGCAAGGTTATATATGTCTGTTTCGTCGGAGCTTTCTATGGCAGCCTCCGCATCGTCGCCGGATGCTTCCTCGGAATCCTCCTCGCAGAAGCCTGCCTCTATGACACCGTTGTCGCCTACAGTGGCCTTGACGATGTTTTTGAGTACCAACGTATTGACAACGCCGCTGACTCCGGCGGTTCCGATACCCGCAGCGCCGCTGACGGATGCCATCAGCACCTGGGTATCCGCGTTGGCGCTGATAATTACGCCTCTGCGTTTCTCGCCGCGGTTGGGAAGCCGCACGCCGCCATTGCCCACAGCGGCCGCTCTCAGGGTCACGTTGTTTCCAATGGTGGCGCGAACCTCGTTGTGCACAACCACAGTGGAAACCGTTGCGCCCACGCCCACGCTGCCGCCGCCGAACGCCATGTTGCCCGCGGCGTTATAGATACCAATCTGCGCATCGCTGGCAATGGCAATGCTGTCACCGGCATAGACCACACTGTCGTCACCGATCTCGGTGATGAACTTGGACTGAGAGATCACAACGGGGATAGTTCCCGCAATCGCGGAGCCGCCGGCCGCGGAGCCTGCCACGGTCACCAGAATGGTCTGGTTTTTCCCGCTGGCAAGCACATTGACATTGCTTCCCGCCGTAAGGCCGGAGGCTTTCAGCGTTACACCGCTGCCGACTCTTGCTGCCACGGTCTGCTCAAACACGCCCACGTTGATCGTCGCGCCCACCGCGGGGCTGCTTCCGCTGGCTGCAAGGCCCGCCATGGCGACAATTTGCTTGACATCGCCCAGGGCAAGCACGTTGACCGCGCCGGCCTTCGCTTCGATGACGGAACCATTGCCCACGGTTGCCTCGGTATCGCTCTGGCTGACCAGAACACCGATAACGCCCGCCGCGCTTGCCTTGGTGCCCGAGCCGGAGGCGGAGGCCAGAATATTGATCAGGTTTTCTTCGCTTTCCGCCTGGATCGTCACGTCCTTTGCCGCCGTGATGACCGTATCCGCTCCCGCTTTGGCAAAAGCAGTGTTTCCGGAGACGATGGCCGCAACGGTGCCGCCTGCCGCAGGTCCATTGCCCGCCACATCCACGGAGGTGGAGACGAGGATCAGATCGGAAAGGTTCTTGGCGAGAATGCTGACGCTGCCATTTGTGGAGGTAAGGCTTGCGCCATCACCCACGGACGCGCTAACTTCATTCCCGGTGACGATCACGTCCATCGTGCCGCCGATGGCTCCGGACTCCGAACTGACACCCGCGCCGCTGAGGACGCCGGCCACGGTGACCGCGAGAACATCATTCTTTGCTTCGGCGCTGACGCTGATGTCATCGGAGGCAGTGATCGCCGAACCGCTGCCCACGCTTGCGTTGACCTTGCTCCTGTCGTCAAAGCCCGCAATGTTCACGCCCACGCCTGCCGCGCTGGAGCCGGCGAGCGCGCCGCCGATCATACGGCTGTTCACGCCGCTTACCGCTTCCACCGTTGCTTTGCCGCCGTCAAGGATAATGACTGCGCCATCGGCGATTCGGGCGGTGGTATCACTTCCGGCAAAGAGCATGGAGAACGCGCCTGCCGCCGCTGCCTTCGTATTCGTTCCCACGGAAACAGCGCCCGCAATGGACTCCATATAATAGTTCACGGATGCCAGATAGTTCAGCATATCCACGGCACGCATGACCATCTCGGTGCTGAGATTCACCTCAATGCTGTTGTTCTCCTCGTTGCCGTTGGTATCCTTCTTGCCGTCGCTGATATTGAGATGGATGAGACCCTTGTTGTCGGGGCTGGTCTGATCCATGCTTCCGTCAGAAACGGTAAAGAGATTCTTGAGGTCGAAGGGGAACTGGTAGTCATCAGCGGTAACCGGCTGCTTTTCCGCCGTGACTTCCAGGCTGCCGGCGGTGACGGTTGCGCCCTCGCCGATTTCGGCAAGATTGACGTTCTCGTCATAGATCAGCGCGAAGGAAGCGCCGATGCCCACGCTGGAGCTGCCGGAGGTGATACCGCCGGCTCTGACCGCGATTTTGGACTTTTCCACGGCGCCCACCACCACGTCGCCGCCGTTCACCACGGAGCCGTCGAGAATCCGGGCGCTGCTCTTTCCGTAGGTCTTGACCACGGACACGGCGCCCGCAAGGCCCACGGCATTTCCCTTGCTGCCCACTGCGCCTGCCAGAGACTGGGCTGCCAGGAGGCCCGCGAACTTGCCGTCCAGATTCTGTCTGAGAATGGCATTGGCCGCGACGCCGCTTTCGGAGCTGAGATTGCCGGAAAGCGCAGCGTCCGCCTCATTGTGGTTGACACTGACAGCGACACCCATGGAGAGCACATTGGCATTGACCAGGGGGTTGAGGGACTTCGCAACGCTTGCGCCGGTAGCATAGGCGCGGTAGTTCGCGCTGTTTTCCGCCCTGGCGTCAATGTTCTCCGCGAGGAAGCTGCCGCTGATCAGGGCCTTGGCCTTATGGGCAGTAACATTGACACCCACAGCCGCGGCAATATTCACCGTGGTGCTGGGGAACCGGGGCGCATTCTGAGCGGCAGCACCGGCTTCCTGCAGCGCCTGGTTTGCGGTGTTGTTTGTCACAGCGGGACTGGCGGGAAGGTTCAGGCCCAGCACGCTCATCACCATGGTCATCAGGGGGCTGCTGCCAATGCCGTTTGCAACCGTACCATAGCGAGATGCGGAGATTTGGTTGAACTTCCCCATAACCATGCTGTTTACGATGCCGGTAGAGGGGTTATCGGTGAAGTTCGCGATGCTGAGAGCCGTTCTTACTTTCTCGAAATAGCGGTCAAGGCTTGCGCCGTAGGACAGGGCAAACGCCTGGGCCTCATCCTCGTTCAGAGTTTCCGCATCAACAATAATACGGCCTCGTATCTCTCCCTCCCCGTCAAGCTCCGCATTCACATCGGAAGTGGAGAGATTGACGGCAACGGATCCTCCCACCGAGACAGTATCGCCGGTGGCAAAGCCGGAGGAGGTAGCGTAGGTCTGACCGCGCTGACGGGCGCGCAGGTAAAGGTTCGCCTGCTCATAGACATTTTCGCCCTTTTCGTTTGTGGTAACTCTTGCGGTGCTGATGATATTCCCGCCGCTGAGCGTCAGGCACGCGCCCTGATTGACCGCGGCAGCGACCGTGTTGTTCACAAGATTGAGCGCCACGGAGGCATCCACTGCGATGTCCTTGGTGCTGGTCTGGTTCGCGGGCAGAGCCTCTCCGACGGCAGGAGTCTGATAGTCGGGGAAAGACTGCTGTCTGCCGATGGGATCCTGACCGGCAACGGAAACCGTGTCAATGTCGTTGTGAACAATGGACTCGGCGCTGAGCGCGCTGGCGGTAACGATTCTGTTCTCACCAACGCTCGCCTCTGCCGCTGCGTCCACATTGGCCATAGCAAAGGACGCGCCCACGCCTACACGCTTGCCGAACATCTGACTGCCAATCTTGTTCTTGACGGGAAGGCCGTTGTTGGCGGCGGAGGAGGAAGCGGTGGTATAGACCTTGTTGGCGGACTGGGCATACAGCTCCAGAATACCGCTCAGCTCCACCTTGTCCTGGGCATCGGGAGCTTCCAGGCCGGAGAGGATGGCCTGCGCGTCCGCGTTGAGGAACGTCAGAGCAAGGCTGCCTGCCACGCCCACGTTGGCTGCGCCTGTACCGGAGACGGCGGAGGTGCTGATTCTGTTACCAATATTTTCCAGCTCGCTGGGATTGCCGTATTTGACGGTAAGCTCGGTAACGGCGGCTTCCAGAAGCAGATCCAAACTGACCGTGGCCACCATCTTCTTTTCTTCCAGTTCCTGACGGATTCTGGAAACGGCGGCCTGATCCTTCAGCAGAGCCTCTACAAGGAAGCTGGGGTCAAAGAGCAGGTCGGCCAGATCCTGGAGCAGACTGTCTGCCAGAGCCACTGCTCCGGAGGAGACGGTGCCCAGAGGATCGCCCTTCAGATCGGAGAGCATGATCTCAAAGATCATATCCTCCACGATGCTGTCCTTTTTGTCCTGAAGCTCCTTCAGCTCCGCGTCGGTAAGCTGTTTCTCTTCGCTGAGTCTGTTGACATACTCCTCAAAGAGCTGGTTCCGCTCCTCTTCGGTGAAGTAGTCCAGCAGGGAGTCTTTGCCCTCCTTCTCATTGAGAAGAGCCTGGACAAGAATGTCTCTGCCGGTGTTGGTATCCGCGAGGTAGCGCAGAAGCTCCGCGATGACCTCGTCCACGCTGCGGCGGTTTTCCGCTTCCAGGACGTCCGCGCGGATAATGAGATTGTCAGCCTTGATGGACTTCGCGCCCACATAGGCTCTGTTCTCATACTCCACGTAGTTGACGGCCGCTGCCGCGCCCACACCGATGGTGCTTTCGCAGGCAGTGGAGTCCGCGAAGATGACGGCGTCGGTATCCTCAAGGCTGGTGACGCGCACATCGCCTGTGGCCTCAATGGTCACACCGTCGGCGATGCTGGCCAGGGCCTTATTGGAATGAACATTGGCCGCGATGGTGGCCGCCACCTGCACGCTGCCCTCGAGGGTCTGCATACTGGGCATCTTACTTGCCAGGCCGGAGGCACGGTCGGAGGTCATGGTGCCGTTTTTGCCGGACATACTGTTTACGGTGCCCGCCGTATTGCTCAGTGCTGCGGCGTTATTCTTGTTGATGTTCTCCGCGGCGCTGTCCTGGTTCATGGACGCGCTTGGCGTTGCGTAAGCGGGATCGCCGGTGCCGCCAATCAGATTCGTGAAGTCCTGGATCTTGATATCGGAAGGAGCGGCGGTGCTGATCACCGGAGACGGAGCCGCGCCCTGAGCGCTGGCGTAGACATTCTGGCTTATACGGCTGATGGACTGTGCCGCCACGCCCACGCTCTGCGCCTTAACACTGCGGTTAAGCTCCGCAACGGCGGAGTCGTCCAGAATGGAAAGACCCACTGCAGCGCCTACGCCTGCCCGACTGCCCACTGCCTTCGCGTCGGAGATGAGCTTGCGGACAGCCTCGGTGTTTGCGGTGACAACCACATCACCGGACATCTCGGTCACGGCGCCATCCAGCTTGCCCACAATCGCCTTGGTATTTACAGAGCTTAAGCTCAGCGCCATGACCGGTGCGACGGAGACACCGCCGGTGGAACCGGCCGCGGCCTGAATGTAGAAGCGCGCCTTATACTCCGCCTCTGTTTTCAGAGCGCCGAGTCCAGCCTCACCGAAGGAAATGCCGTCCTCGATCCGGGCGAGCGCATCGATGTTGATCACTTCCACGGCAATGCCCGCGCCAACGCCTGCGGAGTTTGCGGTCATCTGGAAAGCGGGAGCCACGGGGATGCTTACGCCGCCAACCTTGATGCTCTGTCTGGCGCGCTTGCCGGAGGCGTCGGCCACGGTGGTGTATCTGCCGCTGCCGGTGGAGATGACCTCCACATCGCCGCCGAGAATGTCATAGCTTGCATCCTTGCTGAGAGTAGCGCTGTTATAGACATTGGCAACGTGCACGGTAACCGCGCCGCCGATGCCCAGCTTGGTAAGGTACTGGTTGGGGGTATGGCCCGCCTTGGAAACGGCCTCGGAGGTTGCGTCCAGGGTATTGGCTTTGACTCTCAGATCCTTCGCCCGGACAGTGCCCCGGCTGACGCTGGCCTCATTGCCGTGCATAAGCACTTCGATGGCGATGGCCGCGCCAACGGCGTTCCTGGGAGGCGTCTCCATGCTGGCATAGGGGCCGTTCACGCTGATGAGAGAAGGCGTGCGGTACAGGGAGCCGTCCGCTCTCAAATCGGAAACGCTGCTGGCGGTGGCATGGACACGAAGCGCCGCGGGAGTGCTGACGCTCTTTGCCGTATCCACCTTCGCAAGGTTCGCATTGTCGATGTATGCGATCCCCAGAGCGCCAACGAACTGGTTTGTGACTTCGGAACCTGTGGACTTGGTAGCATCCTCCAGAACCTGGCTGATGCTGGTGGAACCGGTAAGTACCTTCAAAGCCTTGCCGATGGCCCCATCGATGCCAAACATCTTGGCAACGAAGGAAAAACCGTTGATGGGGGTCAGCTGCTGGCTTGCAGGCAGATCGTTGAGGGGAATTGCCAGGGACACGGTGCTGGCTCTCACATCGGAGAACGAATCCACCACCACATCGTTCATAGCGAGAACCTTGGCATTGTCATTAATGAGTGCCTTGGTGGTGCTGAACACGAAATTGCCCGCCACGAACACGCCGGTGGTGGGAGCCACGTTCCACACATTGGGGAGCTTACCGGTGGCGTAACTGGTGCTGTCCACAATGCTGGAGGCGAGCACCTTCACCGCTCCGGCAGAATCCATTGTGGCGTAGTCGGTGATCTTCGCGATGGTGTCAAACTCCACCACGGAAAGGGAGATGGAGAACGGGGAGATACCGCCCATGGTGTAGGACACCAGGTCGTTTACGGAGCTGGCACCGATGAGGATGCCGCCCTGTCCCCGCTGGCCGCCGTTGCTGCCGCTGTCACCGGAGACCAGGTGCGCCTGCTTCCCGACGGTCACCTGGGAGTGCCCGGAGGAAACTGCCATGGTGATGGGAACGAAGGGGCTGAGAAGCTCATTCTTCGCGTCGATGGTAACATCCACATTGGAGCGGGCATGGATGCAGCCGCCCGCGGTAAGATCGCCGTAGATGGTCACATCGGCATTGCCGAACTTCAGGGTAACGGGGTTAAAGTCCTTGCCGATGAGATTGCCGAGAATCTCTTCACCGGGAATGAATCCCTTGTTGAGAATGAGCTGCGCGTTCAGGTCGATGACCTGATCCGCATGAACCTTCTGCTTTTCCGCAATAATAATGTAGACATCTTTGCATGCTTTGTAGAACCCAAGCTCGATCTCGGAAGTGTTCTCGGGATCCAGATCGTCTTCCACAATCTTTGTTTCAAAAGCGGCCAGCGCCTCGTCCTCGCCGTAGACGGAGAGGAGAACATTCTTCGCGCTGATGGGCCCGAACACATCAATCTGCTCGCCGATTACCAGAAGATTCAGTCCTTCGGCGTTCAGCCGGTCGATGCCCAGCTTGCCGCTGATGGGCTTGCTCAGATTGTCGGTGAGAATGATGTTTGAGAGGAGGACGCCGTTTTCGGGCAGCAGGACGTTCAGGCTCCCCAGGTCAAAGTTGACAATCTTGTAGGGGATCAGCTTGGTTTCGCTGTCGCCCTCCTCCAGCTTGACCTCGACCTCTCTATCCTCGTTCGTGGGCGTGACCACGTAGTTTGCGAAGGACTGGAGGGTGTCGCCGCTCTGAAGCTCCTCCACCGCTACCGTGCGCTTGTTGAGCAGCGCGTCGGTGAGCGATTCGATGTACCGGAAGAGGATCTTAAAGCATTGGGTAAAATCGAGGTGAAGCGCGTTGTCGGTCAGGTTCCCCAGAAGGGTGATCTGTGCCATCGCTTCAACGGTGAGTTCCGTTCCGTCGGCGCTGATGGAAATGCGCTTGTCTTCCTCAATGCCGTTGTTGAGTTTGCCGGTCAGATGCAGGCGGTCGAAGCCGGCCTGGTCCTTGACTTCAACGCCGGTGGTTCCCCATGCCGCAAAGGGAGTGGTGGTATCTACTGTGATCAGGTCGTCGCCCTTGCCGCCGTCAAGGAGGATGCTGCTGACGGGGAGGGTCTTGCCGTCCAGCTCGCCGGTGACGAAGTCAACCGAGGCCTTCAGAAAATCCTGCGCGAAGCTGAAGTCCCGGCCGCCGCTGACGCTGAGTCTGTCCTCGCCGTCGCCGCCGTCCATTCTGACATCGGCCGCGCCCAGATCCACAGCGAAGCCGAATTCGTACAGGGCATTGCCCTGGGGGTCGGTATTGCCGAGGAGGGACATGATCACATCGCTGGTGTCAATGAGCTTGATGCTGCCCACGTCCTCGCCGTCGCCGAGCCGCACGTCCACGCCCACGGTGGCGGGAGCACCCAGATCGCCGCTGATACCGTCCATAAGGATACTCTTCAAAGAATCAATGTGATGAAGAACATCCGTGAACCTGGCGTCGGGGTTGATGAGGGAGGGCAGCTTGCCGAGGAGGTCGATGTCCGCCTGAGTTGCCTGCACGGTTGCCGTCACGTTGGGCTTTCTTCTCACTTCCAGCGTCACCGTGTCATTGCCCGCGCCGCTGTCCACCTGGATATGGATCGTGTTCGCCCTGGTATCGCCCGTTATGTTGGATACGCTGAGGTTGATCGTGTCATCCTGCTGTGTACCGTAGTACTCCACGCTGTCCGCATTATTGATGCTGACGGTATCGCGGGTGGACAGATACAATCCCGCAAGCAGGATGTTGAGCCCCTGGATGTCGATGTTGATGCCGCCCTCCAGCTTTACATTGCCCTCGGACTGCGCGTGGATATCCACGATCTTTCCCTGCTCATCCTCCACGATGGCGTCCTGCGCCACGATGCGAATGGTCAGGTCGCCGCCCAAGGTGGAGGTATTTTTCACGTCCAGAAGCTCCTTGATCAGAGTGGTCAGAACACCATTCGCACTCTCTTCACTCAGATCCAGGCCGTCAAGATACAGTCCGTCCTGAACCACAATGGTGGCAACGCGTTCTTCCCCAGCAGATTGCTCGTCTTTGTACAGGTCGCGCAGATAGGTCAGCGCATCCGCCATGGCCTCGTTGATGGCGTTGCCGTTGTTGTCGGCGGAGTTGATGTACTTGACCTCTTTGCTGATCTCATGGATATAGGCGCTGCCCGCGGGAATGGCGTAGGCCTCTACCTCCACCTGATCCTCGGGAATAGCGGGCTCCGGCTCGGCAGGGTTATCTTCCCCGGACGCAGTGCCGGACAGTACGCTGGCAGCAGCCGCGCTCGCAGGAGCGGCTGCGGGAGCGGTATCCGTGCTCTCGGGATCAGCAGTCGGAGTGTCCGCGCTCTCCGGATCAGCGGCCGGAATGCCCGTGCTCCCCGGATCAGCGGCCGGAATGTCCGTGCTCCCCGGATCAGCGGCCGGAATGTCCGTGCTCTCCGGATCAGCGGTCGGAGTGTCCGTGCTCTCCGGGTCAGCGGCCGGAATGTCCGTGCTCTCCGGGTCAGCGGCCGGAATGTCCGTGCTCTCCGGGTCAGCGGCCGGAATGTCCGTGCTCTCCGGATTGGCAGTTGGAGTGTCCACCGCAGCGGGCGCGCTGCTTTCACCCTCGGTGGCGTAAGCAGCAACCACCATGGTGCTGAGGGCGAAAAGGCACATCACGGTGCAGATCAACATCCGCATCGCGCGTCTTTTCGCTCTGTACTTCATCCTTGCTTTCATGTGCACCCCTTCTTCCTTGGGTCGTTTCGCCGTCGGTTCAAGCTGATTCTCACCTTCACGGCATTTCCGTAATGCTCTTATTATATTCCTCTATCTGGAGGAGGATCTCCCGCGCCGCTTCGATCAGCTCGGGATCCTGTCCGCTGGTAAGTGTCATCTCCATGTCCAGCGCCGCCTTTTCATAGTCAAGCAGCTGTACATAGCAGACACCCCGGTTATAGTAGCAAAACTGTGTCAGAAAGCCCTGTTCGATTGACGTACCGAAATCCGCGGCAGCCTCGTCATAACGGTGCAGGGCCAGCAGCGACACACCTCTGTAGTAGGCGTTTCCCGTAAGCTCCAGCCCAAGCTCTTTCGCTTCGTCCAGATACTGCACGGCTTCCTCGTATCTTTCCAGCATCATCATCGATGCCCCCAGGCGCTGATACACAAGCTCCGGGGTGTTGAGCCGGGCTTCCGTTTCCAGAAGCTCCACTGCATAATCTGCCGTCTGCTGGTAATCTCCCCGATCGAAGGAGCAAAGCATGACCTGTTCCATGCAGGCGCCTTCATCATAACCAAAGTCCATGGCCTGTCGGAAACCTTCCTCAGCCTCATCGAGCCTCCCAAGCTGCATAACGCAGGCGGCTCTCAGAAACAGGGCCACAGGGTAGTAGTCGGAATCCTGTCCTGTCCGTTCCAGATATCCGTCAAACTTCCCCAGCGCCTCTTCGTAGTTTCCCGCAAGGAAGCTGCAGCGAAGGGCGTTCAGATAATGGGATTCATCGCCGCTCTGCTTTTCATAAAGCAGCTCATACTCTGTCATAGCGGCAGAATAGTCGTTCAGGCTCTCATAAAGCCGCGCCAGGGAAAGCCTTGTGTCCAAATCCTCCGGAGCAAGCTCCACATATCTTTCGAGCTCTTCCATGGCCGCCCGGCTGTCCCCCGCTTCAAGGGCCAGCTGCGCTTTCAGAAGCAGAGCCTCAAGGGAAGCTTCATTCAGTTCCAGAGTCCTGTCAAGCAGCTGCACTGCCCTGTCCGTATTCCCGCACATCACATATACCGATGCCGTTTTCAGACAGAGCCGCGAGAGCGCATCCGCTTCCAATCCCTCGCTGAGTTCCAGCGCCCGCTCCAGATAGCCCGCCGCGTCCTGATACCTTTCTTCCGTTATGGCAAGGTCGGCAAGAAGCTCAAATCCTTCGGCGGGGCTGCGCGTTTGCGCTTCCTCCCCTTGCACTTCTTCATCGGCTGTTTCCTGTCTGTTCCAGGAGCTGAGCGTGCCGGCCACCGTGGGCATGATCAGGGAGAAAACCAGCACTGCCGCAAGCGCCATAGCCAGCGCTCTCAGCAGAACCGGCCAGCGGCTTTTTTCCGTATTGTTTTCAGTCACGCAAGCCAGCCCCCTGAAAAAAACGATTTATTCTGTCCGCGCCCCCACTCTTGCCTTCGGATTATATTTCATGACAAAGAGTTCCAGGCTTTCCTTCAGGACATCTATCTGCGATTTCAGATAAAACTCATCCTCAAACAATGCGAAATGTACGCAGGCCCGAATCAGAATGAATATCAATGGTGTCAGCTTTTCATAAGGAATACCGAGTTTGCCCTCCAGGAGTTTCGCGTATTCGGTATAACGCTGATCCACCCCGGAAAAGAATTTCCGGCCGTACTGCCTGTATTTCGGGTGCGTATACACCTGGTACATCAGCCTGTACTTCTTTCCGTGTTTTTCTGCCGTCCAGTAGGGTATCTCGTCAATAAACCGCCATAGGTCCGGCACATTGACTGGGGCTTTTGCCATAAACTCCGCTTCCACCTTGGTCATACAGTATTCGGTGGATTGGATGATCAGATCGTCTAAGTCCTTGAAATAGGTATACAGCTTTGTATGATTGAAACCGCATTCGCTTGCCAATACCCGGATGCCTGTTCCATGCAAGCCATGCTCCGCAAAGCAGTCAAAACACTTCTCCATCAATTCTGCTTTCCTGGCGTTCCATTGTTCCTCTGTGTAGTTCGCCATCCCATCACCCCTTTTCGACAAACCGTTCGTTCTAAATGAGTATACCACATCACTGTACAAAAATCAATAGGGCTACACCGCATAATTCGGCAAGGAAGCTCAGCGAAAGATTTTTTTCCAGTTCAAAGTTTCAAAAACGGGGGAATACTGCATGTATTTCCCGTTTTTGAAACTGCAGAAATGGTGCAAAAGATCCGCTGACGCAATTGTGCGGTGTTGCCATAGATTTATCCTTCATCCGCTGTGTCTTATCCATACAAAAGGCGTGCGGTTTTCCTTTGCAAAACTCCTCACAGGACACGATGGCCTGTATCTTCACAATTACCTTCTTGCATGAGCTTATGCGCGTCGCCGGTCATTTTTTGAACTGCGCGGCCCAAAACGCAATTGAAATGGTAACTAACGTGATATTCTTGATAATACTTATCGGCTTAACGCAGCAATCCGACAAATTGGTGTTTGTCGGGCTGTCGCCAAATTTCCTGTCATTGCGAGACCAGTGCGCACACTGGTCGTGGCAATCCCCCTGTTGA
>CAMFFO010000018.1 GCA_945949735.1 uncultured Clostridia bacterium | reverse complement strand
CACTAACCGGGGGATTGCCACGACCAGTGTGCGCACTGGTCTCGCAATGACAGGATACTTAGAGCAAAGCGCTAAACAACAATTTATCGTACTGCTGAGCTAACCCGATAAGCATCAAATTTTTTCCGGGACTATCTTTTTGCCCCTGTCCCTCGTTATACTATATGAAAGCGCTTTTGCTCAGAGGTTCCTCAAGGAAAGGAGGGAGAACATGGACGCGGATTTCCTGCTGCTGCGCCGAATGCTGGATGGCGATGATCAGGCAATCGAAGCCTTTGTGCGGAAATACTATCCTAAAATTCTGCAATACTGCCGCCTGCATATCTTCGACCGCGGCTACGCGGAGGACTGTACCCAGGAAACCTTCGCCCGCTTTTTCCGAACCCTACCCCAGTACCGGCATTACGGCAAGGCAGCCAACTACCTGTATGTGATCGCCGGAAATCTATGCCGGGATCACATCCGCAAGTCCTCCGAGCTGCCCTTGGAGGAACTGCCCGAGCAGTCCGTCAACCCCATGGAATCCCTGGATCTTCGTATGGACATCCGCGAGGCCCTGGCCCGTCTTTCCCCGGAGCTGCGGGAGACGGCGGTTCTGTACTTCCTGCAGGGGGAGAAGCAAACGGAAATCGCCAGGATCCTGGGGATCGGGCTTCCCCTGGTGAAGTACCGAATCCGCCGGGCAAGGGAACTGCTGAAGAATTGCCTGGAAAAGGAGGCTGTAACATGAAGAGAAGATTTCGTCCGGTAGTCGATTGCGACGAGACCAGGATTCTGGAAACCATCGCCGCTTCCAAAGCCGCCTTCCTTGCCGGGGAGGCCGAGCGGCCCGTGTCCCGCATGGAATTTCTGTACCTTCAAAGCCGGTATATCCAAAAACGCTGGTGGCTGCTGCAGGGACTGCTGCTGACGCTTGCCTGCGCGCTGCTGTGCGGCGGGGAAACAGCCTCCGAGCTGCGGCGGGTGCTGGGACTCACCGGCCCCCTGTTTGTGATCCTCATTCTCCCGGAGCTCTGGAAAAACCGCAGCTTCGATGCTCTGGAGGTAGAATGCACCACCTTCTATACCCTCCGCTCCATCTATGCCGCGCGTCTGACCCTTTTTGCCGGGGTGGATACGGTGCTGCTGTCGGTGTTTTTCGCGGGTTCGTCAATTCTTGCCCGGATCACACTCTGGGAAATGCTTGTCCAGTTCCTGCTTCCCTTTAATGTAACCTGCTGCATCTGTTTTGGCACGCTCTATGCCAGGCACATCCGATCCGAAACCCTTTCGTTGCTGCTGTGCGTCCTCTGGGCAGGAATCTGGTCGTTGCTTGTAATGAATGATGCTGTTTTCTGCGCCATTGCCCGGCCGGTATGGGCCGTTCTTCTCGCCGCTTCCTTTTTCGGCATGGGGTATACCCTCCTGCGGGGGCAGAAGCAGTGGCAAAACAAAATGGAGGTGAAACCACTATGGATTTGACAATTACCGATCTGACAAAAGAATTTGACGGTTTTCAGGCCGTCAGCCATTTCAGCTACCGTCTGCAATCCGGCGTCTATGGCCTTTTGGGGGTCAACGGCGCGGGCAAAACCACCCTGATGCGCATGCTGACCACGCTCCTGAAGCCCACCTCGGGCAGCATCACATGGGACGGCGAGGATATTTTCGCCATGGACGGCCGTTACCGCCAGCTTCTGGGGTATCTGCCCCAGGATTATGGCTTCTACCCGGATTTTTCCGTATGGGACTACCTGATGTACATTGCCGCCCTCAAGGGCATCCGCCCCGCCGTGGCAAAGCAGCGGGTAAAGGAGCTGCTGCATCAGGTGGGCCTGACCAAGGCCCGGAATCAGAAGATGAAAACCCTCTCCGGCGGCATGAAACGTCGGGCCGGCATCGCCCAGGCCATGCTGAACGACCCGAAAATTCTGATTCTGGACGAGCCCACCGCCGGCCTGGATCCCAGCGAGCGGATCCGGTTCCGCAACCTCATCAGCGAGCTTTCCGAGGATCGGATCGTGCTGCTGTCCACCCATATCGTTTCAGATATCGAGTATATCGCCGGAGAGATCCTGCTGATGAAGGACGGGCAAATCGCCATTTCCGGCGCGCCGGGAGAAATCATATCCTCCATGCCGGAAACGGTTTGGCAATGCTCTGTCCCCAGGGAGAAAGCCGACGAATATCTTCGTGCCTTTAAAGTAGCCAACATCAAAACCGTTCCCGGCGGTATGGAGCTTCGGATCATCTCCCCCGGGAAGCCCACGCCGGACGCCGTACCCGCGGAGCCAACACTGGAGGATGTGTTCCTGTATTATTTTGGAGAAAGAGCAGGTGAAGCGGATGGTACGCTATGAAGTGAAGAAAGCATTGGGAACGGTGGGCGGCAGACTGGCTGCGCTGCTCATGCTCCTGCTGGTGCTGCTGAGCAGCTATTTGTCAGTCAGCGAAGTGGAATGGATCAACGAAGCGGGGGAGCCGGAAACCGGATTTGCGGCTGTCTCCAAGCTCCGCCGGGCGCAAAAGGAATGGGCCGGTACACTGGATGAAGCCCGGCTGGAGGCTGTCATCCGGGAAAACCAGCGGCTGTGCGCCACCCCGGAGGCCCAGTCCAAGGACTACAATCAGAACGACATTGCCTACGGCTGGAAGCAGGGCATCCTCCCGGTGCTGAACATGATGAACTACGCCTACGCCTCCGACTTTCAGGAGTACGACTGGTACCGCAACGAGCAGGTTACCCCCGACCAGGCCGGGAACTTCTACACAAACAGAACCAGGCTGATGAAGCAGTGGCTGGAAGCGGAAAACTCCTCCGCAGCCTACCTGCTCACGGAAAAGGAGCAGGCCTACCTGGTGGAGCAGTATGAAACCCTGGCGACCCCGTTCCTCTATGACTATTCCGAAGGCTGGATCCAGCTGCTGACCAATTCCGCCTCCGTCATCATGATCGCGGCCCTGATTCTGGGATACTTGTGCGCCGGAATCTTCTCCAATGAATTCCGCTGGAAATCCGACGCGGTGTTTTTCAGCAGCGCCCTGGGCCGGGATCGGGCCGTCGCCGCGAAAATTCAAGCCGGCTTTCTCATGGTCAGCTGTATTTACTGGCTGGCAGTGACGCTCTACACCCTGATCACTCTGGGCTTTCTGGGCATTGACGGCTGGAACTGCCCGCTCCAGATAAAAATGTGGAAGAGCTTCTACCACCTGAAGCTGTGGCAGGCCTGGTGCCTAACCTGTGTGGGCGGCTATATTGGGAACCTGTTCTCCGCCTTTCTCACCATGTGGGTCTCAGCAAAAACCCGCTCGTCCATGTTCGCCGCCACCGTTCCCTTCCTGCTGGTGTTTCTCCCCAACTTTCTGGACAATCTTGGAAATGACCGGATCAGCAAGCTGCTGGGGCTCTGCCCCGATCAGCTTCTGCAAATCGACCAGGCGCTGCGGTATTTCAACGTATATGAGATCGGCGGAAGGGTGTTCAGCGCCTTATCCATCCTCCTGCCCGTCTTTTCCCTTCTGACCCTCCTTCTGGCTCCGCTCATGTACCGGGAATTCCGCAGGAAGCAGATCAGCTGATTCACAATACCGCGAACGGCAACCCCAAAACCGCCTTTTTGATTATCGGTCTTTGTAAGCACCCTGACAGATTGTTGTTTGTCGCTTCGCCTCCGGGTTTCCTGTCATTGCCAGACCAGTGTGCGCACTGGTCTGGCAATGACGGTGTTAATTCGGCAATCAACAATCCTTTTCATCGGGAAGCTGAGTTGCCCGGTTTGTCCAAATCTTTCCATCTCCGCAAATCCCGATTCACAGGTTTATTCAATTCCATATTATCGCAAAGCAAGTAGTACGAGAACAGCCACAGCAGAGCACTCTGCTGTGGCTGAAACTGCCTTATGAACATCATCCTATTGCGTTGGGAGGCTCTGGAACGGGAATACGCAGTTTCGTCACTACATTTCCTGTCTGCCCTCCAGAGCTCGGGAGAGGGTCACCTCGTCGGCATATTCCAGCTGGCTTCCCACGGGAACACCGTAGGCCAGCCTGGTCACCTTCACCTCCATGGGTCTGAGCAGCCGGGAGATGTACATGGCGGTGGCTTCGCCCTCGGTATCCGGATTCGTGGCCATGATGACCTCCCGCACAGTTCCGGCAGCCACCCGCTTCAGCAGCTCCTTGATCTTGATGTCGTCCTGGGACACATGGTTCAGCGGGGAGATCACCCCATGGAGCACATGGTATACCCCCCGGAACTCCCGGGCGCGCTCCAGGGCAATCACATCCCTGGGCTCCGCTACCACACAAATAAGCCCCTGATCCCGGGTGGGATCATCACAGATGGGGCAAAGGGGCCGGTCCGTCAGATTCTGGCAGCGCTCACAGGTATGCACCGTCCGTTTTGCCTCCAGGATGGCCTGGGAGAACGCCTCCGCGTCCTCCAGCGGCAGGCTCAGCACATGGAAAGCAAGCCTCTGGGCGGTTTTCCCCCCGATGCCGGGGAGACGGGCAAACTGATCTGCCAGATTCTGCAGCGCAGCGGGAAAAAACTGCATGGCTCCTCCTTAGAACAGGCCGCCCAGGTTCAGGCCGCCGGTGAGCCGGGACATATTGTTGGCAGCCTCGGTATCCGCAGTACGCATGGCCTCGTTGACGGCGGCGATCACCATATCCTGAAGCATTTCCACATCCTCGGGATCCACTGCCTCGGGATTAATGGCCAACTCCACCAGCTCATGCTTGCCGTTTACCGTGGCGCTGACCATGCCGCCGCCGGCCTTGGCGGTGAAGGTCTTGCTCTCCTGCTCCTGCTGCATCCGGAGCATCTCCTGCTGCATCTTCTGGGCCTGCTTCATCATCGCGGCCTGGTTCATTCCTCCGGGCATCCCCCGGAATCCGCCTTTTGCCATAATACATTCTCCTCTTAGCTTAATAATTCTTGATTCTTACAACATCCGAATGCTCCCTGCCAAAGGCAAGAAGCTGCTCCATCCTGGGATTATTCTGATGGCTGGCTGTGGTGTCCACCACCACCGCCCGAATGGGACGCCCCAGCTGTGCTCCGGCCTTCCGGGACACTACCTCCAGGATTTCCGGTTTGTCAATGGTCTGAGCAGCGAAGGTATTGTTGCACCGAAGTTCCAGCCGATCCCCCACCAGCACACCTTGCAGCAGCGAATTGGGACTGGCTGTGAAAAAACCGGAGGCAGGGGGCTTCAGCTCTCTTTTGACCGCGGCTGCCAGCTCCAGCCAGAAGCCCGGGGGCGTATCGTCCCGGGGAGGCGGCGCTTCCTCCTGCGCCGGCGGTTCCTCCTCCGGCACGGCAGGCTCCTCTTCCTTCACAGGAACCGTCCGTGCCGGGATCATGCCGGTTTTGATCATCTCTTCCAGTCGGGTCAGACGGGCATTCAGAGATTGTTCATCCAGGCTCAGCTCCGGGCGGCACATCTCCACAATACACAGCTCCGCGTCCATTCGGCGGCTCTCGCTTCTGGTAAAGCCTGCCATGGTGGTCTGCAGAAGATTCATCATCCGAACCAATTCCCCGCTTCCCAACCGGTTGGAAAGAGCCTGAACCTCATGATCCTCCGCCACTCCCGAGAGCATACTGATCCCGGCCCCCGGAGCGGTTTTCATCACCAGCAGATCCCGTACCAGGCACGCCAGCTCGTCCAGCAGTGCTCCCAGATCCTTCCCCTCTGCGTAGAGATCGCCGAACAGAGCCAGGGCGCTCGCGGTGTCATGCTCCGCGATATAGCCCATCATCTCGCCGCACCGCCGTTCCCCGGCAATCCCCAGGCAGGCATATACCCGTTCGGCGGTGAGCTCCCCCACCGTTGCGGAGGCGCATTGGTCCAGCAGACTCAGGCCGTCCCGCATACCACCGTCAGCCAGACGGGAAATCACCCGGGCCGCGGAATCGTCCAGATCAATATTCTCCTGATAAGCCACATACTGGAGCCTTGCCGCGATATCCTCCTGACTGATGCGGCGGAAGGAAAACCGCTGGCACCGGGAGAGAATGGTGGCCGGAACCTTATGCAGCTCCGTGGTTGCCAGAATAAACAGCAGATGCTCCGGCGGCTCCTCAATGATCTTCAGCAGCGCGTTGAAGGCCGAGAGGGACAGCATATGCACCTCGTCAATGATGTACACCCGCATTCTTACCTGGGAGGGAGTGTACACCGCGTCATCCCGCAGATCCCGGACATTGTCCACGCCGTTGTTGGAGGCAGCGTCGATTTCCAGCACGTCCATACAGGAGCCGGAATCGATCGCCCGGCAGGCTTCGCAGCAGTTGCAGGGGTTGCCGTTGTCCGGATGGAGGCAGTTCACCGCTTTGGCAAGGATCTTGGCACAGCTGGTTTTTCCCGTGCCCCTGGAGCCGGTAAACAGGTATGCGTGACTCAGCTTCCCTGTCTGAATCTGGTGCTTCAGGGTCTGGGTAACAGCCATCTGTCCCGAAACATCGTCAAAGGTCTGGGGCCTGTATTTGCGGTACAGAGCCTGATAAGCAGACATGGAACGCCTCCTTTCTGATAAAATCGACGGTCGATAATCCGACCGGCTCATAACAAGATCGCACACCCACATTTGAGCAAACCAAATACCCGGGCCCCGCGCAGCCGGCTCGAAATCGGCATCCCTGCGGCACACGAGAAGATCCGCTTAATGCTGCTTGGTTCCCCACCTGACATGGTTCACGGGATCTCGTTGCGCAAGACCGATTTCTCAACACCACTTACGCGGGCCGGACGGCATTTGAGCTTACCCGGGTGTGGGGATTCATCCCTGCTATAGCGGATTGCAGGTACAGGGCACCGCTAACTCCCCGACTAGTGCGACCTTGTTATAAGCCGGTCGTGCCTATACAAGGTTATTAATTTGTAGGCTGCTTTCAGTTCAGCTTGGACTCAATGAAATCCGCCAGCTCCTGGAAGGTGGTGATCTTCTGATCCTCCATATCCAGCTCCACGCCCAGCTCGCTTTCCAGATCCATGATCATCTCCACGATGTCCAGAGAATCGATGCCCAGGCTCTCGAAGGTGCTGTCCGGAGTGATTTCGGAAGCATCCAGTTCCAGCTGCTTTGCAGCGTAGTCCACAAGTTTCTCATACATAAGACCAGTCCCTCCAAACTATCTCTTTGGTACTATCCGCGATTATTCTAGTACAGGAAGCACGTTTTGTCAATGCCTGATTTGAGAGGCGGCCATTGCGGCAGCATAGGCCGTGGCCCAGGCAATCTGCAGGTTGAAGCCGCCGGTGTAGGCGTCACAGTCGATGATCTCTCCCGCAAAGAAAAGTCCTGGCAGGATTTTGGACTCCATGGTTTTGGGGTCTATCTGGGACACCTGGATGCCTCCGGATGTAATGATGGCCTCGCTTACCGGACGTTTTCCCCGGATTTCCACAGGGAATGCCTTCAAAAGGCCCACCAGCTCCCGGCGTTTTTCCTTGGTCAGGGAGTTTGCCTGAAGCTGCGGATCAACGCCCAGTTTGTCCAACACCACCGGAATCATGGAACGGGGCAGCAGATCCGTCAGGGCATTCTCCATGGAGCGGTTGCGGTACTGCTCCAGATCCCGCAGAATTCTGCCGTCCAGCTTGCTTTCCTCCAGGGCCGGCTTCAGGTCGATCACCAGGGAGCATCCCTCTCCTCTCAGGTGGCAGCTGGCGGAGAGCACCGTAGGGCCCGACACGCCGAAATGGGTGAACAACAGCTCCCCAAAATCCTTGTAAAGGAGCTTTCCCTTGGCGTTTACCAGACGAACCCCCACATTCCGCAGGGAAAGCCCCTGCATTCTTGCGCAGCAGTCCCCTTCTGCCTCCAGGGGAACCAGACTTCCCTCCGGTGGAATAACGGTGTGTCCCAGCTTCCGGGCCATGGCGTAGCCGTCTCCGGTGGAGCCGGTGGCAGGATAGGATACCCCTCCGGTGGCGAGGATCACCCACCTTCCGCTATAAACGGCCTCTCCCGCCCGAACCCCGGCAGCAGCTGCGTCCTTCGTCAGGATCTCCGTCACTGCCCCGGTTTGGATCGGAACACGAAGCCGCTCCAGCTCCCGACGCAGGGCGTCCAGAATTGTCTGCGCCTTGTCCGTGGTGGGAAACACCCGGTTGCCCCGCTCGGTTTTCAGATTGCAGCCCAGCTCCCGGAAGAATGCCATGGTTTTTTCCGGCGGGAAGGCAGCCATTGCGCTGTAGAGGAACCGGCCGTTTCTGGGAGTGTTCTGCAGCACCTCCTGGGCGGAGCAGTCGTTGGTCACGTTGCAGCGGCCCTTTCCGGTAATGAGCAGCTTTTTCCCCAACCGGTCATTTTTTTCCAGCAGCAGAACCCGTGCCCCCTGCCGGGCGGCGGTGATGGCCGCGAACATCCCGGCAGGGCCGCCTCCCACTACGATCCCGTCATATATCATACCCCGTCTACCTGCTTTTCATAAACGTGGTATTCCTCCCAGATGCGCTCCAGGTTCTCGAAGGTACGGGAAAGCTCCTTCTCGCGCCTTGCGGCGATGGCCACGATCAGGGCGTTGACGATACTCAGGGGCGCCACCAGGCTGTCCACCAGGCTGACCATATCGCTCTTTGCCACCAGCACATGGTCGCAGCACTGTCCCAGCGGCGAAAGCGTGCTGTCGGTAAAGCCGATCACCGTGGCCCCGGCGGAACGGCAGTATGTGGCCGCCTTTGTGGTGGACGCAGAGTACCGTGGGAAGCTGAACGCGATCACCACGTCCTCGCTGTTGACGCCCACGATTTTCTCAAACATCTCCCCCGTACTGTAGCCGGTCACCACATGGACGTTATTGAACATATAGTTGAGGTAATGGCCCAGGAACGTGGCCAGAGGCGCCACAGACCGGACGCCCAGAATGTAGATTCGCTTAGCCTGCAGAATGGAGTTCACGGCAGCGGAGAATTCTTGCCGATCCACCGTCTCTCCGGTTTGCCGGAGCTTTTCAATATCGGAATGGATGACCATGGAAATCACGTCCTGGTCCCCCAGCCGGTCATTGGCCACCTCGATACGCTGCACCGAGGTCAGACGGTTGAGCACCATTTCCTGCATGGCCTTCTGCATACTGGGATAGCCGTCAAAGCCCAGATCCACCGCGAAGCGTACAACTGTGGATTCCGAAACCCCCACGTTCTTCCCCAACCGATTGGCGGTCATAAAGGCTGCCTTGTCGTAGGACTCCATGATGTACCGTGCAATTTTCTTCTGTCCTTTGGAAAAATCAGGCGCTTTCTCCTGCAGCAGCGCCATAATATCGCTCTTCATACGTTCCTCCCGAGGGCGGTGATTCCGCCGCGTATATACTAGCAAACCCCGCTCCATTTTGCAAGAACAAAAGCCGCTTCATGCAAAATTAAGTGATTATCTTGCCTGATCAGCTATGCGATAAATTGTTGTTTAGCGTCTTTGCCTCCAAGTTTCCTGTCATTGCGAGCCAGTGCGCTTAAGTGGTGTGGCAATCCCCCGGTTAGAGGGGAAATGTACCGAAAAGTATCAAAAAATGGGGGTTGCCGCGATTTTTGGTGGTAATCGTTACCTGATTCCTTTCAACCGGGGGATTGCCACGACCAGTGTGCGCACTGGTCTCGCAATGACAGCGTTTATTCGGTAAACAACAATTTATCATCCTTTTCTCCAAAACGCCCAATATGTACCCTTTACAGCGCGTCCTTTTCCTCCTCCGTCAGATACCGCCATTTACCGGTTTCCAGATTTCCCAGGGACAGCGTCCCCTCCCGGATTCTGCGCAGCCTGGTGACCCGCATCCCGGCTTCTTCGCACATCCGCCGCACCTGACGATTGCGGCCCTCGTGGATGGTGACGAGAAATTTTGCGTTCTCTCCCTGGGCCCTCACCAGCCGCACTCCGGGCTTGCGGATGGTGTAGCCGTCCAGGGTGATGGGCCTTGCCAGCTTTGCTTCCGCTCCGGGAGCATACCCCGTGACCCACACCTCATAGGTTTTGTCCACCTGCGCCCGGGGGTGCATCATCCGGTTGGCAAATTCCCCGTCGTTGGTAAAGAGCAGCAGCCCTTCGGAATCCATATCCAGCCTCCCCACGGGATACACCCGCACCCCGCAGTCCGCCACCAGCCGGGCGGCGTCGGGACGGCCCTTTTCGTCGGACAGGGTGGTCACATACCCTCTCGGCTTGTTCAGCATGATATATACAGACTCCTGCCGCTGGGGCAGTGGCCGCCCATCCAGAAGGATTTCGTCCTCTTCCGGATCCGCGCCGTCCCCCAGAACGGCGGGAACGCCGTTCACCGTCACCCGTCCCTGCCGGATCAGCTCCTCACTGCTCCGCCGGGAGGCCACCCCCCTGGCGGACAGTATTTTCTGCAGTCGTTCCTTCATGGGCCTTCCTCCCAAACAGTTTTTCCCAAATGCTTTCGGGCTCCTCACGCTCCAGCTCTACGGTTCGCCCGTACACCACAGGAAATTTTCCAACGGCCTTTCCCTGAATCAGCACATAGGCAAACCCCGCATCTGCGCCCTCCGCCACCGGAGCGTACACAAAGCCCGGACCCGGCAGCGCCACCTGGGGATTCTCCTCCGGGGCCAGGGCATAGACGAAGTGTTCCGCTGCCAGAAGCTCCACCCGGCTGCCGTCGCCTCCCGCCACCTCCAGCTCCCCGATCCGATCCCCTGCGGTAATCACCCGCTGAACGTGGAACCGGGCGAAGCCCTCTTCCAGAAGTGTCTGATGTTCCCGCCAGTCGTCAGGGTCATTCAATGTTACGGCAATGATTCTTCTTCCATCCCGGGTTGCGCTGGAAACCAGAGCACGCCCCGCAGCTCTGGTATAGCCGGTTTTCACCCCATCCGCGCCTTCCACCACCCAGAGCAGCTTGTTGTGGTTGCGAAGGTACCGCTGTCCAGCCGTTACCGTTTTTGCGGATACGGTTTTGTAAAAAACCGGATTCTCCATGGCGTAAGCCGCCAGCACAGCCAGATCCCGGGCGGTGGAGTAATGCCCGGGGCTGTCCAGACCGTTGGGATTTTCAAAATGGGTATTCCGCAGCCCCAGCAGCCGGGCCTTGTCGTTCATCAGCTCTACAAAGCCCCCCACAGTCCCCCCGCAGTAGATGGCCAGGGCCACGGCGGCATCGTTTCCCGAGGACAGCATCAGCCCGTACAGCAGCTCCTGAACCGTCAGCACCTCTCCCTCCCGCAGGTACATGGAGGAACCCTCGATGCCCACGGCCTCTTTCGGAATCCGCATCCTGTCCAGAACGTTGCATTGTTCGCAGACAATTAGCGCCGTCATAATCTTGGTGGTGCTGGCAATCAGGCTCCGGCTGTCGGCGTTTTTATCAAAGAGCACCCTTCCGCTGACCGCGTCCAGGGAGAAGGCCTTTTCCGCGCTGACCGCCCGGGCCTCTCGGGGCAAAATCAGAACGGCGGCCAGCAACGCAGCCGCCGTTCCGGCGAAGATTCGTTTCATATCTCTCACCCGGGCATAGGATGCCCGGGGAAAAATGTTTTATGCCTGTCCGTTTTCCCCAGCCACCCGACAAATTGGTGTTTGTCGAATACTTACTGTCATTGCGAGCCAGTGCGCACACTGGCGTGGCAATCCCCCGGTTGAATGGAACCAGGTAACGATTACCACCAAAAATCGTGGAGACTCCCATTTTATGGGGTGCTATTCGGTACATTTCCCCTCTAACCGGGGGATTGCCACACCAGTCTGCGGACTGGTTCGCAATGACAGCGTTTTTTGAGTGCGCACTTTCAAACACCAATTTCCCGGCTTGCTGAGGCAAGCAGATGTTTTATTCAGCGGTTCCCTTGGTTTTGGAGTCCACGAAAGCGGATATTTTGTCCAGCGTATCCGGGATCATTTCCACGATCCGATCCGCTGTGGTATTGGCAGGCGCGGCCACAGGCATCATCCGCACGTTTCCGTCCTTCACAATCAAAAAGCAGATGGGTGTCACCTTCACGCCGCCGCCCACGCCGCCGCCGAAGGGATTCTCTCCGCCGGACTTGTTGACGAAATCGGAACCGCCCCCGCCAAAGCCAACACTGACCTTGGAGACCGGGATAATGGTCACGCCGTCGGGAGTGGAAATGGGCGCTCCGATGACGGAGTTCACATCCACCATCTCCCGGATCTTCTGAATGGTATTTTCCAGCATATTGGGAAGTTTTTCACTCATGTTGCAGCACCGCCTTTTCTTTTCTTGGAGATCGATAAATATTCTTTCAACGCCCGGACGCCGTATACCGCGGCCAGGGTGATCAGTTTTCCAAAGGTAATGGTAATGTCCGCTCCAGCGGTAACCAGGGTGGAATCCGCGGTAAAATCGCACTCCACATTCAGTTCCCGCTTACGGATGACGAGAACTCGTTCCAGCCGGGGAAGCAGATTTCCCAGCGCGGCCCAGGCCCTTCCGTAGTTCACCGCCAGGTCGCATGGATCATCCGCCGCCAGAACCAGCTTCAGCTCCAGGTTGTTCACCCGCAGCTTCCGCCGGAAATCGTTCAGCAGCTCCAGCGCCAGCTTCACCAGCGGGAGGAAATCCGTCAGGGAGCCCCCCGCCTTCTTCTTTTCGGGGGAATTGGCTGACTTCCCGGTCTGCTGTTTTGGTTTCTTCTCAGTGGGCGTTTTCCCCTCTTTTTTGGGCTTTTCCTTCTTCGGCCTGGGGTAAACAGGAATCCCAACAGAGCCAGCCAGCACCTTTACCGCAAGGCCGTCGCAATCGTAGCGGATCCGAACTCCCAGCGGAAGCACTGCCAGGAGGCAGACAACTCCCAGCGCAATGAGACAGCCCATCAGCTTTCCTCCCCGGCAGACGGCTGCTCCGGCTCCACCGGCTCCCCAAAAGATACCTTTTCAATGGGAGGAAGCTCCTCCAGCGAGGAAAGTCCGAAGGTACGCAGGAAATCCGGTGTGGTTTTATACTGAATGGGACGTCCGGGCACGTTCAGCCGCCCCGCTTCCTCGATCAGCTTCTTATTCAGCAGCGCCGCCACGGAGTAGGCGCTGTCCACGCCCCGGATCTGCTCCACCATGGCCTTGGTGGCGGGCTGGTAATAGGCAATGATGGTCAGTGTTTCCAGCTGGGAGGAGGACAGCTTGGGGGGCTTTCTGGTTTCCAGAGCTTTTGTCACAAAGTCAGCCATCTCCCCGGAGGACACCATCTGGTAGCCTCTCTCCAGCTTCAGGATCCGGATTCCCCGGCGTCCAAAGGACAATTCGTCCGCCAGGGCATCCGCGGCAGTAATAACCTCGTTTTCATCCGTTTCCAGCGCGGAAGCCAGCCGGGAAACCTCCACCCGCTCCCCCGCGGCAAACAGAATGGCCTCAATGGCCCGCTGCAATTCATCCAATTCCATTGTGTCACTCCTTTTCAGCGGACTGCTGCTCCATCAGCCGGACGTTGGGATTTTCGCCGGAGGCATCATCCTCCAGGGCAACGGAGTTGGTTTTGCACAGCTCCAGGATGGCGAGGAACGTCGCCACAATTTCGGAGCGGCTTTTGTTCCCCCGGAAAAGGTTTTTTAACCGCTCCACCCCCCGGAGCACCAGCCGCCGAAGCACCTCTCCGGCCTTTTTGGTGACTGGGTAGGGTTCCTTGCCCACGATTCCCCGGAAATTCACGGTGGGCGGGGGAAGCTGACGCTCCGAGCGTTCCGCGATCAGATCCAGCGCCCTCAGCAGATCCCCGGGGGTATGCTGATACCGATAACCCTGCTCCCGGCGCAGAGGCTCCGGCTCCTTGGTGAAGATGCACCGTCCGATTTCATTGCGGGGTTCCAGCACCGCAATGGCCTGACGGATCTGCTCCATGGCCTCCTTCCGCCGCCGCTCGATCAGGGACTGGCGCAACAGATCCAGCTCGTTTTCCGCCTCCGCCTGTTCCGCGGCGGACAGCAGCATCTTGGTTTTGATCAGCATCAGATGGGAGGCCATGGTGATAAACTCGCTGGCAATCTCCATATCCAGCCGCTTCATTTCCGCAAGGTAGTCAAGATATTGCTCCAAAATGGCGGTAATGGACACGTCCTGAATCTCAATTTTGTTCTTGCTCAGCAGCAGAAAAATCACGTCCAGAGGCCCTTCGAAATCCTCCATCTCCTCGCTTCGGGTATGGACGATCCCCTCAAGCCGGTATTGTGGTTCAGCCATATCGGTTCCTTGCCTTCCCAATGAAAACATAGTTTGCTGGCATTATACCATCCTTTTTCACTCCACGCAAGTATTTCGGAAAAATTTGCTGCATCCCACCAAAAAGATTGCAATTTCAGACACAATGTGCTATCATATGACAAAAGAAGCTTTCCGGAGGGATGCGCCATGGCAAAACGTAACAGTTACCGTGAATTTGAGAGCCTGATGACCAAGGTGATTCTTGTCGACGCCGCTGTGTTTATCGGCTACCTGATTTTTGCCCGGCTGGATATTGCCGCTCTGAAGGTCATTACCGCCATTATTTCCATTGCCGGCTCCCTTTTATCCCTGGCCTGGCTGTTCCTGACCGGAGAGCTGACCCGCAGGAGAAGCCTGTGGATGGCAACGGGCTTTGTCTGCATCGTATTGTGCATTGTGGTGTCCCTGCTTTTGGGCTATCCCTGCCCCAGCGTCATCCGCTGAAAAATCTGATTGTAAATCCCCCAACCGCGGCGCGGTTGGGGGATTTTCCGTTCAGTTCAGCTTCACAAAGGTTCTTCCGGGCGCGGTATCAAAGCCCAGCGCCCCCGCTTTGCCAGGAAAGAAACGATTATCCCTTGCCGGACAGCACCGGACAAGCGCGCTTCTCCGGCGTCATAGGTTCCTCCCCGATTTTCTCCAGAAAGCCGTTCTCCAGTTTTGTCAGCTGCCAGTCCTTAGGGGCTGTCAGGACTTCCATGGTGAACAGCTGCCTCCTAAATCTGTCATCCCCACGCCCTCAACGGTAGAAGCTGTTCCCGCCGATGAACTCCCGCACCAGGCTGGTGGGGGGGATCTCATCGTCCACGTCCGCCTCCCGGATAAAGTTCAGGATTTTCACGATGGCACGGACCTGATCATAGCACGCGTCCTCCGGCTCCACAGCGGTGAGCAGAGGGAAGATGTGCTTTTTCAGCACCGCCAGCTCATAGAGGGTGGAGCTGTTGAAAATCACATCCGCGTTCTCCTGATAGGGGAAAATCCATCTGCGCTCTCCCCGCTGCACCGAGTCCCACATGGACAGCGTCCTCTGCACCGAGGAGCCCCGGGTCTCGTAGTCCCGGACGATCCGGCGCAGCAGCCGCAGAAGGCTGGTGGGAATCCGGTTGTGGTTGTCCAGGTTCAGCGGAAGCAGCGGGCTCACATACAGCCGGAATACCAGATTGCGATCCACATTCTGAGGAAGCATGGCGGGATTCAGGCCATGAAGTCCCTCCACGATCAACACAGAATCTCCGCCCAGCCTAAGGCTGTGCCCTGTCCACTCCCGCTTCCCGGTGACGAAGTTGAACCGGGGCAGCTCCACCGACTCCCCCTTCAGGAGCTGTTCCATATCCTTTCGGAAAAGCTCCGTGTCAATGGTGTTGATGTGCTCCAAGTCCAGCTTTCCATCCGGCCCGGGGGCAATTTTGTCCCGATCGATGTAGTAATCGTCCAGGCTCATCAGCACAGGCTTTTTCCCATGAACCCGCAGCTGGGTGGCCAGCCGGTTGGCGGAGGTGGTCTTTCCGGAGGAGCTGGGCCCCGCCAGCATCACCGCCCGGGCGCCCCGCTGACAGACCATATCCGCCACCTGGGAAAACCGCTTCTCATGGAGGGCCTCGTTCACCCGGATCAGCTCCCGGATGCCTCCGGAGAGGGTCAGGTCATTCAGATCCGCCACGGTTTCGCACTCCATCAGCTGGCACCAACGCTCTCCCTCGGAGAAAACGCTGAAGAAATTGGGCATGGCGCTGAAAGCCGCGCACCGATCAGGGGCAGCGCTGTCGGGGTACACCAGCACCACTCCGCCGTCAGCCGGCAGAATGTCCCACACGGTCAGATACCCGCTGGAGGGCAGCATTTCCCCGTAGAAATAGTCAGCAAAGTCCCCGTGGACATATTCGTCAAAATAATCCACCGTCCGCCAGGCGAGAAGTCTGGCCTTGTCCTCCTGGCCCTCCCTGCGGAACCGCTCCACCGCCTGGTCCAGGGGCACGCGTCTGCGAATCAGCGGGAAGTCCTCCCCCACAAGCTCCCGGATTCTCTTTCTCAGGGCTTCCGCTGAAAAGTCCTTTGCATCTTTGATTTGGATAAATACACTTTCCCCCAGGGTGCAGGTCATTTTCGCCGTCGCCTCGGGCCAGAGCTGCCGCAGAGCCAGGAAAATCAGAAACTGGGCAGTGCGGATGTAAACCTCCTTCCCGGCGGGGTCGGCATAGCGAAGCAGACGAACTTCCCCGCCGGAGGCCGCCATGGCCCGGCGGATGGAGGGCCGCTCCGTGCCGCAGTCCTTCCGGCGGAGCGGAACATAATTCAATGTAAAAATCTCTCCGGCAATCTTTGCCGCCAGAGGACGGCGGGACAATCTCCCGTCCTCAAATCCCGCCTCGGCCACCAGATCCCGCAGGGATTCCTCCGGGCGAACGTCCACGCTTTTCCCATCAATCCTTAAGTGCATCCTAAGCACCTCCTTTGGCTTTTTTATAAAATCTCGGAATGATTATACCACAGTTTTATGCAAAACACAACTTATTTCTGTATGCCCATCGGTTATACGCACTCGCCCGACATATTGTTGTTTACAAGTGCGCACCTGAAAAAAACTGTCATTGCGAGCCAGTGCGCACACTGGCGTGGCAATCCCCCCGTTGAGAGGAACCAGGTAACGATTACCGCCAAAAATCGTGGAGTTTCCCATGTTCTTGGCACTTTTCGGTACATTTCCCATCTATCCGGGGGATTGCCACGACCAGTGTGCGCACTGGTCTCGCAATGACAGAAAATTTGGCGACAGCCCGACAAACACCAATTTGTCAATCAGTGCAGCAGCGTATTATTCCTGCTCCTCCACCCGCTCCAGGCTGGTTCCCGGATAGTAGTGGGCCAGGATTTCCCCATATTCCGCTCCCGCCACCGCCATGGCGTCCGCGCCGTACTGGCTCATGCCCACCCGATGGCCATAGCCGCGGGTGGTGATATGGATATTGCCGTCGGATGCGTCCACGGCAAAGGCGGTGGAGCGCAGTCCCAAAAGGGCGCGAAGCTCCGTCCCCCGGAACACCGTTTCCCCGATGACCAGCGTGTCCACCCCGCCTCCGTCGGTGCAGACCGTTTCCCCGAACCAGCTTTCCGGTTCCCCCGTCAGTGCCAGGCCCAGGCGGGCGCAAAAAACCTCCGGTGAAAAGGTCACCGTATCCCGGTAGTGGGCGGCTCCCTCCTCCCCGGGGCTGTCCACCGCCTGCAAATACGGATATTCCGTCCCCCATACCGCCACGGCATCCTCCGTCCGCCCGCCGGAGCAGGAGAAATAGGTAGCCTCGATCAGCGCCCCGTCGTAGGTCAGAACCATGCCGGAGGTGGCCGTCACGCAGGAGCGCACCTTGTCCACCCCTTCCTGGGTACCGCCTCTTTCCAGGTAGTCCTCCGGGGATATGTAGGCCTGGCAGCAGGCGTAATCCCCACAGACGGAGCCGTCCCCATGCTTCCCCCCGGTGACATATGCTCTGCGGGCATAGGTTCTCGCCGCCACGGTCTGGGCTTTCAGCGCCTCGGCTTCAAAGTCCGCGGGCATTTCCGCCAGAACCGCTCCAAGCAGGTATTCATCCATGTCCATGGCCGTCACTTCTCCGTCCTCCCGGCGAAAAAGCATTTCCAGTCCGGAATTCTCCTCCACGGGGGAGAATTCCGGCAGGATTATCTGCTCCGTCTCTTCACCGGTTATCTCTTCCGCCTGGGAAGCGATTTTTTCCTCCCGAAGCTCCTCCAGCGCCACCCCGAAAGAAAGCACCACCGAGGGCATCACCACCCCCATGGTCAGCGCAATCAGAATATCCCGGAACACACCTTTCATATTCATTCCCTCCCGTCCCCATGGTAGCACATTCCGCCCGAAGATCCTGTCAAAACCCCATCGCCCATTCCTCCGCCCCCTTGGAATCCGTTCTTCGGTAAATTGGTGTTTGTCGGGCTGTTTTGGGAACGTTGCAAAAACACTGTAGGGGAGGCATTGATGCCTCCCGGCGGTGAAACGTTCCGGTTTTCTCTGCGTTTCGGCGAAAACGTACCATGTGCGCGGGAGGCATGAATGCCTCCCCTACAGTAAGGACGATGTGCGTTTGATTCTTTCAAACACCAATTTTCTGGCTTGCCCTGTCATGCCTCGAGGCGAAAAAAGAATTGCATTTATTTCGGGAATCCTGTATAATTGCCCCGAATTCTATTATAACCATCACGGAGGTTACAAAATGGAAAGAGAGAAAAGAAAGTGGGGTGACCGGAAGGACGGGATCTGGCTGAAGGATCTTCCCGCCATGAACCGGATCATGCCCGGAATCATGCCCAACCGGGCCGATAACGAGGCCTACATTACTGTGGAGGTGGATCTTCGCCCCCTGGACGCCTACCTGGCGCAGAAGAACCAGGGCCGCGCGGAGGATAAGTACACCTACTTCCACGTCATCAGCGCCGCGATCGCCAAAGCCTTTGTCCTGCGTCCCCGGATGAACCGGTTTGTCTGCAACAAGCGGATCTACCAGCACCGGGATCTGACAGTGGCCTTTGTGGTGAAGAAGCAGTTCTCCGACAAATCCGAGGAGGGGCTGGCCTTCCTCAAAATCGACGAAGCAGAAACCATGGACACCTACCACAATAAGATCATGTCCGTCATCCACGACAACCGCCGGGATGACATCAAGGACACCTCCACGGGCGCCATGGATTTTCTGAACAAGCTGCCCCAGTGGCTCATCAACCTGATTGTCAGCACCACGCTGTGGCTTGACAAGCACGGCTGGGCCCCGGATTTTCTCATCGGCACCGACCCCAACCACGCCTCCATCTTCCTGAGCAACCTGGGCTCCATCGGTCTGGAGGGGGGCTACCACCACCTGGTGAACTGGGGCACCAACTCCTGCTTCATCGTTCTGGGCAAGAAGTACATGAAGCAGGAGTACTTCAAGGACGGCTCCTCCGACCTGCATGAGGTGATCCCCCTGGGCATCACCCTGGACGAACGGATCGCCGACGGCTATTACTACTCCGGCACCGTGGCCCTTGTGAAGGAGCTGCTGGCCCATCCGGAGCTTCTCGATCTGCCCGCACACACCCCAGTGGAATACGCCATCCACCGCTGAAGTGATTTTATAAGGGCAACACCGCACAATTGCGTCAGCGGATCTCAGCGGATCTTTTGCACCATTTCTGCAGTTTCAAAAACGGGAAATACATACAGTATTCCCCCGCTTTTGAAACTTTGAACTGGCACAAAATCTCTCGCTGAGCTTCCTTGCCGAATTATGCGGTGTAGCCTTAATAATTCTTATCGGGTTAACTCACCAGTACGACAAATTGGTGTTTGTCGGGCTGTCGCCAAATTTCCTGTCATTGCGAGACCAGTGCGCACACTGGTCGTGGCAATCCCCCGGTTGAAAGGAACCAGGAAACGGCTGCCACCAAAAACCGCAGAAGCCCCCATTTTTGGGCGCTTTTCGGTACATTTTACCATTAACCGGGGGATTGCCACACCACTTAAGCGCACTGGTTCGCAATGACAGGAAACTTTGAGGCGAAGCCGCTAAACACCAATCTTGCGATCCTGCCCACGCGTTCGCCATGGGCAGACAAAGAGGCCCGGAACAGGAGTTCCGGGCCTTTGACATCTGAAATTGTCAGCCCTGGCCGTAATAGGCGTTTTTGCCGTGCTTGCGAAGATAGTGCTTGTCCAGCAGCTCCTGCTGCATGGGGCCGATGGCGGGGGCAAGGGCTTCGGTGTGGAAGGCCATGAAAGCGAGCTCTTCCAGAACCACGGCGTTATGGACGGCGTTGTGGGGATCCGTTCCCCAGGCGAAGGGGCCGTGGGAATGAACCAGGACGGCAGGAATATCCTTCGGGGACTTTCCACGGAAAGTTTCAATGATCACATTTCCGGTTTCCAGCTCATAGGCTCCGGCAATTTCCTCCGGGGTCATTTTCCGGGTGCAGGGGATCTCCCCATAGAAGTAGTCGCCATGGGTGGTGCCATAGGCGGGGATTCCCCGTCCGGCCTGGGCAAAGCAGGTTGCCCAGCGGGAGTGGGTGTGGACAATTCCGCCAAGCTCCGGGAAGGCCCGGTACAGCGCAAGGTGGGTGTCGGTATCGGAAGAGGGTTTCCATTTTCCCTCCAGGATTTCCCCGGTGGTCAGAGAAACCACAACCATATCCTCCGGGGTCATGTGGTCATATTCCACGCCGCTGGGCTTGATGACCATGGCCCCGAGCTCTCGGTTCACCCCGGACACGTTGCCCCAGGTGAAGGTGACCAGACCGTATTTCGGCAGCTCCAGATTGGCACGGCATACCGCTTCTTTCAGGCTTTCCAACATGGTATTTCCTCCTTATTACAATGCTTCCACTGCCAGCCGCTCCACCTGGAGCAGCCGGGCGTATTCCCTGGCGTAGCTGTTGAAGCCGTCCACGTCCTCCTGCCGGGGGGCAAGGGTGACGCTTTCCATTCCGGCGAACACCCTGCTGTGCAGGTATTCCTCCAGAGTCTCGCCGTCACGGCGGCGGAGCAGGAAGGACGCCAGAAGCGCCATGCCGTAGGGGCCGCCCTCACCCGCGGTTTTCATGCAGGTCACGCTGGAATTGCAGGCCGCGGCCAGGAACCGCTGGCCCACCTCCGGAGTTTTAAACAGGCCGCCGTGGCCGGTAAGACTGTCGATGCCCACCCGCTCCCGGGCGAGAATATCCATGCCGATTTTCAGGGTGGCCATGGTGGAATAGAGGGTCGCCCGGAAGAAATTCGCCAGAGTGAAGCGGCTGTCCGGACGGCGAATCACCAGGGGGCGTCCCTGATCCAGATGGGTCACGCCCTCGCCTGCCAGGTAGTTGCACACCAGCACACCGCCGCAATCCGGATCACCCTCCAGAGCCTTTCGGTAGAGGGAGGTATAGACCTCGCCGGTATCGGGCTTCGCGCCCAGAAGCTCGGCGGTCTCCTTCAGAAGGCTGACCCAGGCGTTGGAATCGCCGGTGCAGTTATTGCAATGAACCATGGCAACATCCCGGCCGGTGGGCGTAGTGACAATATCGATCTCGGAGTGGACGTTTTCCATAGGGCGCTCCAGAACCACCATGGCAAAAATGGAGGTGCCTGCGGATACGTTGCCAGTCCGGGGGGCAACGGCGTTGGTGGCGGTCATGCCGGTACCCGCGTCCCCCTCGGGGGGCGCAAGGGGAATACCGGGCTGCAGAAGATTGCCAAGAAGCGCCGCGCCGGAATCCGTCAGGCACCCGGCTTTCTCTCCGGCGGTCAGCACCCGGGGCAGAATGTCCCGCAGCTTCCAGGGATAATTCCGGGAGGCGACAAGCTCATCAAACTGGCGAACCATCCCATCGCTGTAGTCGCAGGTCCGGCTGTCGATGGGGAACATCCCCGAAGCGTCTCCCACACCAAGAACGTTGACACCTGTGAGCATGAAGTGAACGTAGCCTGCAAGGGTGGTAATGTGAGCGATTTGGGAGATATGCTCCTCACCATTCAAAATGGCCTGATACAGGTGTGCGATGCTCCATCGCTGGGGGATATTGAATCGGAACAACTCCGTCAGTTCCTCCGCGGCAGGGCCGGTAATGGTGTTCTGCCAGGTTCGGAAGGGGGTCAGCAGCTTCCAGTCCCGGTCGAAGGCCAGGTAGCCATGCATCATGGCGCTGACGCCCATGGCCTGCACGTTTTCCGGATCCTGAATACCGGATACGGCAGCCCGGAGCCCCTCCCAGACCTGAGCCAGGTCATAGGTCCAGATTCCGTTCTCATAGGAGCTGGCCCAGGTATAGTCCCCGGAGGAAAGGGGCATATGGTTTTCATCAATCGCAACGGCCTTGATCCGGGTGGAGCCCAGTTCAATGCCCAGGGTGGTTCCTTTACTGTACATGGAATGATCCTCGCTTTCCGCAGTGGTTGGGTATTGTGAAAACTATCATAGCCCATAGAGGAGGAATTTGTCAAGAAGAAACAAATATACATTGAAAAATGCAGAAGAACAGCAAAATAGCGCCGCCCTAACGGGCGGCGCATGGCAGGCTCTCAGGTTGGATCGTAATTGACGATGATGTTATGCTCGGTCAATTGGGATACATCCTTGACTTCGTTGCCGTAGACATTGAGCTGGACCAGATGGTAGCAATCCGCCAGGGCATTTACATCGGAAATGCTGTTGTAGTCCATATAAATATAGGAAATCTGATCAAGCTCAGCCAGGTTATCAATGCTGGTCAGGGCGTTGTAGGTACCGTCGATGATCCGCAGGGTACAGCCTTCCTTCCACTGGGGGAGTTCCTCCACGGAATTGTAGGAGAAGTCCAGAATGTCCAGCTTGCCCATGGTGGAAAGGGCGGACAGATCCGTCAGGGAGTTGTTGGAGACGCTGAGCTCAGTCAGCTCCACGCAGGCACTGAGCAGGGAAATATCCGTCAGTTTGTTATATTCCAGAGACAGGTATTCCAGCAGTGTGAGCTGATCCAGTCCCTGAACATCGGCGATGGCGTTGCTGCCGGCCTCCAGCCATGTGAGCTTGCGGCAGTCGGCCAGGGGGGCCAGAGTGGTCAGGGAGTTATAGGAAACGTCCAGCCGTTCCAAATCGCCGAGAGAGGCCAGATCTTCCAGGCTGATTACGGCGTTGTGCTGCAGGTCAAGCTCTCTCAGGGTGGACATCCGGCTGAGAGGCTCCAGATTGCGGATGGTGTTGCTGCCAAGATCCAGCCTGGTCAGTCCGCGCAGATCTGCCAGATCCGCAACCGTGGACAGGCCGCAGTTGGCAAGGGTCAAATCCCGAAGGGTGGGGATGGAAGCCAGAACAGAGAGGCTGGCGGAGGGGAAACGGCTTCCCGAGAGATCCAGCTTCTCCAGTCGTGTCAGAGCGGTAAGCGCATCCAGATCCTCAAGCTGGTGGTCGGGAATGCTGAGCGTCAAAAGGTAGGGCATCAGACGCAGATCCTCCAGGGATTTGACGTTTTCCGGCAGGGTGAATTCGGTGATGCCCCAAAGGTCGTTGGTGTAGATGGTATAATCCGCATCCAGGTTCAGCAGCTCCCGGACGCAGCTCTCCATGGCGGGATCGGTGAAAACGGCAGGCTCAATCACGCCGCCAACGGTATACCCGAGGATGGACAGGGGGCTGACCAGTCCGTTATCCGCCACACTGATGGCATAGATGCTGGTTTCGCCGCTGGACAGGGTGATGGGATCGCTGTAGGGGGCGCCGGAGGTGGAGGGAAATTCGCCGTCCGTTGTACAGTAAAGGGTGCCGTCAGAGGAAGAGAGGGAAACGCTGATATACTGGGCATAAAAGCCGGGCGCATAGTCGGCCTCCGGCGCGGTGGGGCGCATGGCATCCAGCTGAGCCTTGATATCAGGGTCGGCGATGTTTGCCAGCATGGAAACGGCGTCCAGCAGCTTGTCCTGCTCCACATAGGTTTTGCACAGGGCGATATACAACTCCGTGGTCGCGTCCTCATTGATGGCGTTGGAGAGGGTGTATTCCGCTTTCGTATAGTTGCCGTCGGCCTTGTACTGGTTTGCCAACTCAATGGCAACGTCCTCATCCTTGTCGGAGAAGTTGTAGGCCAGGTGGTAGAACCAGGAGGAGAGCCGGGAATTGCCGTGAAGATCCTGAAAACGGGCCTGGCTCAGGAGAGCATCCCGGGTAAAGTCCCGGTCATAGGAAAATAAGTACCAGCCCAGACTGAACACGATCAGCGCCGCCAGCAAAACCGGTACGAGAATACGGATTGCTTTTTTCATAGGAAAAAACTCCATTTCGCGAGAATCTTTACGGATTATACAACAAATCCGGCACAAAGTCAAGGGAAGCAGACTTAAGGACGGATTTGGGCGGCTTTTCGCGGGAAACCGCCTCCGGTTTTCCGGAGGCGGCAAGGGGTTATTCCTGATCCAGCTTCCGGCGGCGCTTCTTGTAAAGTGCGCTGCATACTGTCAGTGCGCCGAAACACAGAACGAAGGTAATGAGCGCCGGAATCGCTCCGATGAGCAGATAGTCCAGCGGCTCTGTTTCATTGGCGCGGAACAGGAGTATGTCAAAGACGCCCACGGCCAACCCCGGCAGAATGCTGACAAGTAAATTTGTTTTCAGATTGGGCTTCAGGTTCCGATCCCAGAGGCCATGACGGAGGCAGGAGACCAAGGCATATACGCACAGCACCATAAAAATGATCCACTCGCCCAGGAGGGAAGAAAAGGCTACCCCCAGCAGCGCCTGAATCGCCATAATCGTCAGTAAGCCCCAGAAGGCCAGCCAGAAGCCGTAATGCTCAATTTTCAGCAGGGCCTGCTCCTGCATTTCGTCCAGGTTTGATTTTTTCATTGTTCATCATCCTCCCAGAATAATTCGTCCAGTGTCTTTCCCAACGCCCGGCAGATGGCCCGGCACAGTCGGATGGTGGGGTTGTATTCCCCCTGCTCAATGGCATTGATGGTCTGGCGGGAAACACCCACCGCGTCGGCAAGCTGCTTCTGGGTCATGTCCCGGGCCGCCCGCGCGGATTTAACCGCAAGATTTTTGCCCATATCGTCACCTCGATTCTGAGGGGAGTATAACATATAGTTGATAATATGTCAAGTATATATTACATAGAGAAAGAAATATTTATCAAACCAGTGGGCGAGGCTTACGACAGCCAGGGCCGAATGGTAATAACGATAAATTGGTGTTTGAAAAAATGCTGTCATTGCGAGACCAGTGCGCACACT
>CAMFFO010000017.1 GCA_945949735.1 uncultured Clostridia bacterium | reverse complement strand
TTGCCAGGCAAAGAAGCAGTGCGATCCATTTTTTCATTGAATTTTTCCTCCTTTTGATTTATGGCAGCACCGCACAATGGGGACTGCGGGCTTCGGTGGATCTTTTGCCCCAATCGTGCAGTACAAAAAATGGGAAATACATCCAGTATTCCCGCATTTTTCATACTTTCGCTTGTGTCAAAATCTCTCACCGAATCTCCTTGCCCCATTATGCGGTGTTGCCTTATGTTCCAATCAGCCCTTGACAGAGCCGACCATAACACCTTTGACAAAGTATTTCTGAATGAAGGGGTACAGTGCCATCATTGGCAGCATGGAGATAAAGAGCGTTGCATAGTTGATGCTGGTGGAGCCGATGTTGCTGGCCTCGCCGCTTTTGACCAGGGTCTCCGCGTTGATGACCATATTCCGCAGCACCAGCTGCAGCGGAGCCTTATCCGAGGAGCTGAAATAGATGGAGGCCTGGAACCAGGAATTCCAGTGCATGACGGCATAGAACAGGGCGATGGTGGCGATGGAAGCCTTACTCAAAGGCAGGATCACATCCCACAGGATCTTAAAATCATTGGCTCCGTCAAGCCGCGCCGCTTCCGTCAGCTCAAAGGGAATGGACTGAAAGAAGGTACGCATAATGATCATGTTGTAAACCTGCATGGCATTGGGGATCACCATGGCCCAGATGGTATTGTACAGCCCCAGCTTCTGCACCAGCAGGAAGGTCGGAATGGTGCCGCCGCTGAAAAACATGGTAAAGGCAAAGAACATGGAAATGGCTTTTCGGAAGGGCATTTCGGGACGGGACAGGGGATATGCCGTCAGGATCGTCAGGATTACGTTGATCAGCGTACCCAAGGCGGTGTAAAGAACGGAATACTTCAGGCCCTGCAGCACCTTGCCGTCACGGATAATGGCTTTATAGGCATCCAGACTGAACTCTACCGGCCAGAAGCTCACATCGCCCCGGGCAAAAGCGTCATAGCTGGAAAAGGAGACGGAAAAGATATTCAGGATCGGCGCAATGATACTGACCAGAACCACCGCGCACATGACAAAGAGAAGAAAATCAAACAACTTGGAAGAAAGCGAACGGTCTTTAATCATGCATGATCCTCCTACCAAAGACTGGTTTCCGAGACCCGTTGGCTGATTTTATTCACAACAAACACCATCAAGCAGTTGATCACAGCGGTAAACAGGTCTACGGCTGTGCCGAAGCTGTACATACCCTGGCTCATACCGACCCGGTAAGCGAAGGTGCTGATGATATCCGCGACGGAATTGTTGGCGGAATTCTGGAGCAGAAGGGTCTTTTCGTAGCCCACAGACAGCAGCTTTCCGCACTCCAGGATCAGCATGATGACCACCGTGGGCATAATGGAGGGCAGGCTGATGGTCATGATCTGGCGGAACCGGGAAGCGCCGTCCACACTGGCGGATTCATACAGCTCCTGAGGCACCGCGGACAGGGCCGAGATGTAAATGATGGCGCTGTAACCGAAGGTCTGCCAGATCTGGGAGAGGATATACACCGGGCGATACCACTGCGTGCTTCCCATAAAATAGATGGACTCCACGCCAAAGACGTTCAGAATCTTATTGATGATGCCGGAGCTGGGATTGAGCAGCAGATTCAGCATACTGCATACCGCTACCAGGGAAATAAAATGAGGCAGATAGGAAACGGTCTGCACCAGCTTCTTCACCTTGGTGTTGCGCACCTCATTCAGCAGCAGCGCAAAAATGATGGGCACCGGGAATACGAAAATCAGCTGCAACATGCTGATGGCCAGCGTGTTGGTGATGAGCTGCTTGAACTGGGGATGGGAGAAGAATTTCTTAAACCAGTACAGTCCCGCCCAGTTGCCCGTCAGGATACTGTCACCGATGTGGTATTTCTGAAAGGCGATCAGCGCGCCGTACATGGGGCCGTATCGGAAGACAGCGCACCAGAGGATCCCCGGCAGCACCATCAAAAGCAGCATCCAGTGCTTTCGGATGGTTTTCAACAGATTTGCGGCTTTTCCTCGGCTTTGAGGCTGCAAACGGTTTTCCGCGATTGCTTTTTTCAAATGGGTAACCTCCCTATTCCGGAAGCTGTGTTCCCAACTGCATCCGATACTGCTTCGGCGTCAGGCCAGTTTCCTTCTTGATAAACTGATTGAAGTAGGATCGTGTTGTAAATCCGGCAGACTCCATGATCTGCTGCATGGACAGCTGCGGATCCTTCATCAGCATGGTAATGTGATCCATTCGCTTGCGTGTAATGTAGCGGATCAGGGTTTCGCCGGTCTGCTCCTTGAAAAGCCGGGACAGATAGGTGGGATTATAGCCCGTCACATCGGAGATCTGGGACAGGGACAGATCCTCGTTCAGATGCTCCTTCACATACCGCTTGACAAAGCGTATCGTTACCAGAGGGCTTTCCTTCCGAAGGTCGGAAATCACCTGCACGCAGTCAGTCAGCGCCTGCCCTTCCATGGATTCCATGGCAATATGGTATTTTTTTGCCAGCTGATCCAGACTCTCCACAGGATAGCTGTAGAGAATGGCACACTCTGTCTGGGTGGTGGCGGTAAACACGGCCTGGATCCGCTCCATGGTCACCATAAGCCAGGTGTTGGTAATGGAAAAGCCGGTTTTGTCCAGCGCCAGTACAAAGCAGGCGATATTTTCCGCCGGGGTGGTATGACACAGACGCTCGATCTTCCCGGGGAAATAACGCAGAAGGGCTTTTCGCAGGATCTTTGGCTGGATCTTTTCGGAAGCGGGAACCTTCACCACTGTCAGCATCAGCGGGAAGCTGCTCTCCCCGAATCCCAGCAGGGAAAAGGCTTCCTCCTGACTGGAAGCACGCTGAGGAACCAGCAGCTTCTTCATCAGCCGGTCTGCGATGGGATCGGTTTCCTCCGGGATCCCCAGCCAGGACTTCTTCCGCAGATCCTGCTCCATCCGGGTCAGCACCTGAATAATCCGGCTGCGGATAACCTCCCGATCCTCGGTTTTCAGAATATAATCGGAGGCTTGCAGTCGGATCCCCTCATAGGCATAGGAAAAATCCGAATAGGCAGTGAGCAGGATCACATTGCAATCGGGATTGTTTTCTTTTACGGTTTTTGCCAGCTCCAGACCGCTCATGTCCGGCATCCGAATGTCCGTAATCAAAAGCTGAATGGGGTACTGCTGGCATATTTTCAGCGCCTGCTGCCCCCGGAACGCGGTATGAATCTCCATATCCACCGCCGGTTCCTGCTCCAAAATGCCCCGGATGGCATCCACAACGTGAGGCTCGTCATCTACGATCAGGATTTGAAAGATCATGTTTCTGTTTCTCCTATCTTCAGGATGACTTTCAGACCGCCCAAATCACTGGCTGCAAGCTCTACGCCGCCGGCGCCTCCAAAGAACAGCTTTAACCGCCTGTGGACATTTGTCAGACCGCTGGTCTGACTGTCATCGGTGGAACAATTCAGCTTTTGCTGAAGCTCATACAGCATTTCCGGCGCAATGCCGTCTCCGCTGTTTTCCACCACTACAGAAGCGCTGCCCTCCCGGATCTGGAAGGAGATGCGGATCCGGGCCTGATCTGCCGAGCCGCCCATGCCATGCTCGATGCAGTTTTCCAGCACCGGCTGTAAAAACAGCTTGGGAACGCTCTTGCATCGGAGGGCTTCCGGAATCTCGGGAACCTCCGCCCGAATGGTCTGCCCGAAGCGCATGAGCTGAATCTTCAAATAGGTAATGGCGTGGTCATATTCATTTTCCAGGGTCAGCAGATTGCTGTCCGCCTTGGTGATGTATCGGAAGTATTTCCCCAGATACCCGGCGAATTCCGCCGCCACCTCCGTTTCCTCGTCCTCCAGCATAGAACGGAGGAAAAAGAAGCTGTTGTAAAGGAAGTGGGGATTGATCTGCGCCTGCAGCGTTTTCAACTGGGCTTGCTGCAATGTGATGGTCTGCCGGTAATTGGTATCGATGAGTTCTTCCAGCTTTGTGGTCATCTGGTTGAATCCGTTGGCCAGGGCGGCAAATTCCTGAGACTTCTGGGGCGCCACTCTTGCGGCGAACTCGCCCTGTCCCGCCTTGTCAAAGGCTGCAATCAAACTCTGAACCGGGCGGTTGACATACTTATGGAAAGACCGCAGGATCAGCAGGATGACCGTCAGCATTGCTACGAAGAACGCAAGCGTGCTGCCCAGCAGAATACTGGGAACGCTGCTGATCTGTCTTGCGGGGATCAGCTGCACAAAGGAACAATCCAGCGTTTCGCTGTAGGCACACATGGCCAGGTAGCGAACACCGTCCAGAGTAATCTGTCCCTGGGTGTCTGTCTTTGCGTGGCTGGTCAGAAGTGCCTGAAGTTCCTGGGGCTGGAGCTGAACGCTGCCCAGGCTTGTGATGCAGGTATCGGAGGCATAATGGTAGAGCAGTGCGTTCTTTCCTGAAAAAGTATTGAAGGAGGAGAGAATTTCCTGAATCTTTCCTTCGTCCAGCCGCAGCGCAATCAAAATATGTCCGCTCTCCGCAGAAGTGCCGCCGATGGGATAATAGCAGGGAATAAAAAACCCGTCGTCCATTCGGGTCAGCCGAAAGCCTGTTTCCCGGAAGGCGGCGTATATATTCTGAATATCCGCATAGGCCGCCGCATTCTGGGAAATGGCTCTCTGCCTGACGGACAGCGCGCGCTCCAGCTTGGGGAAGTAAATGTCCATCCCGTCAATCATGGCGTTCATCTGCTGGGCAACATTCAGCTCCAGCTTCAGCTGATTCAGCTCCCAGTGATAATGGGCGTTGGTGGAGAAAGTGCCTTTGCGTAGCTGGGTATAGAAAGTAATCAGCTGGGAGCTATCCTGATAGAACAGCTGGCTGGTCATTTCCCGCTGGATCTGCTGGACATTTTCCTCAAAGGTATCCCGAAGATAATTGACATTATTCTGTGCGGAGGAGTACAGCTCCTGTGTGACCATATATCGTCCCCACAGGGTTCCGGTGATCTGAATCACCAGCAAAACCAGCAGCAGAATCAGAATCGTACTGGTCAAGCGTCTGACAAGGGAGAAGGGGTTTTGATTCGCCATATTGTGTTCCTCCGGCTTTGTGATTTGGATTATATAATGGGTTTCGTCACTTTGTAAAGAGAACCGCGCTTTACGGGTAAAGAATTCGTAAAAAAGTATCAAAAGCGCACTACCCGCTCTCCAACTTCATCTGCTATAATGAGCTTTGGAAAGGATGTGGCCCCATGGAAGAGCTGAAGTGGCAGGAAATCATTCCTGCGGCAAAAAAATACGATCTGATCGTCTGCGGCGGCGGAGTAGCCGGTGCGGCGGCGGCACTGTCCGGGCGGCGGCAGGGACTCACTACATTGCTTCTGGACAAGCTGTGCGTTCTGGGAGGCCTTGCAACCGCCGGTCTGGTCAACTATTGGGTTCCCCTGTGCAACGGCCGGGGAAAATACATCATCAAAGGCATGGCGCAGGAGCTTTTGCAGCTTTCTCTGGCTCACAGCTTCAACACCCTCTATCCCGATTGGAAGCAGGGAGAGCCGGAGCACGAAACCACCCAGCGCAGCGATACCTGGTTTTCCGGCGGGATGTTCTCTCTGACCCTGCTGAAACTGTTGACGGATGAAGGCGTGGAGATCCTCTATGACGCGCTGGTTTCCGCCCCGGTCATGGTGGGAGGGCACTGCGCGGGCGTGATCATCGACGGAAAATCCGGCCGGCGGTTTTATCCCTGCGGCGTTCTGGTGGATGCCACCGGCGACGCCTCCATCATGAAGCAGGCCGGGGTTCCCACCACCGATGGGGAAAATTTCTTCACCTATTACGGCGAAGGGATCACCCTGGGCGGCTGCCGGGCGGCTGTGGAGAAGAAGAACATTTTCCTTGCGTATTACCACCCCTATGGCGGCGCGGCCAACCTCCATGGACAGTTCCAGCCCGAGGGGAAGCCCCCCTATATGGGCTGCGATATGGAAACCATCAATCAGTATTTGCAGGAAAACCAGCTTCGGATGTACGAAAAGGAAAGCGCAAACTGCGGCATGGAGCAGAATATTCACATGCTTCCCGGTATCCCCCAACTGCGCACCGCCCGCCGCATTCAGGGAAACGCGACATTGACCGGGGAGGACTGCTACAAACACTGCGCCACCTCCATCGGCACCATCTGCGACTTTGAATACCGGGACAGGCTGTACGAGGTTCCCTACGGAGTTCTGGTCAAGGATGGGTTTGACAATCTGATTACCTGCGGCCGAAGCGCTTCCGCTGCCGGCTGGGGCTGGGATGTGCTGCGGGTCATCCCCCCGGCGGTCCTCACCGGTCAGGCAGCGGGGATCGCCGCCGCTCTGGCAGCTACCCATGATGTTCCCATTGCCAATATCTCCATTGAGAAGCTGCAAAAAGCCTTGGCGGATACCGGGGTTATCATTCATTTCGATGATAGCTGGGTTCCCGCCGCGGAGAAACAGGACAGCTACGCGGCAACGGCAGACCATATTTGAGGGGGAACCGTTATGAAATACTACTGCAATCCATTGAATCTTCCCTACAAGTATCAGTTATCCGTCCGCAATGGGGTGGATACCGCGTTCCGGGAGGCAGCTGATCCCAGTCTTGTTCTCTTTCAGGGGAAATACTGGCTGTTTCCGTCTATGACCGGAGGCTTCTTCACAAGTACAGATTTGTGCAGCTGGGAATTTCACCCCTTCACGGCGGAGATCCCCATCCATGACTACGCACCGGATGTGTGCGTCATAAACGGAGAGCTTTGGTTTTCTGCCTCCAGAGGCGGCAGGAACGGCGCATTCTATCACAGTCCCGATCCCATCCATGTCCCCTTTGAAAAGGTTCCGGCCAGCTTTGAATTCTGGGATCCTCATTTATTTCAGGATGAGGACGGGCGGCTGTATTTCTTCTGGGGCTGCACCAATACGTCCCCAATCTGGGGCGTGGAACTGGAAAAAGGAACCATGAAGCCCCTCTGTGCCCCTGTGGGGCTGATCTGGGGCCAGCCGGAACGGCACGGCTTTGAACGCTTCGGTGAAAATAACCGTCCCAACGGAACCGCCCCTTACATTGAAGGGGCGTGGATGACCAAATACAAGGGAAAATATTATTTACAGTACGCCGCGCCGGGAACGGAACTCAATGTCTATTCCGACGGGGTCTATGTGGCGGACGCGCCCCTCGGCCCCTACTGCCCGGCGGTCAGCAATCCCTATTCCTTCCAGCCCGGTGGGTTTATCACCGGCTCCGGCCACGGATCCACCCTGAAAGCGCTGGACGGCACCTATTGGCACGCGGATACCCTGCGGATCAGCTGCACCCATCCCTACGAACGTCGGCTTGGTCTTTGGAAGACCGGATTTGACAGCGATGGGGTCCTGTACTGCGACCAGCGCTTCGGTGACTGGCCCCGGGCCATGGACGCGCCCGTCTGGTCTGACCCGGAATGGATGCTTCTTTCCTACGGCAAACCCGTCCACGCAAGCTCAGGAGCGCATCCGCAGTGGGCTGTGGATGAGAATATCCGCTCCTGGTGGAGCGCGGACGATTTCGACTCCCATCCCCAACTGACCTTGGATCTGGAGCAAAGCTGCATGGTTCATGCGGTACAGGTGAACTTTGCCGATGATGCCCTCCGGGTGAAACCCCCAAAAGACGCAGTGTGGAGTCAGTTCCTGGGGGTTCCCCGGGTTATTGAAGATCGGCCTCTTCACACCCGCTGGCTGCTGGAAGCGTCCATGGATGGAAAAGTATGGGATATTATGGAAGATAAGCGAACCTGCGATACGGATCTTCCCCACGATCTGGTGATGAAGGAAGAAGGGGTGCAGGCAAGATATATCCGTCTGACAGTGACGGAACTGCCCTATCATCAGACGGCGCGGATTTCCGGGCTGCGGGTATTCGGTATTTCTCAGGGGGCGTCTCCCGAGAAAGCCAGGATTCTGGAAGGTAAGCGGCTCCCTATGGACGGATTCCTCCGCTGGGAGTCCTCTAAGGGCACGAATGCCTGTATTTCCTGGGGATATGCCCCGGATAAATTATATCACAGCGAAATGGTGTTTGGCTACCGGGAAGCGTCCATCACCGCTTTGATCAAAGGACAGTCGGCATGGGTGCGCGTCGACTGTTTCAACGAACACGGTGTAACCCGGGGTGATGTGTTCTTCCTCGGATAGAATCATGTGCTTATCGGCTTTGCGCAGCAATGCGATAAATTGGTGTTTGTCGAAATAACGCTGTCATTGCGAACCAGTGCGCACACTGGTGTGGCAATCCCCCGGTTGAAAGGAGCCAGGTAACGATTACCACCAAAAATCGTGGCAACTTCCACTCTTTCAGGTGCTAATCGGTACATTTCCGCTCTAACCGGGGGATTGCCACGACCAGTCTGCGGACTGGTCTCGCAATGACAGGAAACCTGGAGGCGAAGCGCCAAACAACAATTTATTGAACAGATGACTAAACCGATATGCACATAGAATAATAACTGCCATTATGGCAGCGAAGGAGCGTGGATTATGAACGCGAATTTAAATTGGCTCACAGACCCAACCGTTTTCAGGGTCAACCGGCTGGATGCCCATTCTGACCACATTTGCTTTGCCAACCCGGAAGAAATGGCGCAGGGAAAAACCTCCCTGCGCCAGAGCTTGGATGGGCAGTGGGGCTTTGCGTGGAGCAAAAATCCCCGGCAGCGTCCGGCTGACTTCTGGCAGGAAGATTTCGACGATTCCGATTTCGGTACGATTCAGGTGCCCGGACATATGGAGCTGCAGGGCTATGGGGAAATTCAGTACATCAACACCCTGTACCCCTGGGATGGCCACGCGGAACTTCGTCCCCCTGAAATCGACTGGGAGAATACCCATGTGGGCAGCTATGTACGCCGGTTCGATTTGGAGCCGGGACTGCTGGGGAAGCAGGTGTGCATTTCCTTTCAGGGTGTGGAGCAGGCGTTCTATGTCTGGCTCAACGGCCACTTCGTTGGCTACGCCGAGGACAGCTTCACCCCCTCGGACTTTGACCTGACTCCCTACGTCCGGGAAACCGGGAACCGCCTGTGCGTGGAGGTCTATCAGCACAGCAGCGCGGCTTGGCTGGAGGATCAGGATTTCTTCCGGTTCAGCGGCATCTTCCGCAGCGTGTTTCTCTACGCCAAGCCCGCCGTGAATGTGGACGACCTGTGGCTGCAAACCACGCTTTTGGAGGACAATACTACCGGCAAGCTGAAAATCCGTTTGCTCCTCAGCGGTGAAACGGAAAGCGTAACCCTCCATTGTGCCATTGACGGCCTGATGGACGAGGATTTGCCTTTGAGCTTTGACGGAAAATACCATGTCAGTCCAGAATTTATCTTCCCCAATATCCAGCCATGGTGCCACGAAACACCCAATCTCTATCACACGGTTCTGACCCTGACCGATCCTTCCGGGGAAGTGTTGGAAGGAATCCCCTACGACATCGGTTTCCGGCGGTTTGAATTGAAGGACGGAATCATGCTCCTCAACGGTCAGCGGCTGGTGATTTACGGGGTCAACCGTCACGAATGGAATCCAAGCACAGGCCGTGCCATCGGCATGGAGGATATGGAGCGGGCCATGGAGACATTCCGCCGCAATCATATCAATGCTGTCCGCACCTGTCATTACCCCAATCAGACGCCCTGGTATCATCTGTGCGACCAAAGCGGCATCTACATGATGGACGAGACGAACCTGGAAAGCCACGGTTCCTGGCAGAAGCTGGGGAAAATTGAACCATGCTGGAACGTTCCCGGTAGCCTCCCTCAGTGGAAGGACTGCGTGCTTGACCGGGCCATGTCCATGCTGGAGCGGGATAAAAACCATGTTTCCATCCTGTTCTGGTCCTGCGGAAACGAGTCCTACGCCGGGGAGGACATTCTGGCAATGGCGGACTACTTCCGCGCCCAGGATCCCAGCCGGCTGGTTCACTATGAGGGCGTGTTCCACAACCGTGCCTTTGACGCAATTTCCGATGTGGAAAGCCGGATGTACGCGTATCCGGATGCCATTCGGGCCTATCTGGAAAGCCAGCCGAAAAAGCCCTTCCTTCTGTGCGAATATATGCATGACATGGGAAACTCTCTGGGCGGCATGGAAAGCTACATCCGTCTGGAAGAAGAATACCGGCAGTATCAGGGCGGCTTCATCTGGGATTATATGGATCAGGCGCTGTGGCATGAAAATGTCAACGGTCAGAGGGTTCTGGGCTACGGCGGAGACTTTGGCGAGCGGCAGAGCGACTATGCGTTCAGCGGCAACGGCATTGTTTTTGCGGACGGCAGGGAAAAGCCCGCCATGCAGGAGGTGCGCTACTGGTATTCCGGCGCAGAAGCCCGGAAAGCGCAGGACACTGCCAATGCATCTGGGGCGGAAGCGTTCCGGGTGCAGGAAAGCGGACAAAATCAACCGCTGAAGATTGTACACGGCGACGGCGCACTGGGGGTTTCCGGGAAGAATTTTGAGATCCTGTTCTCCTATCCGGAGGGCGGCCCGGTTTCACTGATTTCTGACGGACAGCAGTGGCTGTGGCGCGCGCCCCGGCCTGCCTTCTGGCGTGCTCCCACGGAAAACGACTTGGGCAATGGCTTTGCCGCAGCCAGTTCCATTTGGGCGGCTGTGGACGCTTGGCAGAAGTGCGGCGACATTCAGGTTCTGGAGGAATCGGAGGATATGGTCTCCATCCGCTACACCTACACCGCCCCCGCCATGCCCGGCCTGAAAACGGAGGTAACTTATACTGTTGACAGCACTTGCCGTATAAAGATGGATGTCCACTACTTTGGTATGGAGGGGCGGCCGGAGCTTCCGCTGCTGGGTCTGCGGTTTGCCACGCCGGTTCCAGTGGAACAGGTGGTGTGGGTCGGCCTGTCCGGGGAAACCTACCCGGATCGAAAGAAAGGCGGTATCTTCGGAACCTACAGCGAAGCGCCCCATATTTCGGACTATCTGGTGCCTCAGGAGTGCAGCTGTCATATGGACACCCACCAAATGACCCTCCGTCTGGCAAACCATGCTTTGACGATTCAAAAGGATGGGGTGCCCTTTGCTTTTTCTGCCATTCCCTATACCCCCCAGCAGCTGAGCGAGGCCTTCCACGCGGACGAGCTGCCCGCTCCCTGCAGAACGGTGGTGACGCTCTGCGGCGCCATGCGGGGCGTTGGCGGCATTGACAGCTGGGGAGCCAATGTGGAAGAAACGTATCGGGTTTCCGCTGAAAAGGATATCTGTTTCTCCTTCCGGTTCCGGCTTTGAGAATTCAGGAAGAACAATAGATTCCCGACGGTCAGTCCCCCAAGGATGCCGGACACAAGCAGATCGTTTACCTAAGGCAACACCGCACAATTGCGTCAGCGGATCTCAGCGGATCTTTTGCGCCATTTCTGCAGTTCCAAAAACGGGAAATACATACAGTATTCCTAAGTTTTTGAAACTTTGAAATGGCACAAAATCTCTCGCTGAGCTTCCTTGCCGAATTATGCGGTGTTGCCCTAAAACAAGGAGAATGGAAATGAGTAAATGGCAGAGATACAAATTCATGCCCGTGCGGCCTTTGGGCGAGGATGGGAAAATCGTGACTGGTTCAAAGGAACATATTGCGCTGTCCCGGAAAGTGGCAGCGGAGGGTATGGTACTTCTGAAAAATGAAAACCGTCTGCTTCCCCTGAAACGGGGAAGCCGGGTGGCACTGTTCGGCAAGGCCAGCGTGGACTATGTGAAAGGCGGCGGAGGAAGCGGCGACGTGACCGTGGCCTATGTCCGAAACCTCTGCGATGGCATGGAGGAAAAGGCGGCAGAGGGAAAGGTGAATATTTTTGCTCCGCTGCATGAATTCTACCGGGAAAATGTGGCAAGCCAGCGGGCGGCGGGGAAAGAACCGGGGTTTACTGTGGAGCCGGAGATACCTGCTGCACTTCTTGAGCAGGCGGCGATGGAGTGCGATACCGCTGTTATCAGCATCTGCCGGTTTTCTACCGAGGACTGGGATCGTAAGGGGGAGCCAAACGACGGCGATTTCTACTTGTCGCTGGAAGAACAAAAGATGGTGTCGGATGTCTGTGCCCGTTTTGACCGGATTGTGGTCGTCCTGAATGTGGGCGGCATGGTGGACACCTCCTGGTTTGCTTGTAATCCAAAGATCGGCGCCGTGCTGCTGGCCTGGCAGGGCGGCATGGAGGGGGCTATGGCGGAGGCAGATATCCTCTGCGGCGACGTAAACCCCTCCGGCAAGCTGACGGATACCTTCGCGGCATCTTTTGACGACTATCCCTCCTCGGCCGGCTTCAATGAATCCAGGGATTATGTCTGCTACACCGAGGATATTTTCGTGGGCTACCGATATTTTGAGACGATCCCCGGTGCGGCGGAGAAAGTCAACTATCCCTTTGGTTTTGGCCTGTCCTACACCACGTTCCGTCTGGAACCGCTGATTTCGCAAGGAGATGACGAGAGAATTTTCGTCACTGTCCGGGTAACCAACACCGGAAATACGGCGGGCCGGGAAGTGGTGCAAGTCTATTCTTCCGCGCCCCAATGCCGTCTCGATATGCCGAAGCTGGAACTGCGGGCATTCCAAAAGACCCGGCTGCTCCAGCCGGGTCAGGCGCAGGAATTGACCCTGACCTTCCCCACCGCCGAGTTTGCCGCCTACGATGAAAAGCTGGCAGCTTTTGTATTGCCGGCGGGAAGCTACACGATTCTGGTGGGAAATTGTGTCCGCGCTCTGGAAGAGGTGGGTCATTTTGTCAATGAAGCGGAGCGGATCACGGAGCAGGTGAAGAACCGCTGCGTTCCTGCCAAGCTGCCCCGCCGCCTGAAAGCGGACGGCAGCTTCGAGGATCTGAAAACCGGCGAGTATCCAACCCTGTACGACACCGCCGGATGGCCGGAGAAGCACAGCTGGGATGCCGAACACATCCTGCCCGATACCAAGGGTGTCAAGCCCCCGGAGGGGCGGCTGAATTATGAACAGGCAGCCTCCGGGGAAGTGACCACGGAAGCGTTCCTGGAAAGTCTGACGGATTCGTTAATTTAAGTAACACAGAAACGCAGAGTACACAAGAGTACTATTGACGAAAGGCTTCTTTCGCCGGCAGCTGCGGACGGATTCCTGTTTTCTCTCACTATGCAGTTGATTTCCAATATGTAAAAATAGTATCCCTGCCAAAATACAAAAGAGCGTTAGGTCGTTCATTTGCGAAAGCACGAACAAGCCGATGAAAGCCGATCGGCTGAACAAAAATAATCCGAACCCAGGGAAACTCTGAACAATTCGTCTGCGGCTGGGGGATAATTTCTGCCGCCGGCGCTTGACGAATTATTCTGAGTTTCCCTTGTTTTTCCTGTGGGAGATTGGTTCGGATTATTTGTTTGCTTGGACTGGTTCAAGCAAATCCATTTCCCAAACGGACTGAATCAAAACGCTGGGGGCCGAAAAAGAAACAGATTTCGGGCAGCACCGCGCATCTGACAAAGCATCAGAAAACTGGTGCGTTCAAAGCGCCGCGCGGTCTATTGCCCGTGGGAAGCTCCGTTCGGCTTTGTTATTCCGGTACTGTCTGCCGATCGGTTCCAATAGGAGAACTCTTTTTTCGATAGACAGAGGGAGCTACACCCATGTGGCCTCGAAAGGTCTTGGTGAAATGGCTCTGAGAGCAGAAACCCAGGGTATAGGCAATGTCTGACAGGGAGCGGTTCGTCGCGCTCAGTAAGTGGCAGGCGCACTGGATCTTCTGCCGGATCACATATGCTCCCGGAGCAATACCCATCTCCTGCTGAAAAAGAGCTTTAAAGTGGGAAACCGACAGTCCAGAGGCCTGCGCCATCTGCGCTACTGTGATTCGGCCGTAAAGATTGGAGTGAATGTAGCGGCAGGCAAGGCGGATCTCCGTCCGGGTCAAGCTGCTCTCCCGAATCTCCCGCATCCGCAGAACCATTTCCCGTATCTGCAATGAATAGACCTTCCAGTGCTCGATGGTCAGAACATCCTCTGCCGCGTCCACGGCCCGGGTGATCTCATCGCAGCGTCGGAAAGCCTCCGCCTGAGACATCCCACCCTCGATACAGCTTCGGCAGGCGATGGCGGCAAACGCTACCTCGGCATATTGCAGTGACCGGGAAGTGCCGGAGGCCATAGGGCCGATGATGATCCTGCTCTCCCGCAGATGCGACATCATCGTGTCGAAGTGCTCCACATCCCCGGTCATAATGCAGTAATACAGCTGTTTCTCCTGCTCAAAAGGAATGAACTCCAGCCCCATCTCCCGCAGATAATCCACGGGATTTCCGGAGGGTAAAAACTGAATCCCGCTCTCAGCCGAAAATTGATCCACAGATTCCAAAACGGGCGCCCCCTTCCTTTATATACCAGTATAGCCCCCATTTTCCCAAAATGCAATTATAACATACGATTGTGATAAAAATCATTTTTTTATGATAGCACATAGAAATACTATTCGCTATACTATCTGTAAGAAATTGTTGATGATGCGAACTACCTGATGAAATCCATGAAAATGAAGCATCCGCCCCTCTACAGGACGTTTTCCCGAAACAATCATCTGACAGACAAATCGGCGATCAGGTTATCGGCTTTCATAAGCTGCACAATTAATTGGAGTTTGAAAAATAACGCTGTCATTGCGAGCCAGTGCGCACACTGGCGTGGCAATCCCCCGGCCCCATGGAACCAGGTAACGATTACCACCAAAATCGCCACATTATCCTACTCTGTAGGGCAATCGTCGAACATTTTACCTCTAACCGGGGGATTGCCACGACCAGTGTGCGCTACTCTCTCGCAATGACAGGAAACTTGAAGGCAAAGCGGCAACACCAATTTACTTCCTTAGCTTACGAAAACCGATAGTTTGAATTGGCGTTTGCCGGGATGCCTATGGACGGCGGCAGTGTGGAGCTTTCTTCCGGGCTGCCTCGCAACCGAATTTGGGCGAATGTCTCACGAGTTTCAGAACACTGAATTAAGGAAGGCCCGCTTATGAGCCAGTTGGTACGATTGAAAAAGAAGCGCGCGAAAAAGACTTACCCCGGTTATCTGCTGATGTTTACCGTGATCCTGATCCTGATGCGCATTACCAATGAGCTTTCCTCCAACATATCCACCTATATCCAGTCCTCCGTAGTCAATGAGTTTTATGTCCGGCAAGGGCTGAGCTACGAGGCCGGTCTTGCCCGCTTTACCGGGCTGAGTATATCTGTCAGTATGCTGGCGCTGCTGTCGGTATTCTATAAGCCTCTGGCGGACGTGCTGGGGCGGAAGGCGGTTCTGTGCGTCAACACCGCTGCCACCGCCGCAGGTATGCTGCTGATTTTCGCCAGTCCCACAGTGGTTGTGTACTGCCTGGGCACTGCGGTCTGTTCCTTCTTCACGCAGAACGATGTCCAGATGGTCTACATTCTCGAAACCGCGCCCAAGGATCGTGGCGCTGGGCTCTTCGGACTGATCAAATCCTTCGGTATTCTGGGGCTGCTGATTATTCCAATTCTGCGCCAGACAGTGATGAACAACGATGCCGCCCGGTGGAGGAGCCTGTATTTGGCTCCGGCGGTGGTCTGTATCCTGATCTGCGTACTGCTCCTGCTTTTCTGCCGGGAATCCCGGCTGTTTCTCGACAGACGCATATCCTTTCTGGAGCACGGGAAGGAAAGGAAGGAATCCTCCGGGAATCTCAGTCTGGGCGCGTCCATACGCTATATCCTGAAAAATCAAAATCTGCGCGCAGCCATCATCGCCTATTCATTCTACGGCCTTTGCTCCATGGCAGCTTATATGTATGTGGAGTCCATCATGACTACCAACGGAATGACCGCTGAGGACGTGACCAAAGCGCTGTACGTATACCCATTTGTATACGCCGCGATGAGCTTCCTCGGAGGGGGCGCTGCTGACAGATGGGGCCGCAAAGCGGTGGTTGTCACCACGGGCGGCTTCGTCGCGGCAGGTTTTCTGCTGTTTGTTTGGGGGTGCGCCCGGGGCTGGGATCCCATCCTTGTGGGGTTTCTCAACGGAATCTACCTGGGGGGCTATTGGGTCTGCGGCGACTATATCAGTGTCCTGTTTCTGGAAAAGGTACCCACTCAGCTGCGGGCCTCCGTCCTGGCGGGCGCCAATGTGCTGATGATGGCCGGGTGCTTTCTTGGCATCGCCGCGCAGATGCTCCTGATGATGAAGGTGGGGTTAAATCTGGCCAGTCTGCTGATCATTGTTCCCTGCATCAGCTGCTGCGTTTTGGTAATTGCATTCCGCGTGAAGGAGACCCGCGGAACTGATCTTAAGGATGTGGAATAAGGAGGTTTTTATGGATACGGAAAAACTGTCGATTGAGAAGGCGATGGCTCTATTTATGAAGTCCCCGTCGGTAGAGCGAAGCTTCTGCCTGGGGAGAATCCGCTTTGACTTCTACGACAATAACGCGGTTGGCTTCGCCCTGGACGAAAAAGTGGTCACCAAATTCTTTTCCGAAGCTTCTGTAATGGATGGCAGACGGATCAGCACCAGAACCGCCCGGCGGATTGGCTTTGAGGAGGACGGCCTGTGCCTTGCTGTCACCTATGAGGAAAACGATCTGCGGCTGATCCAGCAGCTGCGCGTCACTCCGGACAGCCCCTACTTTCTCGCCCAGGCAAGCGTGAAAGATCTGCTGGAAGAAGAGACTCGCTCAAACTACATTGCACCGCTGGATTTTGCCTACCCCGATGCCCGGTGTGATCCTCTGTTCCTCTCTCTGGATCAGAAGATGCTGCTGGTGCCCTACGATAACGATATGTGGGTGCGCTACGAGTCCGCCCCTCTGCGTCCCGGCAGAACCAGCTATGATGTCACCGCCATCTACGACGAGCATACCAATCAGGGCCTTGTGATCGGAGCGCTGGACTATTTTGATTGGAAAAACGCCATCCGCTGCTCCCAGCAGGATGCCCGGTGCTACACCGCCTTCTCCGGCATCGCCGACGCAGGAACCCATGACATTGTTCCCCACGGTGATCTTGCGGGGCCGCAGGTTTCCTCTTCCCGGTTCGTCTGCGGCTGGTATCAGGATATCCGGGAAGGACTTGAGGCGTTCGGCGCCCTTTCCATGGAGGGAAAGCCTTCCTTCCACTGGAAGCATCCCGTTCCCTTTGGGTGGAACAGCTATTCCGCCGGGTGCATGACTCTGGAGCAGTGGGAAACCGCGGGAGATTTTATCCACAATGAGCTCCCCAATTTCTGCAGCACGGATCGGGTCACCTTCATCAACCTGGACGGCAACTTCCTGCTGGATCCCGGGAAAATGCGCCGCATCGTGGACAAACTCCATGCCCGGGGGCAGAAGGCCGGCAACTATATGGCCCCGCTGATGGCACTGGAGGGGATGGAGATGCTCATGCCCCTGCGGGGAAGCAACGGCGCCAGCTACCAGGACATCATCATGAAGGATGAAAACGGCTGCCTCTACCCCAAGATCGACAGCGGCAAGCCGGTGGACATCACCCATCCCATCGCCGAAGCCAATGCCAGGGGCTGGCTCCGGGAGCTGGTGGCGCTGGGCTTTGATTACATCAAGATCGACTTCCTTGCCCATGGCTCCGTAGAGGGAAAGCGGTACGATCCCACGGTTCGTACCGGCCGTCAGGCGCTGAAGCGATTCTATGACATTCTCGCCGAGGAGCTGGAGCCGGCAAAGGTCGGCAGGGATATCTTTGTGGATCTGTCCATTGCCCCCCTGTTCCCTGGAGGCTTCGGCCATGGCCGGCGCAGCTGCTGTGATGCCTTCGGTCATCACGAGGATGTACGCTATGTGCTGAACGCATTGAATTTCGGCTGGTGGCAGTCCGGAACGCTCTACTGCTTCAACGACCCGGATCACACCGTGCTGCACCGTTCCAAAGTGGACGGACGGGGCGTCACCGATTTTCTCAGCGCCAAGTCCCGCTACAATGCCTCCCTCATCAGCGGTACGGTGATGCTGCTGTCCGATGATTTCGGCCCCTACGGCGAGGCCGCGGAGCTGGAGGCTGCACGGCAGCGGGCAGCAGCCATCGCGAACAATCCACGGCTCAACGAGATCGCCCAATTCGGCAAGCCCTTTGTTCCGGCATGGCTGAAGAGCGATACCTGCAGTGTATATTTCCTGCACCACGCGGGCAGACACTTTGCGGCGTTCTTTAATTTTGAACCGGGAAAACGTGAGCTGAGCATCTCCGCCGGGCAGCTGCGGATGCCGGAGAAGGGACGCATTGAGATTCTCCCGGAGGGAACCGGGCTGGACTATGAGCACGAAATCAAGCTGACCCTTGAAGGCTTCGACTCCGCCATCATGGAGATCTTTGAAGTCTGATGATCCCGGAACAGCGATAAATTGTTGTTTACAGCACTAAAAAAGAAGTTGTCATTGCGAACCAGTCCGCAGACTGGTGTGGCAATCCCCCAACAATTCAGGACGGTTCGTTAGGGCGTTTGTCCGTTTTTTGCAAATTTTCCCTCTAACTGGGGGATTGCCACGACCAGTGTGCGCACTGGTCTCGCAATGACAGGAAACTTTAAGGCGAAGCCGCTAAACAACAATTTGTCCGTTCCGGTTCCCCGGAGTTCATTTCCTCATTGAGAATACCATCACAACCCGGAAAGGAGAATTCTATGAAATCATTGTTCCAAGTAGATGGCAAGCCCTTTTTCTCCATTGGCGGACAGGTGAACAATTCCTCCTCTGCCAATCCGCAGATCATGGCGGCGGCCTTCGAAACATGCCGGAAGCTGGGGCTGAATACCATTGCCGCCCCGGTACACTGGGAGCTGTTCGAGCCCGAGGAGGGTGACTTCGACTACAGTCAGGTGGATATGCTGCTGGACGGCGCCCGGAAGTCCGGCCTCAAGCTGGTGATCCTGTGGTTCGGAACCTGGAAGAATGGCAATTCTCATTATGTTCCCGCCTGGGTCAAGCTGAACAAAACCCGCTTCCTCTGGGCAAAAACGGCGGACGGCACCGAGATCCGATCCTTGTCCCCCATCTGTGAGCAGACCCGGAAGGCGGATGAACGGGCTTTCGTCCGGCTGTGTTCCCACATCGCCCAAAATAACGCGGACGGAACCGTCATCGGCGTGCAGGTGGAGAACGAGCCCGGTCTCATCGGGAGCGCCCGGGACTTTTCCCCGGAGGCAACCCGGCTCTTCGCGGGGGAGGTTCCTGCGGAGGTTGCCGCCTTCCAGGGGCAGCAGGGCACCTGGGAGGATCTCTTCGGCATCGATGCCTCCGAGTTCTTCACCGCCTACTACATCGCCAAATACATCGATTCCATCACCGCCGCAGCAAAAGCGGTTCTTGACCTGCCCATGTACATCAACGTATGGCTGGGAGAGATGTACGCCCATGTTCCCGGCACCTGCTATCCCTCCGGCGGTGCGGTTACCCGCACCTTCCGGTTCTGGAAGCATCTGGCGCGCCATATCGACGCCATTTGCCCTGACATCTACCTTGCGGATTACAAGACCTGCGAGGATCTGTTTGAGACCTACTCCGGAGAGGGCAACATTTTCTATCTGCCGGAATCCGCCCCAATGCCGCTCAGCATGACCCACAATATGCGGGCGGTAGCCGAACATGATCTGACGGGAGTTCATGTATTCGGCGTGGATATGCTGGCGGCGGCGCTGAACCCGGAGGTTGCCAAGCTGATGAGCGCCGGTGACTCTGAGATCGCGAAGATCGCGGGTATGCTGGGTGAGCTTACGGCGAGTTTTCGGATCCTGGAAAACATGAAGCCGCTGATCGAGGAATACCAGGGTACCGGAAAACTCTATGCTGTTGGCCAGTATGAAGGTCAGGCGAATCAGGTCATCGATTTCGGGGACTACATCGGCGAAATCGAGTTTCTGCATCCTGAGGGGCTGTTCTCCAAGGGCAGATCCCGGAACATGGACAACCGCCACATGGCGCAGATGTACCCCGGCTATCGTGCCAAGGGCTTCATCGTTTACAAGGGCAGGGGAGAATTCTTCCTGGCGGGAGACGCCTACCGGCTGAAGCTGTACCCAAAATTTAATATCGTGGAGTTGACCAGCTCCGTTCATGCCGACGATTTTCTCAACACCCGCAGCCAGGGCTATGTCAGTGTTACAGAGGGCTTCTTCACCCCCGACGGCAGCTATACCCCCACCATCCGGCGCAATGGCGACGAGTATGACTACGGTCTGTGGGTGACCAACGACATCGGAGTCCTTCACGTCCAGATGGACAGATAACCCAAAATCGAAGTCAAGGAGGCAATTATTATGAGTAAACCGGAATCCCCCGCAAGAATGGAAAAGCGCAAGCTTCGGGAAGCCAGAGAACTGCGCAAATGGGAAAAGATCCAGAATGCGCCCAAGTCCGTCCATTACTTTGCCATTCTGATGGTGGTGCTGACCATCGTCTACATTGTGGACGAGATCACCTCCAACATCAACAGCGCCATGCAGCCCCAGATCCTGTTTGACCTGTTCAACATTACCTCCAGGGATGTAAATGACCCTGCCTACGCGTCCGCCATCAATTCTATGGCATTGGTTTCTCTGTGTACGATGCTGTTTTTGTTCCTGGCTCCCTTCTACAAATCCCTCTGCGACCGCTTTGGCCGGAAGCTGTTCCTGGCCATCAACACCTGTATGTTTGGCGTGGGTCTGCTGGTCATCATGCTCTGCCCCAATCTCTATGTGTACATGTTGGGACTCATGATCCTGGGCTTTGTAACGCCCAACGACCTGCAAGTTATGTACATCATGGAGGTCGCTCCCAAGCAGCACCGGGCGAAGCTGTGCTCCATCACAAAAGCCATTGCGCTGGTGTCCGTGTCCCTGATCGGCGTCATGCGAAACGCCTTTATGACGGATTCTCTGTCCAGTTGGAGATATGTGTATATTATTCCTGCGATCGCCGCGGTGATCACCGGCATCATGAGCGTTTTCTTCGTAAAGGAGACCCCTGTGTTCATGGACGAGCGGGTGAAATATCTCAGATCCTCCGATGCTGAGCGCGCCCAGAAGGCCGCAGCCCAGAAGTCCAGCGAATCCGCCGCCAGAGGCGGTGTGCTCAACGCGATCAAATTCATTTTCCGGCATAAGCAGATCCGTGCCGTCACGCTGACCGCGCTGATCTTCAGCGTGTCCACGATCTATACCTCTTACTACGCCACCATTATGGAGGGCGGTATGACCACTGCCTCCGTCAGTACAGCCCTGATCATCTATCCCTTTGCCAACGGCGCGCTGACCTTCATCAGCGGCTTTATCTCCGACCGGCTGGGCAGAAAGAAATCCTGCATGATCCTGGGCTCCTTTGCCATGGTATGTCTCGCCGGCTTCATTCTGTCCTGTGTCCTGGGCTGGGGGCCCGTTGCCGCCGGTGTCCTGTACGGCGCTTCCATCGGTGCGCTCTGGTCCGTATCCGACACCCTTCTGCTGACCATCCCCGCCGAGTCCGTTCCAACAGAGATCCGCGCCTCCGTTATGGGCACCATGTCCCTGCTGCTGTTCTGCGGCATGATCCTGGGCATGGTTCTGGTGGTTGTCGGTCAGAACTTCTTCCCCATGGGCTGGCTGTGCCTGTGCGTATGCGTACCCTTCATGCTGGTCTCTCTGCTGATTCTTGCATCCAAGGTTCACGAGACCCGGGATGTGGATCTCGACACTGTCACCGGCACGGAGTGGGATTGATCCCAGGTTGATTTAATCGGGAGTGAGGCATCCGTTCCCATACGTCCAGCCCCTGCCGGAGACGGTTCTCCGGCAGGGGCGAACCTCTCCCGTCATACTGCAGACCGGCATTTTGCGGCAGATACAGTCGGGGCATGATCTCCGGCGGATAGGGTTTGCTGCCGCACTCTCCGCTGCAGAGGCACGGCGGAATCGCCGCCGGCCATTTCTTCCACGGGACGGGGTCCGTTCCATCCGAATAAAAAACCTTTTCTCCGTCCGCTCCTGCGCCGGTTTGTCACGGAATACGGCACGATTCATTGTAATTGGCGATTGAACCGCTGTGGGCAGCGACGGATTCCAGGGGAATTGCAGAAATAATTAAGGCAACACCGCACAATTGCGTCAGCGGATCTCAGCGGATCTTTTGCACCATTTCTGCAGTTTCAAAAACGGGAAATACATACAGTATTCCCCCGTTTTTGAAACTTTGAACTGGCACAAAATCTCCCGCTGAGCTTCCTTGCCGAATTATGCGGTGTTGCCTTAAGGCAGCACCGTATAATGGGGCAAGGAAATCCGGCGAGAGATTTTGACCCAGGCGACAGTAGGAAAAATGCGGGAATACCGGATGTATGTCCTGTTTTTCATACTGTGCGATTGGGGCAAACGATTCGCCGAAGCCCACAGTCCCCATTATGCGGTGCTGCCTTTAGGAAGCGATCCTGTCACCCTTCGCTTTCGCAGTGGATACCCGGATCCCTTCCTCTATTTCTATGCGCGGCCTATTATTTATTGAACTCCAGCCGGATGACCTCGGAGGTTGCGATCGTTTGGAATGTATCGCCATCAACGATACGCAGATTGAATTCAATGTCCTGAATGTCGTCGATGGATTCCAACTCTGTGTTCAGCAGATACATTCCATCCACCATCCGGGTGTCGGGACGCAGCTCGCTGAACATCCCCACATCTGCCATGAATCCGTTTACGGAAACATTCTCCGCATAAACGGAAACCGTCTTTGCGCCGTTGTTCTCCAGATAGAATACCACGGTGCCGTCCCAAATGGAATCCTTCTTCAGTCCCTTGCAGACGATCCGGAGATTATTTGCGGTGTACACATCCTCACCGCTGTCGTCAACTTCCTGGGTGAAGCTGCCGGAGGCGGAGGTTTGTATGGTGAGCAGATCGGTGGTGTCAATGGTGAGGTAGGTGTCGGTGTTGGCGATGTTCAGATAAAACGCCACATCTCCGATGGTGGAAATGCCGGATTCCCGAAGCTCGGAGAACATCAGGTTGATTTTCGCGTTGTCCTTCTTACCGGCAGCGACATCGCTGTATAGCCCGGAGGTGGACAGCATGAAGCCATTGACCGACAGGCTGCGAGTGGAAACCGCAATGTTCTGCGCGGAGTTATTCTCGACCGTCACGGAGATCTCCGGCCCGAAAAGACCGTTCTCCATTTTCCTCGCAGTGACCACAATACCATCCTTGTTGTACAGCTCCTGCTCGGAGATGGAAACCTCTCCGGCAGCAGGGGAATTCCCGGCTGCGGTGGTGGGATCTTCCGCGGAGACTGCCTGAGAAGGATCGCTCCCGCTGACCGCGCCGGAGGGCTGCTTCCCATCCTCGCCGCCGCCCGCGATGCAGGATACCAGCAAAAGCAGAACGATCACGATGACGACGGGCAGAACCCATTTCTTCTTTTTTTTCTGGGACTGTTCGGGAGCGGGGGTGGAGCAGATGGGGCAGAAGTTTCCGGTGTACTTGGCTCCGCAGTTTGCACATTTGATTTTTGACATGATACAGCTCTCCTCTTTTTGTTGTTGGGAATCATTCCAGACTGCCGCTGGTTTTCAGAGCCGGCAGTTTGTGACTGGCAAGCAGCGCGTTGACTTCCAGAATGGAGCCGCAGCGTTTGTTGAATGCGATCATCAGAACGGCGTCCCTGGGAATCCGGGGGTACAGGGGCGCCATGCCGTACAGGGTCAATGCCCGTTGGGTTTCCTCCAGTGTCATTTTCGCGGCATAGCAAATCCGGAGAATGTAATCCCGCTGCTTCGTCCGCTTTTCCTCGGAAAGAAGTTTATACCCAAACCGCTCCGGGAAGTCTGCCAGGATGAAAACCTCCTGCTGGGTCAGTCCGTTGCGGCTGATGATCTGATGCAGGTATTGCGCGAAGGGCTTCTCCTGATCAATCATGTTGTCTGCCTGCTTCTGAAGAAAGTCGCCGATGCAGTCCGGAGTTACATGACTGAGGATCTGGTTCAGTTCATTTGTAGATTTCTTTTCCAAGGTGTTTCCCCTTTCACAAAAAATATGATATAGTATGAGGAGGAAAAGCAAAAAGCAGGTGATTGAATGACATTGGAGCAAGAGCTGGAGCTGTCCTACTACAAGGAGGCCGCGCCGATCAACGAAAGCCACGGAATCTGGCTGGTGCAGGATCAGAGAAACGGCAAATTCTATGTGCGCAAAACCCTGACGGTGTTCAACAAGGACATCTACCGGTATTTGAAGAATAACCCCATTCCTCACACACCGAGAATCCATCATGTGGCAGAGGACGGGAATGCTTTGGTGGTGATTGAGGACTACATCCCGGGAGATACGCTGGAGGAAATCCTTGACCGGCAAGGAAGCCTGCCGGAAGCCCAGACGCTGGATATTGCCATTCAGCTTTGCAGAATTCTCCGGGCGTTCCATCATGCTGTGCCGCCGATCGTGAATCGGGACATCAAGCCCTCCAACATCAAGCTGACGGAGGACGGAACTGTCAAGCTGCTGGATATGAACGCCGCGAAATACTGCAATGCGTTGGCCCAAAAGGACACGGTTCTCCTGGGAACCCAGGGCTACGCCGCTCCGGAGCAGTACGGCTTTGGAGCATCCAACGTTCAGACAGACATTTATGCGGTAGGAGTCCTGATGAATGTATTGCTTACCGGGAAGCTGCCTTCCGAGGAAAAAGCCGCGGGGAAGCTCCGGGGCATCATTACCAAATGCACCCGACTGGAAGCGGAGCAGCGATATTCCGGCATCGACAGCTTATTGGCCGCACTGTCCGCATTGAAGCCGGTCGGCGCGTTGGATGCACCGGAGGAATCCGGCTGGCGAAGATTCCTCCCGCCGGGCTTCCGCTCCGGGAACTTGCTGGTGTCCGCACTGTCCTTTGTGGGGTATGCCTTTTTGCTGTTTCTGTGTCTGAATCTTCAGGTGACAAACGCTACGCCGCTGCGCCTGATCGTGAATCGGATCGGCGCGGCAATCGCGTTCTTTTCCTGCGTCCTGTTCGCGGGGAACTATCTGAATGTGCAGTCGATGTTTTTTCTGACGAGAAGCAAGAATCCGTTTCTCAGGGTTTTGGGAATTGTGATCGTGGATACCGTCATGTTCTTCAGTGTGGTCGCAGTGATTACCATGCTGGAATCCTTTCTGCCCTAGAGCTGCCGCCGGAGCACCTGCTCCGGCGGTTATCATCTTGTATTCGGAAATGTGCTTATCGTCTTAACTCAGCGGTACGACAAATTGCTGTAATGCTTATCGGCTTAAGTCCGCAAACCGACAAATTGGTGTTTAGGTTATCGGCTTTAGTAAGCACACTTGTAAATTCCGCGTTTATTGCACTCGCTCTGTAGGGCGGGGTTATGACCCCGCCGCCAATCTGACGGAATTGAGCAATAGTGTTTCACGGTAAAACGTACATTTCCCGCATCGGAACGTGGGCGGCGGGGTCATAACCCCGCCCTACAATGGATGGTACGAAACCTACAAATTTAAATTTGACGACCAGCTGATTAAAGCCGATAGCCTGTATTGCTGTTTGTCGCTTTGCTCCAAGTTTCCTGTCATTGCGAGACCAGTGCGCACACTGGTCGT
>CAMFFO010000016.1 GCA_945949735.1 uncultured Clostridia bacterium | reverse complement strand
GGTATCGTTGGCATCCCGCATGACCTCGTATTCGATTTCCTTGTAGCCCTTGATGGACTTCTCCACCAGCACCTGATGGACCGGGGAAAGCACCAGGGCGTTTTTCATGATTTCCCGGAACTCTTCCTCTGTGTCTGCAAAGCCGCCTCCGGTGCCGCCCAGGGTGAAGGCGGGACGGAGCACAACGGGGTAGCCGATCTCCTCCGCCGCTTTCAGGCCCTCTTCCATGGAATTGGCAATTGCCGAGGGAAGCACCGGTTCGCCCAGACGTTCACACAGCTCCTTGAACAGCTCCCGATCCTCCGCCAGCTCGATGCTGCGGCTGGGAGTTCCTAAAAGGCGGGTGTGGCACTCTTTGAGAATGCCCTTCTTTTCCAGCTGCATGGCAATATTCAGGCCCGTTTGACCGCCGAGGCCGGGGATGATCGCATCCGGGCGCTCGTATCGGACAATCCGGGCCACATATTCCAAAGTAAGAGGCTCCATGTAGACCTTATCCGCAATGGCGGGATCGGTCATAATGGTAGCGGGATTGGAGTTGCAGAGGATGACGGTATAGCCCTCTTCCTTCAGGGCAAGACAGGCCTGGGTGCCTGCGTAGTCGAACTCAGCGGCCTGGCCGATGACAATGGGGCCGGAGCCGATGACCAGAATTTTCTGAATATCCGTTCGTTTAGGCATTTGCGGCATCCTCCATCATGGCGAGAAATTGGTCGAAGAGATAGGCGCTGTCCTGGGGGCCGGGGGCGCTTTCGGGATGGTACTGGACGCTGAATACCCGGTCAGTTGGGTGGGACAGGCCCTCCACGGTGTTGTCCAGGAGATTCCGGTGGGTCACGGTGAGGCCGCTTCCGCCCAGGCTCTTCTCGTCCACTGCGTAGGAATGGTTCTGGGAGGTGATTTCCACTTTTCCGGTGAGCAGATTCTTCACGGGATGGTTGCCGCCCCGGTGGCCGAACTTCAGCTTGTAGGTTCTGGCACCATAGGACAGGGCGATGATCTGGTGTCCCAGGCAGATGCCAAACATGGGATATTTCCCCCGGAGCCGGGCGGCCAGTTCGATGACGGGCTTTGCGTCCTGGGGGTCTCCAGGGCCGTTGGAGAGGAACACGCCGTCAGGATTCAGGGCTTCTACAGCTTCAGCGGTTGTGTTCCAGGGAAGAATGGTTACATCACAGCCCCGGGCATTGAGGCTGCGGACAATGTTCTCCTTCATGCCGCAGTCCACAGCCGCAACATGAAAACGGGGAGACGGAGCTGGGGAAAATCGGATGGAGGGGGTACTCACCCGGGAAACCTGATCCCGGGGAAGGGTCAGCGCCTGAAGTCTGGACAAACCCTCGGCGGGGGAAACTTCTGCTCCGGTGATCAGTACCTTACAGGTGCCCTTGTCCCGGATGTGCATGGCCAGGCTGCGGGTATCCACGCCGGAAACCCCGGCGATGTCAAACCGCTCCATGGCCTCCCCAAGGGATTGGGTGCTGCGGAAATTGGAGGGTGTGTCATTATATTCATGGACGATCATGGCGGTGACCGTGGGACGCTCCGTTTCGTAATCCTCCGGGCATATTCCGTAGTTGCCGATGAGGGGGTAGGTCATGACCACCGCCTGACCGGTATAGGAGGGATCGGACAGGATTTCCTGATAGCCCGCCATGGAGGTGTTGAACACGATTTCCGCCACCCGATCCCCTTGGGCACCGAAGGCGTATCCGGGATAGGAGGTTCCGTCCTCCAGAATTATCTTTCTGTCATAGGGTCGGATCATTTCTGCGTGACCTCCTTCCGTTTCGCGGACAGCTTCTGCTCAAATTGATCCTTCCGTGTATCCTGCGGGATGGGGGTTGGATAACATCCGGAGAAACAGGCACTGCAATACTCGGTGGTGCCGCACAGCTCTTTCAAATCCTCCAGCGGCAGATAGCCCAGGGAGTCCGCGCCGATGATCCGGGCGATCTCCTCGACGCTGTGATGACAGGCAATCAGATGGTCCCGGGAATCAATATCCGTCCCATAGTAGCAGGGGTGGAGGAAGGGGGGCGCGGAAATGCGCATATGAATCTCCCGTGCGCCGGCATTTCGCAGCAAGGTCACGATACGAGCGGAGGTGGTTCCACGGACGATGGAATCATCAATGAGGATGACGCGTTTCCCGCTGACCTCGCTGCTGACGGGGCTCAGCTTGATTCGCACCTGATCCAGCCGGTGATCCTGACCGGGAGAGATGAAGGTTCGGCCGATATATTTGTTTTTCACCAGGCCGATGCCGTAGGGGATTCCGGAGGCCCGGGAATAGCCCAGGGCAGCGTCCAGGCCGGAATCCGGAACGCCGATGACGATATCCGCGTCCACCGGGTGGGCCTTTGCCAGTACCTCGCCTGCCCGGACCCGGGCGGCGTGGACGCTGACACCCTCGATGACGGAATCCTGCCGGGCAAAGTAGATATGCTCAAAGATGCAAAGCCGTCTCGGAGCCGTGCCGCAGTGGCGTTTGTCGCTGGAGATTCCTTTGAAATCGATGGTAAGAATCTCGCCGGGCAGAATATCCCGGACAAATTCCGCGCCAACGGCGCTGAGGGCACAGCTCTCAGAAGCCACCACATAGGTTCCGTCCTCCCTGAGCCCATAGCACAGGGGACGGAAGCCGTGGGGATCCCGCAGGGCGATCAGCTTGGTGGAGGACATCATAACAAGAGAATAGGCACCCTCCAGCTTGTCCATGGCACGGCTCACCGCTTCCTGAATGGAAGGGGCGGTGATCCGCTCCCGGGTGATAACGTAGGCGATGGTCTCCGTATCCGAGGTGGAATGGAAGATGGCCCCGGAAAGCTCCAGGCTCTGCCGCAGGGGCAGGGCGTTGCTCAGATTGCCGTTATGGGCCACGGCCAGCTTGCCCTTCAGGTGGTTCACCATAATGGGCTGGCAGTTGCTCAGATTGTTGCCGCCAGTGGTTCCATAGCGGACGTGGCCCACCGCAAGCCGGCCCTGGGGGAACTTGGCAAGCTCTTCCTGGTTGAAAATCTCGCTGACCAGCCCTAGGCCCTTGTGGGAGAAAAATACCCCGTCGTCATTGACCGCGATGCCGCAGCCCTCCTGGCCCCGATGCTGGAGCGCATAGAGACCATAGTAAACAAGTCCGGCAACATCCGTTTGATTTGGGCTGTAGATACCGATTACGCCGCACTCTTCGTGAATGCTCATAGGCTCTGCTCCAGACTGGCCTTTACAAAGCCCAGAAACAGGGGATGGGGCTTATTGGGACGGCTCTTAAACTCGGGGTGGAACTGAACGCCCACATGGAAAGGACGGTCGGTAAGCTCAACGGTTTCCACAAGACGCCCGTCGGGGGAGGTGCCGCTTAAGGTAAGGCCCGCTTCCACCAGAAGATCACGGTAATCGTTGTTGAACTCGTAACGGTGACGGTGCCGCTCGTGAATATGGGTGTTGCCGTAGCAGCGGGCCATGGTGGTTTCGGGGGCTATATCACAGGGATAGGCGCCCAGGCGAAGGGTGCCGCCCTTGTTGATTTCATCACTTTGACCGGGCATGAAGTCGATCACCTTATGGGGGGTAGCCGCATCAAATTCTCCGGAGTTGGCGTCAGGCAGACCCGCGTAACGGGAATACTCGATTACCATGATCTGCATTCCCAGGCAGATCCCGAAATAGGGAATCCGCTCCTCCCGGGAGAATCTGGCGGCGAGAATCATGCCCTCAATTCCACGGCTGCCGAATCCTCCGGGAACCAGAATACCGCCAAGACCGGAAAGAATCTGACGATAATTCTCCGGAGTGAGGGTTTCGGAGTCGATCCAGCGGATTTCCACATCCGCATCCAGGGCATAGCCCGCATGGCGAAGAGCTTCCGCAACGGAAAGGTAGGCGTCATGCAGCTGAACATATTTGCCCACCAGGCCGATGGAAACGTGCTTGCTGCGGGTGTAGATCCGGCTGACAAGCTGCTTCCATTCCGTAAGATCAGCCTCCGGAGTGGTCAGACCCAGTTCCCGGCAGACGATGGAAGAGAAGTTTTGCTCCTCCAGCATCAGGGGGGCTTCATAAAGCACAGGCAGGGTTCTGTTTTCGATGACGCAATCAGGCTTGACGTTGCAGAACAGGCTGATTTTCTGGAAAATCGCCTCCTCAAGAGGCTCGTCACACCGAAGAACGATGATGTTGGGATTGATGCCCATGCCCTGAAGCTCCTTGACGGAGTGCTGGGTGGGTTTGGATTTGTGCTCGTCGGAGCCCCGGAGGAAGGGCACCAATGTCACATGGATGAACAGGCTGTTTTCCCTGCCAACCTCCAGGGATATCTGGCGCACCGCCTCCAGGAAGGGCTGGGATTCAATATCGCCGATGGTGCCGCCGATTTCCGTGATGACCACGTCCGCATCCGTCTTTTTGCCCACCCGGTAGACAAATTCCTTGATTTCGTTGGTAACGTGGGGAATCACCTGTACGGTGGAGCCCAGATATTCGCCCCGGCGCTCCTTATTCAGAACGTTCCAGTAAACCTTTCCCGTGGTAAGATTTGAGTATTGATTCAGATCCTCGTCAATAAACCGCTCATAATGACCCAGATCCAGATCGGTTTCCGCACCGTCCTCGGTGACGTAAACCTCGCCGTGCTGATAGGGACTCATGGTTCCGGGGTCTACGTTGATATAGGGGTCCAGTTTTTGGGCGGCAACCTTTAGTCCCCGGGATTTCAGCAGGCGGCCCAGGGAAGCAGCGGTAATGCCCTTCCCGAGACCGGAAACCACACCCCCGGTCACAAAGATGTATTTGGTCATGTTTTTCCTCTCCTTCATTCCACGGTAACGGATTTTGCCAGATTCTTGGGCTTATCAATATCGCAGCCATTTTCACGGGCTACATAATAAGCCAGCATCTGCAGCGGTAGAATTTCAACTGCGGCACTGAACAGGGTGGGAACCTTTGGGATGTACAGATAGTCATCCGCACAGGAGAGGATCTTCGGGTTCCCCTTTTGGGCCACCGCCAGAACCTCCGCGCCCCGGGCCTTGACCTCGATGATGTTGCTCAGGGTTTTTTCCAGAATTGCCTCGTTGCAGCAGAGCGCCACCACGCCCTGCCCCTCATGAACAAGGGCAATGGTACCATGCTTCAGCTCTCCTGCCGCATAGGCTTCCGCGTGGATATAGGAAATCTCCTTCATCTTCAGAGCGGCCTCCAAAGCGACCGCATAGTCCGTGTTCCGGCCAATAAAGAAAAGAGAATCGGCGCCGTGGTACTTCTTTGCCAGGGTGGGGATGTGGGGATTCATATCCAGGGCCTGCTGCATCAGCTTTGGAAGGGATTTCAGAGCGGAGATCAGCTTCCGGTATTCCCCATCGTCCAGTGTGCCCAGCTTTTTGCCTGCGTACAGGGCAAACAGGTACAGCGCCGTCAGTTGGGTCGTATAGCCCTTGGTTGTGGCCACGGCAATTTCCGGGCCAGCCCAGGTGTAGAGGCAGTAGTCTGCCAGCTTTGCGATGGTACTGCCAACCACGTTGACAATGGCCAGGGCTTTGGCTCCCCGGCTCTGGCACTCCCGCATGGCGGCAATGGTATCCGCAGTTTCGCCGGACTGGGAAAGGACGATCAGCAGGGTGTGACTGTCAATCAGCGGATCATTGTAGCGAAGCTCGCTGGCAAGCTCAGCTTGAACATTGATGCGGGTGAGCTTTTCTATGGCGTATTTCCCGGAACAACCAGCATAGTAGGCAGAACCGCAGGCGGTGATCATGATCTTATTGATCCCCGCCAGGTCGATATCCATATCGTCCAGGCTTACCTCGCCGTTTCGTATCCGTGGGGTGATGGTGGACTTGACGGCCCGGGGCTGCTCGGTCATTTCCTTGAGCATGAAATGGTCGTAACCGCCCTTTTCCGCTGCCTGGATGTCCCAGGTGACCCGGCTTACTTCCTTGTTGACGGGGCGGCCGGCGCAATCGTATACCTGAACCCCCTCCGGCGACAGCTCGGCGTATTCCCCGTCATCCAGGTAGATGACGTTGCGGGTATTGGAAACCAAAGCGGTAACATCCGAAGCAAAGAAGTTCTCTCCGATGCCAATGCCGAGAATCAGGGGGCTGGCTTCCCGCGCAACAAAAATATGATCCGGCTCATCGGAGCACACGATCCCCAGAGCATAGGAACCCCGCAGCCGGGAGGATGCCCGCATGACGGCTTGCTTCAGATTTCCCCGGTAGTATTGCTCCACCAGGTGAACAACCACCTCCGTATCTGTTTCGCTTTCAAACCGGTAGCCGGCAGCTATCAGCTCCTCCCGGAGCTCGGCGTGATTCTCGATGATTCCATTGTGAACCACGGCAAAGCGGCCGTCATTGCTGGTGTGGGGATGAGCATTGGCATCCGTGGGCGCGCCATGGGTTGCCCAGCGGGTATGGCCGATTCCCGTGGTTCCGGGCAACAGCTTTCCGTCCTGGGTTTTCTCGGCCAGGGCGGAAATCCTTCCGGTGACCTTGCTGAGGGAAACCTTTCCATCGTGAATGACTGCGATTCCGGCAGAGTCATAGCCGCGGTATTCCAGCTGCCGCAGTCCTTCCAATAGAATCGGCGCTGCCATTCGGGTTCCGGTGTATCCGACAATTCCGCACATAAAATGCCTCCTGTTTCTCGTTTCGTTCGGGTGTAGTTTATTCCCACTCCACCGTGGCGGGGGGTTTGGATGTGATGTCGTAGACAATACGGTTGATCCGGGGTACCTCGTTGACGATGCGCACGGACACCCGATCCAGCACCTCATAGGGGATCCGGGTCCATTCCGCGGTCATGAAGTCCTTGGTGGTGACGCTGCGAAGGGCCAGTACATTTTCGTAGGTGCGGCCGTCGCCCATGACACCCACGCTTTTCGCGTTGGTCAGCACCGCGAAATACTGGCTGCACAAATCGCCCAGGTTCGCTTTAGCGATTTCCTCCCGGAAAATAAAGTCCGCGTCCCGGAGAATCTCCAGCTTTTCCTTGGTCACGTCCCCCAAAATCCGGATGGCCAGACCGGGGCCCGGGAAGGGCTGACGGTGAACCAGGTAGTCCGGAAGTCCCAATTCCTTGCCCAAAAGGCGAATCTCATCCTTAAAAAGATGATCCAGGGGCTCCAGAACCGCCCGGAACTGCTCGATAACCTCTCTGGGAAGGAGCTTGTTGTGGTGGCTTTTGATCACATCGGCGTTACCCGCGCCGGACTCGATGACATCCGGATAGATGGTGCCCTGAGCGAAGAAATCCTCCTTGGTGATGCCGAATTTCATGGCCTCGTCCAGGAAAACATAGCCGAACTCAGCGCCGATGATCTGCCGCTTACGCTGGGGATCTTCCACGCCCTTGAGTTTTGCGAGGAACCGATCCTCGGCGTTCACGCGGACAAAGTGGATGTTCCACCTGGCAAAGGCTGCTTCCACTTCATCGCCCTCATTCTTGCGCATACAGCCGTGATCCACAAAGACGGCCGTAAGACGGTCGCCCACCGCCTCGGCGAGCAAAGCGGCAAGAACGGAGGAGTCTACACCGCCGGACAGGGCCAGCAGAACCCGTCCTTTGGGGCCGATGGTTTCCCGAAGCTGGGCAACGGTGTTCTTGCAGAAGTCGCCCATGGTCCAGGTTCCCTTGGCTCCGCAGACCTCATAGAGGAAGTTCCGGAGCATCCGGTCGCCATATTGGGTGTGGTTAACCTCAGGGTGGAACTGTACCCCATAGAAGCCGCGCTTTTCGTCAGCAATCGCCGCGTTGGGACAGGCATCCGTATGGGCCACCAGGTCAAAGCCCTGGGGCACCTTCGCCATATAGTCACCGTGGCTCATCCAGGAGATGGCCTGCTCCGGTATGCCCTTGAAGAGCTTGCAGCCGGAATTGTAATAGGTTGGTGTCTTGCCGTATTCCCGGGCGGTATCCTTCTGGGCTGCGGTCACCTGACCGCCCAGGCTGTGGGCCATCAGCTGGCAGCCATAGCAGATGCCCAGAATGGGCACCCCCAGGGAGAAAACCTGCGGGTCAATATGGGGGGCGTCCGCCAGATAGACGCTGTTGGGACCGCCCGTGAAGATGATGCCCATGGGCGCGAAGGCGCGAATCTCCTCCATGGTCATGGTATAGGGCTTGATCTCGCAGTAGACGTTCTGCTCCCGGACCCGACGGGCGATCAGCTGGTTATACTGCCCGCCGAAGTCCAATACCAGTATTTTTTCCTCCATGGTATTCTCCTTTACAGATTGATTTCCGCATCGCCCTGGGGAACCTGGGTCAGGAGGGGGGCAATTTGGGCCAGGAAGGATGTGACTTGCTGGGGGCACCGTCCAATGAAGTTCGAGGGGTTCAGGAGCGACGCCATCTCTTCCCGGTTCATTCCGAATTCGGCGTGGGCGGAAAGGTCGGATAGCAGATCCCAGCTTTCGCCGTTCTTCATCCGGGCGGTGGCAGCCATGGAGCACTGGCGGATGATCTCGTGAAGCTGCTGGCGGTCGCCGCCCCGCTTCACGCCCTCCATCATGAGGTTTTCGGTAGCAATGAAGGGAAGATACTCCCGGACGGCCTTTTCCACAATCTTTTCATTGACGTGGAGGCCGTTGGTCACGTTCTGTGCCAGCCGGAGAATGGCGTCGGCACAGAGGAAGCCCTCCGGCAGGGAGATCCGCCGGTTGGCGGAGTCGTCCAGAGTCCGCTCCAGCCACTGGGTCGACGCGGTCATGGGGGCGTTCATGGCATCCGCCATCAGGTAACGGGCCAGGGAACAAATCCGCTCGGAGCGCATGGGATTTCGTTTGTAGGCCATTGCGGAGGAACCGATCTGGTTCTTCTCAAAGGGTTCCTCCACCTGGCGGTCATGCTGCAGCAGACGAATGTCGTTTGCCATCCGGTAGCAGCTCTGGGCGATGGAGGAGAGCACGTTCAGAATGCGGCTGTCGGTTTTTCGGGGGTAGGTTTGGCCGCAGACGGGGAAACACTTGGTAAAACCGAATTCCCGGCTGATTCTCCGGTTCATCTCATCGATTTTTTCCGTGTCCCCTGCGAACAATTCCACAAAGCTTGCCTCGGTGCCGGTGGTGCCCCGGCAGCCCAGAAACTTCATATTGTCAATGACAAAGTCCAGCTCCTCCAGATCGCTAAGATAATCCTGGATCCACAGGGTGGCACGTTTCCCGACAGTGACAAGCTGAGCGGGCTGGTAGTGGGTATAGCCCAGGGTGGGCATATCCTTGTACTGATCCGCAAACCGGCTCAGATTGGCGATCACCTTCAACAGTTCTCCGCGAAGGTAGCGCAGACCATCCCGGTAGAGGATCAGATCCGCGTTGTCCGTTACATAGCAGCTGGTAGCGCCCAGGTGGATGATGCCCGCCGCGCCGGGAGCCACTTTGCCGTAAGCGTATACATGGGCCATGACATCGTGGCGCACTTCCTTCTCCCGGGCCGAGGCACAGGCGTAGTCAATATCCTCAATATGGGCCTCCAGCTCCTGCACCTGTTCGGCGGAAACCGGCAGTCCCAGTTCCTGCTGGGCCCGGGCAAGGGCTACCCACAAACGCCGCCAGGTCTGAATCCGCTTGTCCATGGAAAACAGGCGGAGCATATAGTCCGAGGCGTAGCGGCTGCTCAGGGGGGATTCGTATTTGGACGTCATACGCTTCCTCCTTAACGCAGAATGATGCTGTCCCGCTCCGGGCCGACGGAGACGTAGCCAATGGGACAGCCAATGCTTTTTTCAATAAATTCCACGTACTTCCGGGCGGCCTCAGGCAGATCCTCCCAACGGCGAACACCGGAAATGTCGCTCTTCCAGCCATCCATATACTCTACCACGGGCTTCGCGTCCGCCAGCAGGGTGGGGAAGGGGAAAGCGTCCGTCTCCTGGCCGTCCAGAAGATAACGGGTACAGACTGGGATTCTGTCCAGATAGCTCAGGACATCCAGCTTGGTCAGGGCGATGGTGGTCGCGCCCTGGACCTGAACGCCATAGCGGGTGGCAACCAGGTCGATGGGGCCCACCCGGCGGGGACGGCCGGTTTTCGCGCCGTACTCAAAGCCCGCGGTGCGGAGTTCCTCGGCTTCCTGACCGAACATTTCACAAACGAAGGGGCCTTCGCCGACACAGGTGGAGTAGGCCTTGACCACGCCCACCACATTGTCAATTTTTGCGCTGGGAAGGCCGGAGCCTACGGGAGCATAGGCCGCAATGGCATTGGAGGAGGTGGTATAGGGATAGATGCCGTAGTCCAGATCCCGAAGGGCGCCCAGCTGTGCCTCAAAGAGGATCCGTTTCCCTTCCTCCTGGGCCTGGCGAAGGAAAGCGCCGGTATCGCAGATAAAGGGGCGGATTTTCTCGCAGTAGGCGTCCATCCAGGCCTCCAGCTGCTCCATGGTGACACCCTCAGCACCGTAAACGGAGGTGAGGGTGAGATTCTTCCACTCCATCAGATCCCTCAGGTGCTCTGCCAGATGCTGGGGATGGAGAAGCTCTCCGGCCAGGACGGTTTTTTTCTGGTATTTGTCGGAATAGAAGGGGGCAATGCCCTGCTTGGTAGAGCCGTACTTCTTGTCGGCCAGCCGGGCCTCCTCCAGAGCGTCCAGCTCCCGGTGCCAGGGCAGCAGCAGGGAGGCACGGTCACTGATTTTCAGATTCTCAGGAGTGATGGGAACGCCCTTGGCCATGACATCCTGCATCTCCAGCCAGAGGTTTTCCGGATCCAGCGCCACGCCGTTTCCCAGAATGTTGGTGACACCTTCCCGGAAAATGCCGGAGGGCAGCAGGTGAAGGGCAAATTTGCCGTAGGAATTGATGACCGTATGACCTGCGTTGCCGCCGCCCTGATAACGGACCACGATGTCGTAATCCTCGGTCAGCAGGTCCACCATCCGGCCCTTGCCCTCGTCGCCCCAGTTGATGCCAACAATTGCGGTATTTGACATGATTTCCCGTTCCTCCTGTTACAGATTGGCTTCCAGTCTAGCCATGATGGTGGCGTAGGCCTCTTCCACGCCGCCCATATCCCGGCGGAACCGATCCTTATCCAGTTTTTCCTTGGTGGCGCTGTCCCACAGGCGGCAGGTATCGGGACTGATCTCGTCTGCCAGGACAATGGTGCCGTCGCTTAAGCGGCCAAACTCCAGCTTAAAGTCCACCAATGTCACGCCGCAGCCGGCCCAGAATTCTTTCAGAATTTCGTTGATGCGCAGAGAATAATCCTCAATGGTTTTGATTTCCGCAGGCGTAGCCAGCTTCAGGGCCAGTGCGTGGCGGGTATTCAGCAGCGGATCGCCAAGCGCGTCATTCTTATAAGAGAACTCCAGCGTGGGCGCGTCGAACACCACGCCCTCCTCCACGCCGTAGCGCTTGGAGAAGGAACCGGCGGCGATGTTGCGCACGATGACCTCCAGAGGGACAATGCTGACCTTTTTCACCAGGGTTTCCCGGGTATTCAGTTCCTGAACCAGGTGGGTGGGAATTCCCTTGCTCTCCAGCAGAGTCATGAGGCGGTTGCTCATCTGATTGTTGATGACCCCTTTGCCGGTGATGGTGCCCTTCTTCAGACCGTTGAACGCCGTGGCGTCATCCTTGTAGGATACGATGAGAAGTTCCGGATCCTCTGTGGCAAAAACCTTTTTTGCCTTGCCCTCATAAAGCTGTTCTTGCTTTTCCATTGATTTTGTTCCTCCTAATTTGTTGGGCTTCCTGAAAACTGACAGGATGCTTTTTGAATGGACTTCGTGTTCTTACAATAAGCCTTACCAATGATCGGACAAGAATGGATTTCCGACATTTTTGGGCCATAGTAAGAATAGCACCTCTTGCGCAAAAAAGCAAAAGAAGTTTTCGGGATTTGCTCACTTTCCGCTGTCGCCGTAATTCGAGAGCACACGGGCTGAGGGATCTGTTACATTGCAGCCTTCCCATGCCTTGTTGGGCATCCAGAAATCCACGATCATTTCCGACTGGCCGGGATAGTATTTTTCGAAAATCTCCCGGTAGAGCAGGGATTCCTTGGTAAAAGGCTGGGCATGGTGAAAGCGCTTCCTGCGGATTTCGTACTCCTCCTGCGTATAGCAGCTTTCTGCGTACTCCTTTAGATAGTCCACCATGGAATGCCCAACCGCGTCGGAGAAAGCGGCCTTTTCCCGCCAGAGGATTTCATCGGGGAGATAGCCCAGACCCTCAAAGGCATGGCGGAGCAGGTATTTGCCCTTTCCGTATACGTTGCATTTCATGGCGGGATCGATGGACATAACGTAATCCACAAAATCCAGATCGCCGAAGGGGACTCTGGCCTCCAGAGAATTGACACTGATACAGCGGTCCGCCCGAAGCACATCGTACATATGCAGTTCCCGCAGCCGCTTCCGGGCTTCCTCCTGGAAGGCCTCGGCGGAGGGGGCAAAATCTGTGTACTTGTAGCCGAACAGCTCATCGGAAATCTCTCCGGTGAGGAGGACCCGGATCGGCGTGGTTTCGTGGATGGCCTTGCAAACCAAATACATTCCGATGCTGGCCCGAATGGTGGTGATATCGAAGGTTCCCAACAGTTCCACAACAGACTCCAGTGCGTCGAATACATTTTCCTTGGAGATTATGACCTCCGTGTGAATACTGTGGATATAATCGGCGACGATCTTCGCGTATTTCAAATCAATGGCATCCTCGCTCATGCCGATGGCGAAGGTATGGATGGGTTTCTCACTTTCCCGGGCGGCAATGGCGCAGACAAGAGAGGAATCCAGCCCGCCGGAGAGCAGAAATCCCACCTTGGCGTCGGCTACCAGACGTTTGCGGACGCCGGCAATCAGCTTTTCCCGGATGTTCGTACAGACGGTTTCCAGGTCATCGGACAGAGGAAGCCGGGCCTTGGCAATGTCGCAATAGCAGTGGAATTCCCCATCACAGTAGTAATGCCCGGGAGGGAAGGGAAGAATCCGATCCACAAGCCCCAGCAGGTTCTTGGGCTCACTGGCAAACACAATGGTGCCCTGAACGTCATAGCCATAGTACAGCGGACGGATACCGATGGGGTCACGGGCGGCCAGGAACTGCTGCTTCTTCCCGTCGTAGAGGATGCAGGCAAATTCCGCGTCCAGCATGGCGAACATCCCGGTGCCGTATTTCTCATAGAGCGGCAGGAGAACCTCGCAGTCGGAATCGCTGACGAAGGTGTAGTTTTCGGAAAGCTCCCGGCGGAATTTTTCAAACCCGTAGATCTCACCGTTGCAGACGACCCAGTTCCCGTTCAGCGTGAACGGCTGCATTCCTTCCGGGTGGAGACCCATAATGGAAAGACGGTGAAAACCTAAAAGACCCTGCCCAACCTCAACGACACGGGTATCGTCGGGGCCCCGGGATTGGGTCCTGGAAAACGCGGTATCAAAAGCGGAACGCTGTGGGGGCCTGCCGCAGTAGCCAATAATCGAACACATATCTGTTTCCTCCCTAAAACCAACCCACGGGAGAGCCGCATAAAGCGGCCCTCCCTCGGAATTCTTTCTTTGTTACTCCACATCCTGGAGCGCGTCATACCCTTCTTCGCCGGTGCGCACCTTCACCACATTTTCCACATCGTATACGAAAATCTTTCCGTCGCCGATATGGCCGGTGTAGAGGACCTTCTTGGCGGTATCAATCACTGTGCGGACAGGCACCTTGCTGACCACGATATCCACCTGAACCTTGGGCAGAAGGGTGGTTTCCACCGCGACTCCGCGGTAATACTCCGGAGTTCCCTCCTGAACACCGCAGCCGAGCACATGGGATACGGTCATGCCGGTAATTCCGATGTTCATCATGGCATCCTTCAGAGATTCCAGACGGTTCTCCTTACAGATAATCTCCACCTTTGTGAACTTGGGTCCGGTGCCTTCCTCGAAGGCGGGCATCTTCTTAACAGGGATCGCTTCTGCAGCGGGTACATCGCCGGAGACAACCACGGGGGCAGCATCCTCGGTTACCATCTCAGGCAGCATGGCGAAGCCGGCGTAAGCGGAGGGAAGGCCGTGCTCGGTGGCATCCAGGCCGGTGATCTCTTCCTCCCGGGAGACCCGAATACCAACTGTGGCCTTGATAACCAGGAAGGTAATGGTGATGGTGACCACGGTCCAGGCAGCTACGGTGACAAAGCCCAGCAACTGCAGACCCATCAGCTCGAAGCCACCGCCGTACAGAAGGCCGGTGAGGGTTTTGCCGGAAGCGTTGGCAATGGCATAGCCGGGAGCGGTATCGGTTGCGAACAAACCAACCGCCAGGGTACCCCAGATGCCGTTCATGCAGTGGACGGCCACAGCCCCTACAGGATCGTCAACATGGAGCTTGTTATCCAGCAGCCACACCCCAAAGACCACCAGCAGACCCGCAACCGCTCCGATAATACAGGCGCCCAGGCAATCCGTAACATCGCAGGGGGCTGTGATGGCCACAAGGCCTGCCAGAGAAGCGTTCAGACACATGGACACGTCAGGCTTGCCGTACTTGAGCCAGGTGAAGATCATGCACACCACCGTGGCCACAGCAGGGGCGATGGTAGTGGTCAGGAAGATGGAGCCCAGCTGCTCCACGGAGGTGGCGGCAGCACCGTTGAAGCCGTACCAGCCCAGCCACAGGATGAATACGCCCAGTGCGCCCAGCGCAATGCTGTGGCCGGGGAAGGCGTTGACCTTGATGACCTTGCCGGAGGCATCCCGATTGAACTTGCCGATTCGGGGCCCAAGGATCTTTGCGCCGATCAGGGCGGAAATGCCGCCCACCATGTGGATGGCGCAGGAACCTGCGAAGTCGTGGAAGCCCAGCTGAGCCAACCAGCCGCCGCCCCAGATCCAGTGGGCCTCGATGGGGTAGATCAGCGCGGAAATGACACCGGAATAGATGCAGTAGGAAAGGAACTTGGTACGCTCCGCCATGGCGCCGGAGACGATGGTTGCGGTGGTGGCACAGAAAACCAGGTTGAACACGAAACTGGAGAAGTCAAAGCTCTCATAAGCCGTGAACAGGTCAAAACCAGGCTTGCCGATAAAGCCTATCAGATCCTCGCCCATCAGCAGGCTGAAGCCGATGAGAATAAAGACAACGGTGCCGATACAGAAGTCCATCAGGTTCTTCATGATGATGTTGCCGGTGTTCTTGGCACGGGTAAATCCTGCCTCCACCATGGCAAATCCGGCCTGCATCCAGAAAACCAATGCCGCGCCGATCAGATACCATACGCTCCATACTTCACTCATTTTGTTACCTCCTCAATGTTTGCTGTAGCGGGCATACTCCCACGGAAGGGGGTACACCGGCGGTCATTCCGGTGAGATTTCCCCAAGAAGTGCGCCCATTACAATCTTTTCTCTCTTTCTATCGCATTTGCTGCCGTTCAGGAGGGGAAACCCCTCCTTCAGGCACCGTACAGTACGGCGATTGGCAGCAAGGAGTCAGCGAACGCCGAAAAGCAGCTCACCGTAGGTGGGGAAGGGCCAATATTTCTCGGCGGTGTGGGTTTCCGCCTCATCGGCAACGGCACGAAGGGCGGCCATCTTACCCAGAACCGTGTCCCGGATGGCAAAGGACTGCTCAGTGATATCGGTAATGGTTTTCAGCTCCAGCAAGGATGCCTCCAGCTCGTCGGTCTTGATGGCGATCTGATCCGTGAGCCGGGAGAGCTTGGTAACGAGGCCCGTTTCGTAGTCGCAGACCAGGGAGGGAACCACCGCCTTCTTGGCCGCGGCGTCCTTGGCAAGCTCCGTGGAATAGGCCGCCACTGCCGGGAGAACCTGCTTGCGGGCCATGTCGATCATGGTATTGGCCTCGATCATGACGGTCTTGCAGTAGTTCTCCAGCATGATCTCACAGCGGGAATGCAGTTCCGCAACGGAGAAAATCTTGTGGGAGGTCAGCATCCGCACATTCTCTTCATCCAGGATGTGGGGCATACAATCGGGCGTGGTCGGGTAGTTGCTGAGGCCCCGACGGGCGGCCTCCTTCAGCCAGGATTCGTCATAGCCGTTGCCGTTGAAGATGATCCGCTTGTGATCCTTGATGGTTTTCTTGATCATGTCGTGGAGGGCGGTTTCAAAGTCCGCGACACCTTCCAGCCGGTCGGCGTAGATCTTCAGAGATTCGGCTACGGCGGCGTTCAGCATGATGTTGGCGCAGGCGATGGAGTTGGAAGAGCCAACCATCCGGAACTCAAATTTATTGCCGGTGAAAGCAAAGGGCGAGGTACGGTTGCGGTCAGTGGTGTCCCGGGCAAATCTGGGAAGAACATCCACGCCCAGCTTCATGGTGGTCTTTTTCGCGGCACAGTAGGGGGTGTCGGTTTCGATGGCATCCAGAATGGCGGTCAGCTCATCTCCCAGGAACATGGAAATCACGGCAGGAGGAGCCTCGTTGGCGCCCAGACGATGGTCGTTTCCGGCGGTTGCTACGCTGATGCGGAGCAGATCCTGATAATCGTCCACGGCCTTGATGACTGCGCACAGGAACAGCAGGAACTGAGCGTTTTCGGAAGGCGTTTCGCCGGGAGAGAGCAGGTTCACGCCGGTATCCGTGGAGATGGACCAGTTGTTATGCTTGCCGGAGCCGTTGACGCCGGCGAAGGGCTTCTCGTGAAGCAGGCACACCAGACCGTGCTTGGCGGCTACCTTCTGCATGATCTCCATGGTCAACTGGTTGTGGTCGGTGGCGATGTTGGTGGTGGTGTAGATGGGGGCCAACTCGTGCTGGGCGGGAGCGACCTCGTTGTGCTCGGTCTTTGCGAGAATCCCCAGCTTCCACAGTTCCCGGTTCAGATCCTCCATGTAAGCCGCGACCCGGGGCTTGATGACACCAAAGTAGTGGTCATCCATCTCCTGTCCCTTGGGGGGCTTGGCGCCGAAGAGGGTGCGGCCGGTGTAGATCAGATCCTTGCGCTTCTCATACATCTCCTTAGGAATCAGAAAATACTCCTGCTCGGGACCAACAGAGGTGCGGACACACTTCACGTCGGTGTTTCCGAAGAGCTTCAGAATCCGCATGGCCTGACGGTTCAGAGCCTCCATGGAGCGCAGCAGCGGAGTTTTCTTGTCCAGAGCCTCGCCGCCGTAGGAGCAGAAAGCTGTAGGGATGCAAAGCGTGGTGCCCTTGATGAACGCGTAGGATGTGGGATCCCAGGCGGTATAGCCACGGGCTTCGAAGGTGGCGCGCAGACCGCCGGAGGGGAAGGAGGAGGCGTCGGGTTCGCCTTTAATCAGTTCCTTTCCGGAGAAATCCATGATGACGCCTCCATCGGGAGCGGGGGAGATGAAGCTGTCGTGCTTCTCGGCGGTAATCCCCGTCAGGGGCTGGAACCAGTGGGTATAGTGGGTGGCACCGTTGGCAACGGCCCAGTCCTTCATGGCTACAGCAACGGAATTTGCCACACCGGGCTCCAGCTTTGCGCCATGATCGATGGTTTCCCGCAGGGACTGATACACATCGGCGCTCAAATTCGCCTTCATGACCCGGTCGTCAAATACCAAACAGCCAAAATAATCGGATACGCTACCCATAATCGACACTCCTTTGGATAATAATAAAAAAGGGGCGAAGGGGTCTAAGAGCTTACTGCTCAAAGACGCCTTCGCCTTCACAGGTGGCATTCTACACCCTCCAAGGCCATTTGTCAACACCCTGCACAAAAAAAGTTTTTTCGGATTGGGTAGATTGACAAGAGACTTCCTATGGAATATAATATCACCGTTGAACAAAGGCGTTCATGGAGGGGGATACTGTGCCCCTTCCATGGACGCTTTTCATTTTCTGGAGAGGATGAAACGGTATGAAACGAGAGGGAGAAATCAGAATTCCTTCCGGCTGCGCCATCGCGGCGGTGATTTCCACGGAAGGGCGCAGGATGGATGGAGGTGGGATCATCCGGGCCATGATTCCCATGCATGAGCGTTCCAACGGCCTGGGAGGAGGCTTCGCGGGCTATGGTATTTATCCCGAATTCCGGGATTTCTTTGCTCTGCATCTGTTCTTTGATGACAGCGCCGCTCGAAAAAGCTGTGAGCAGTTCCTGAAGGATCATTTTGAGATCGTCCACGATGAAAAAATCCCTACCAGAACCATACCCGCCATCACGGGGGAGCCGATTATCCGGCGGTATTTTGTGGCTCCGCTGAAAAGCGTCCTGGCGGCCCAGCAGGTGGATGAGCGGGAATATGTGGCCCGGACGGTGATGCGGATCAATTCCCAGATCCCCGGGTGCCACGTTTTCTCCAGCGGGAAAAACATGGGCTGCTTCAAGGCGGTGGGCTATCCGGAGGATGTGGGCAGATTCTACCGGCTGGAGGAATATGGCGCGTACTGCTGGACATCCCATGGACGGTATCCTACCAACACCCCTGGCTGGTGGGGCGGCGCGCACCCCTTTGGACTGCTGGATTATTCCATAGTGCATAACGGAGAAATATCCTCTTACGATGCCAACCGGCGGTATATTGAGATGTTCGGCTATCATTGCACCCTCAAAACCGATACGGAGGTCATCACCTACATTATGGACTACCTGCTTCGTCGGCAGGGATTGACCCTGGAGGAAGCGGCAAGTGTGGTCGCCGCGCCCTTCTGGACTACCATAGAGAATAAGTCTGAAGAGGATAAGAAAAGGCTTACCTACCTGCGCAGTGTGTTCTCCAGCCTGCTCCTCACAGGGCCCTTTTCTATTGTGCTGGGTTTTGAGGGAGGACTGATGGCTTTGAATGACCGGCTGAAGCTCCGTGCTATGGTTACGGGAAGGAAGGATGATCGGGTGTTCATCGCCAGTGAGGAAACGGCGATCCGTGCCATGGAGCCTGACGCTGAGGACATCCGTTATCCCGCCGGTGGTGAACCGGTGATTGTACAGGTGAAAGAGGGGTGCTTTTGATGAGCCTGGATTTTCTGTATCCGGAATATGAAGTCATTCGGAGTAACCGGTGCGTTAACTGCCGGATCTGTGAGCGGGAATGCGCCAACGGGGTGCACCTCTTTGACGTGAAAACGAAAACCATGGTGGCCCAGGAGGAAAAATGCGTCAACTGTCAGCGATGCGTAGCCATGTGTCCGGTGCGTGCGCTGAAAATTGTGGAAAGCAACAACCGGTTCCGGGCCAACGCCAACTGGACAGACAGCGCTATCCGGGAAATCGTGAAGCAGGCAGGCACCGGCGGCGTGCTGCTGAGTTCCATGGGAAATCCGCAGCAATTCCCTGTTTACTGGGATAAAATACTGATCAACGCCTCCCAGGTAACCAACCCGCCTATTGACCCGCTCCGGGAGCCTATGGAAACAAGAGTGTTCCTGGGAAGAAAACCGGATTTCGTCACAAGAGGGCCCGATGGGAAGCTGGATTGCAGTCTGCCGCCTCAGTTGGAGCTGAGTGTTCCGCTTATGTTCTCTGCCATGAGCTACGGCTCCATCAGCTACAATGCCCACGAAGCGCTGGCAAGAGCTGCCGCAAAGCTGGGGATCTGCTATAATACGGGCGAGGGCGGCCTCCACGAGGATTTCTATGCTTACGGCGACAATACCGTTGTGCAGGTGGCATCCGGACGGTTTGGGGTGCATATGGATTATCTGCGCGCGGGCGCGGCGATGGAGATCAAAATGGGACAGGGCGCGAAGCCCGGAATCGGTGGGCATCTGCCTGGAGCTAAAATTGTGGGGGATATTTCCCGGACGAGAATGATTCCCGAGGGCTCCGACGCCATCTCTCCGGCTCCCCATCATGATATTTACTCCATTGAGGATCTGCGGCAGCTGGTGCTGTCCCTTAAGGAAGCCACCGGGTACAGCAAGCCCGTGATTGTGAAGGTGGCGGCGGTTCACAACATTGCCGCCATTGCCAGCGGAATTGCCCGCAGCGGCGCGGACATTATTGCCATCGACGGTTTCCGGGGCGGCACCGGAGCGGCTCCCACCCGAATCCGGGACAATGTGGGCATCCCCATTGAGCTGGCTTTGGCAGCCGTGGATCAGCGTCTGCGGGACGAGGGAATCCGCAACCGGGTTTCCCTGATTGCCGGGGGAAGCATCCGCAGCGCGGCGGATGTGGTCAAGGCTGTGGCTCTGGGTGCGGACTGCTGCTACATCGGCACCGCCGCCCTGATTGCCCTGGGCTGTCATATGTGCCGCAGCTGCCAGAGCGGTAAATGCAACTGGGGAATTGCTACTCAGCGGCCGGAGCTGGTGGCCCGGCTGGATCCGGAGGAAGGGGCGGCCCGTCTGGTGAACCTGATTACAGCCTGGAAGCATGAGCTCAAGGAGATCATGGGCGGAATGGGAATCAACTCCATCGAGGCCCTTCGGGGCAACCGTCTGATGCTCCGCGGAATCGGGCTGAACGAAAAGGAGCTCGCGATCCTGGGAATCGCCCATGCCGGAGAATAATTTTTCAATTCTTTGAAAAATTTGTAGAAATGAAAGAGCAGGTGTGATATAAATGTTATTAGATGCCAGGGATATGGATTATACCGCCCTGAATACCATGCTGCGGCAGGAAAGCGACTGCCGGATCATCAACTGCCTGGGTCACCGATTCCTTGGAGCGGGAATGTCGGACAAACGGATCACCATTTCCGGAATCCCGGGAAATGCCCTGGGAGCGTATCTGGACGGCGCGGAGATTGAGGTTTTCGGGAACGCCCAGGACGCGGTGGGGGACACCATGAACGCAGGTCGGATCGTGATCCACGGGAATGTGGGCGATGCCGCGGGCTATGCCATGCGGGGAGGAAAGATCTTCGTCCGCGGGGACGCCGGGTACCGAACCGGAATCCACATGAAGGCCTACCAGGAGAAAAACCCGGTTCTGGTCATTGGCGGCAGAGCCGGCAGCTTTCTTGGAGAATACCAGGCCGGGGGAACCATTGTGGTGCTGGGAATGCACACCGATGGGAGGCCCATCGTGAGCAACTTCCCGGGCGCAGGAATGCACGGGGGAAGGATGTATATCCGTTCCGACTGCGCCGGAATCCGGTTCCCGGTTCAGGTTCAGCACCATCCGGCAGAGGAAGAGGATATGGCACTGCTCAGGCCCATCCTTGAGGAATACTGTGCGTGTTTCCGGTTAGACCCCGGGCCACTTCTGGAGAGCCGTTTCACCGTGGTTACACCGGACAGCGCCAATCCCTACAAACAGATGTACGTCGCAAATTAAGGAAAGCAGGTCGTTGAAATGAAATACACACCCCAGGAGGTCATGCAATATATCCAGGAGGAGGACGTGAAGTTTATCCGCCTGGCGTTCTGTGATGTCTGGGGGCATCCCAAGAACATTTCCATTATGCCCCACGAGCTGGAACGCGCCTTTGAATACGGGATCGCCATCGATGCCTCCGCCATTGCAGGATTCGGGGATGAGATGCATTCCGACCTGTTTCTGCATCCGGATCCTGCCACGCTGGCGGTGCTTCCCTGGCGTCCGGAAAGCGGACGGGTGGTTCGGATGTATTGTACCATTACGGATCATGACGGGGAACTCTTTGTCCATGATACCCGCAGCATTCTCAGGCGCGCCGTTGCGGATGCGTCTGAGGCAGGGTATACCTTCTCCTTTGGCTCGGAGCTGGAATTCTACCTGTTCAGACTGGACGACAACGGGGAGCCATTGAAGGTTCCCTACGACAACGCCAGTTATATGGATGTGGCTCCCGAGGATCGATGTGAGGATGTCCGCCGGGAGATCTGCCTGACACTGGAGCGGATGGGTATTTTCCCGGAATCCAGCCATCACGAGGAGGGGCCGGGACAGAATGAGATCGATTTCAGGTATTCCGATGCCCTCAGCGCGGCGGACAATGCGGTGACCTTCCGCAGTGTGGTGAAAACCATTGCTGCCAGAAACGGCTTGCACGCGGATTTCTCCCCCAAACCCATGGCGGATAAACCCGGAAACGGCTTCCACATCAACCTGTCCGTGAAGGGAAAAGGAGAGGACCTGATGCAGTATATGATGGGCGGAATCCTGCTTCATGTGGCGGATATGACCCGGTTCCTGAATCCGGTGGAGCAGTCCTACAGCCGCCTGGGCGCATTCAAAGCCCCGAAGTATATTTCCTGGTCCAACAATAACCGTTCGATGCTGATCCGGATTCCCGCAGCCTCCGGAGAGTACCGGCGGGTGGAGCTGCGCTCCCCGGACTGTCTGGCGAACCCCTACCTTGCCTTTGCGCTGCTGATATGGGCGGGACTGGATGGAATCCGGAACCGGATTATCCTTCCGGAAAATGCCAATGTGAATCTCTTTACTGCGGCCTCTGAAGAACTCAAAGGGCTGCAAACCCTGCCGCTGACGCTGTCCGCAGCGGTTCGGCAGGCTTCCTCCAGTGGGTTTGTCCGCAGCCACCTGCCGGAATCCCTGATCCGGTACTTCTGCGGATAGTTTCCAGGGGAGCTATTTCAGGAAAGGGAAGGGGGGAGCGGTATGGTGTTCGAGGAGCGTACATACAGCGTTCTGGTGGTTTCGGCCGGTCAGAAGTTTCGGGATGCCATGGCCGCCATGCTCCCTTACTCGGAATATTACCCCATTTGCTACTCGGAAAGCGTTGCCTCCGCCAGGCGGGAGCTGCTTGCGAGAAATTATGATTTTGTGATTATCTGCGCGCCGCTGCCGGATGACTACGGAACCCAGTTCGCCATAGATGTCTGCTCCCGGACGGACTGTGTGGCCCTGCTTCTGCTCCGGGCCGATGCTTATACTCAGATCAATGCCAAGGTCTGTCCCTACGGCGTATTCACGCTCCAGCTCCCCGTCAGCGCACAAAGCCTGAAGCTGGCGCTGGGGTGGATGGCGGCGGCCAGGGAACGGCTGCGGCGGCTGGAGAAAAAAACCATCTCCATCGAGGATAAGATGGAAGAGATTCGCCTGGTGAACCGGGCGAAATGGATTCTCATTGAACAGCTGAAGATGACGGAGGCGGAGGCTCACCGTCACATCGAAAAACAGGCCATGGATCGGTGCGTATCCAAGAAGGAAATAGCCTTTGGTATTATCAATACCTACACCTGACGCCCGGGATACCCTTGCAAAAGCAGTGCCCCCGTTTGATGGGGGGACTGCGCCAAATAATCCTATGAGTGAAAATGCCCGTACAAGGAGGATTCCGGAGAATCTCCCTTGTACGGGTCTTTCAGTTGCGGGGATCGGAGGCTAATGGGAATGGCAGCTTCCGCGCATGGCGCAGTGAGCGCATCCGCAGCCGCAGCCGCAGGAAGTCTTTCCCTGCTTTTTCTGGCGGATCAGCGACCGCACAATCAGGGACACTGCCGCCAGGAGAACCAGGCAGACAAAAATGCTTCCGATATTCGCGATAAACCATTGCAGCATAATGATACTCTCCTGTCACATTCGGTTTTGATGGGCAGCCCGGTTGTCAGCCGGGCTGCGTCGGTTTCCTCAAGACTGTACCGCGTTATTCGTCAAGGAAGCTCAGCGGAAGTGGCCCACAGAATTCTCAGACGCAATTGTGCGGTGCTGCCTTATACTTTGGAGAGCCTGGTGGCTTCCTTGTAGGGTTTGAACAGCAGATATAGCATATAAACCAATGCGGCCAGAGCTGCAGCCAGCCCGATGATATTCGCGTTTCCGGTGAACGCATTGCCAAACTGGTTGATCATCAGAGCGATCACATACGCAAAGCCACACTGATAACCGATGGCGAACCAGGTCCATTTGGCGTTATTCATTTCCCGCTTGATGGCGCCGATGGCCGCAAAGCAGGGGGCGCACAGCAGGTTGAACACCAGGAAGGAGAAGCCTGTAATGCCGGTGAAAGCGGATGCCAGATTCTGATAAACCGTGCCGTCTCCGCCGCCGTATAGAATGCCCAGGGTGCCTACAATGTTTTCCTTGGCTACGAGGCCGGTGATGGAAGCCACCGCTGCCTGCCAGTTGCCCCAGCCCAGGGGCTTGAAAATCCACGCCAGAACTCCGCCGATGGCCGCGAGAATCGAATAACCGATCTCCTCTTCGCTGAGCATCCGGAAGCTTCCGTCCACAAAGCCGAAGAAGGTGGTGAACCAGACGAAGATGGTAGACAGAAGAATGATGGTACCGGCCTTCTTGATGAAGCTCCAACCCCGCTCCCACATACTGCGCAGTACATTCAGAACTGTGGGCAGATGGTAGGCGGGCAGCTCCATAACGAAGGGAGCCAGTTCCCCGGAGAACATTTTGGTTTTCTTCAGCATAATGCCGGAGACAATAATGGCTGCCATGCCAATGAAGTAGGCGGAGGTGGCGACCCAGGCGCTGCCGCCAAAGAGAGCTCCCGCAATCATAGAGATAAAGGGCACCTTGGCGCCGCAGGGAATGAAGGTGGTGGTCATGATGGTCATACGGCGGTCCCGCTCGTTTTCAATGGTGCGGGAGGCCATGATGCCGGGGACACCGCAGCCGGTGCCAATAAGCATGGGGATGAAGCTCTTGCCGGACAGACCGAATTTCCGGAACACACGGTCCAGGACAAAGGCGATCCGCGCCATATAGCCGCAGGCTTCCAGGAATGCCAGAAGCAGGAACAGAACAAGCATCTGGGGAACAAAGCCAAGCACCGCGCCAACACCGGCAATAATGCCATCCAGGATCAATCCCTGCAGCCAGTCGGCAGCATTGAGTTTTTCCAGCAGACTGCTCACCAGAACGGGAATACCGGGAATCCATACTCCGTAATCTGCAGGATCGGGTTCTTCCCCGTAGCCTTCCAGAATGGCAAGGGCCGCGTTATAGTCGTCCAGGGAGGCGGTTTCCTCGGATATTTCCAGGGTTTCCTCATCCTCAACTTCGTAGGTAAAGTCCCCGGCGGGGGCGGCGCCGTTTTCTTCCACATAGGCATCAAAGCCATCCACGATCAGAGCGGCGCCGGTGTATTCCTCCGCTGCTTCACTGTATGCAGCGGAACCGATTCCCAGCAGGTGCCAGCCGTCACCAAACAGACCGTCGTTGGCCCAATCCGTGGCAGCAGAGCCGACTGTGACCATGGAGATATAGTACACCAGGAACATGACCACCGCGAAAATAGGCAGCCCCAGAAAACGGTTGGTTACGACCTTGTCAATTTTATCGGAGGTGCTCAGCTTTCCGGCGGAATGCTTTTTGTAGCTCCGCTTGATTACTTCGCCGATGTAGACATACCGCTCGGATGTGATGATGGATTCCGCGTCGTCGTCCAGCTCCTTTTCGGCGGCCTGGATATCAGCCTCGATGTGGGACAGGGTTTCGGGGGCCAGCTTCAGGTTCTCCAGCACCTTGTCATCCCGCTCAAATATCTTGATTGCGTACCAGCGCTGCTGCTCGTCTGGCAGCGAATGGACTGCCGCTTCCTCAATGTGGGCAATGGTGTGCTCCACAGGGCCGGAGAAGGTGTGCATGGGCACGGTTTTGCCGTTTTTCGCCGCGTCAATGGCTGCCTCAGCAGCTTCCATAACGCCGTCGCCCTTCAGGGCGGAAATCTCCACCACCTTGCAGCCCAGAGCATTGGACAGTTCGGAAATGTTGATCTTGTCCCCGTTTTTGCGTACAACATCCATCATGTTGATGGCAATGACCACAGGGATACCCAGTTCCGTCAGCTGCGTGGTCAAGTACAGGTTTCGCTCCAGATTGGTGCCGTCAATAATGTTCAAAATGGCGTCAGGCCGCTGTTCCACCAGATAATTTCGCGCGACCACTTCCTCCAGTGTGTAGGGAGAGAGAGAGTAGATGCCGGGAAGGTCGGTAATGGTTACGTCGGGGTGCTTCTTCAGTTTTCCTTCCTTCTTCTCCACGGTGACGCCGGGCCAGTTGCCCACAAACTGGTTGGAACCGGTCAGAGCATTGAACAGGGTGGTTTTGCCGCTGTTGGGGTTGCCCGCTAGGGCAATTCTGATATCCATAGTATTCTCCTCTTGTTAGCAAATGCTAACTCTTCGACAAATGAATAGGGGCTTGCGCCCGGTTTTTATTCGATCTCAATCATGTCCGCGTCCGCTTTCCGCAGAGACAGCTCATAGCCCCGGACATTGACCTCCACCGGATCACCCAGCGGAGCCACCTTCCGAATGTGGACGGTCACACCCTTGGTGATGCCCATATCCATGATCCGGCGTTTTACCGCTCCCTCGCCGTGTAGCTTTACCACGGTAACGGTATCGCCAACCTTTGCTTGCCTGAGAGTTTTCATACCTTTTCCTCCTTTTCAGTTTATACCATGATTTTTTGCGCCATCTCCTGACTGATGGCTACCCGGGATTCCTTCACCTTCACGATGACATTTCCGCTGATGGTGTTGATCACCGATACCACAGAGCCAACAACAAACCCCAGATTCTCCAGATGCTGTTTGACCTCCGGTTTTCCGCCGATTCGTTTGATGACATATTCTTCGCCGGTATCCGCAACTGTAAGCGGCATGGAAAACACCCTCTTCGTATAGCCATGAAAGTTAGCTGACGCTAACTTTTGAGCTTTATAATAGGTTAGCGGTCGCTAACCTTCTATATAATAGTTCCGCAAGAAGGATTTGTCAAGTGCTTTTTTGCGACTGAATGAATTATTTGTGTATCAGGATGTCCATGGACTTCTCCTGGGATGGTCCTAGGCAGAGGTTGCGGGAAATTTCGTTGGATCAGGCAAAGACTCAGTAGTACGACAAATTGGTGTTTGTCGAATACTTGCTGTCATTGCGAGCCAGTTCGCAAACTGGCG
>CAMFFO010000015.1 GCA_945949735.1 uncultured Clostridia bacterium | reverse complement strand
CCTATGTCAGCACCGGTGTCTATGACCAGGATGTCTACGATGCCCTCATCGGTGCTACCCGAGCCGGTGATACCGACGATACTTCCGATCTGGGCAACGGAGAAGCCAGCCACGGGTATGCTGTGAAGGGGGTAGAGTTTACTTACCTTCGGGTCGCGGATATCGTTCAGTTCACGGAATCCACGGCCGACGGCGTTGATTTCGACCATGTAGAAGTGCTGTACGGCATCGATAAGACCAAGGGTGCTGACCTGCTCTCCCCCCTCGGACTGGCGGCTGGTGCCCAGCGGTACGAGAACGCTGACAATTCTGACAAGCTGGACAGTGGAAACTACTACTACCAGTCGGATGTCCTCGTTGCCGCGCTGAATACCGCCCTGGAGACCAACGCCACCACCGTGAAAAACGCTCTGGAATCCTATGTGGCTGCGGGCGGCGGTACGGCGATGCCCCTGACGGATGCCTATGGCAAAACAAGCGCCGCAGACCTGGATCTGGGCCTGTACCTGCTGGTGGAAACCAAGGTTCCCGAAATGGTCACCAGCACCTGCAACCCCTTCTTCATCAGCCTGCCCATGACCTCCGTCAACGGTACCAACGCAACGGACGGTGGCACCCGCTGGATCTACGATGTTACCATCTATCCCAAGAACCTGACCGGTATCCCCAGCCTGGAAAAGACCTTGCGGGAAAACAAAGACGATACCGGCAAGCACAACGGCACTGCCAATGACATTACCGATGGTTATGCCCATACCGGTACGGCCTCTGACGGTGATATCGTTGACTACCAGATTATCAGCACCCTGCCCAGCATCACGTCCGAGTCCACCTACCTGACCTGCTATACCTTTATCGATACCCTGAGCAAGGGCATCACTTACAACAAGAATGATGTGGTTCTGGAGTTCTTCACGGACAGCGTCTGCACCGGCAAAATCGCCACATGGCGGGAGGGGGAAGGCAAATTCACGGTAACCTACTCCGCTACGGATGCCAAGGATTCTGTCATGACCATTGAAATGACCTCGGATGGCCTGAAGGAAATCAATAACTCCAAGGCTGTGTACACCGAGGCTGGCATGGTCAACTCCGGTTACTCCGACTGCACGGTCCGCATTACTTACGCTGCCACCGTGAACAGCGATGCTTCCGTAGTGTACGGAGATTCCGGCAACCCCAACGAAGTGGTGCTGACCTGGAAGCGCAGCTCTCAGGACTACTACGACACACTGGTGGACGATGCTCATATTTATGTGTACGGTCTGGAACTGACCAAGCTGTTCTCTGACGGCAAGGGCGACTTCTCCAAGGTGGAGTTCCTTATGCGGAATAAGACCGACGGCTATTATGTGAAAGCTGTGCTGGACGAAGCCGCCGGAGTTTACTATGTGACGGATCATGTGGATAAGAAAGCGGAGGCCACCCGCTTTGTTCCTGTGGAAACTGCGGATTCCAAGGGTAAGGTTATCGTCAAGGGTCTGGAGGACGATGAATACGTCATTGAGGAAACCAAGACTGCGGACGGCTACGGTGACGCTGCTTCGGGCTTTGCCAGCGAAGCCATCGCATTGGCAGGTACCATACTGTCGGTTTTGCCGCTGTTATTTTTCTACATTATCTTCCAGAGGCAGTTTGTGGAGAGCATTGAGTCCTCAGGTATTACCGGCGAATAAGGAAAGGGTGAAAAAGAATGATAGCTGCAAACAGGCCAAAGCGACCGTCAGTGACGAAGGCGGAAATGCGGGAAGTCTATGAGAAAATCAAGACGCCCGTAAAGCTCGGCCCCGTTATGAAATGGGAAAAAGAATTTACGGATAGTGCTACTGTGTTCAAAAAAGATGGCGTGTTTTATATGTGCTTCATATCCATCAGCAAGGATGTATCCGTTTCCGGATACGAAACCCACATGGCAAGATCTGCTGACCTGAAGTATTGGGAATATATGGGCAAGGTACTGCGCCGCAATGACTATAATCACTGGGACAGCAAACAGTGCGCAGGATACACCGCTTTTCCTGATATTCGGTATGAGGGAGAAGGACAGCTGGAGATGGTGAATGGTATGTATTACCTTTCCTAAGGAAGTGCATCCCTTATTCCGGAAGACATTCACGGTTTCAAAAAGTATTGTTAATGCAAGACTGTATATTTGCGGCTTGGGCCTGTACGAAGCATATATAAATGGCGAGAAAATCGGGGACGAATACTTAGCCCCTTATTATAACGACTACAATTTATGGCTGCAATACCAGACCTACGACTTGACGCAGCAGCTGCGTGAAGGCGATAACTGCATTGGTATCATGTTGGGTAATGGATGGTACAAAGGCCGGTTTGGCTTTGTGGGTCATATGGATGAACTGTACGGGGACACCTGCCATATGATCTGTGAGCTTCACTTGATGTTCGCGGATGGAACGAAAGAGATTATTCCGTCCGATACGAGCTGGCTGTGCGCACCGTCGCCTGTCCTTCAGAGCAGCATTTATGATGGTGAAGTGTGGGACAGCCGGAAAGAAATCCCTGCATGGGCGGAGGTGTCCTGTGATGCGAAGGAATTTGTCCCGGCAATTTCCTGTGAAGAATCCAAGAAACTGTTGACTCCGCGTTTGAGCCTGCCGGTGAAGATTATGGAGCGGATCAAACCGGTCCAATTGATTCATACCGTTGCGGACGAACTGGTGCTGGATTTCGGACAGGAAATGACCGGATGGGTAGAGTTTAACTGCAAGGAGCCGGAAAATGCAGAGATTCTGTTCCAATATGGTGAAATTCTTCAGGAAGGCAAATTCTACAATAAGAATCTGCGTACAGCGAAAGCAGAATACCGGTATATCGCAAACGGAAAACACGGCTGGGTGCGTCCGCATTTCACATTCTACGGCTTCCGGTATGTGAAAATTCAGGGCATCCAGGGAATCAATCTGGATGACTTTGTTGGCTGTGTATTGCATTCCGAGATGGAACAGACAGGAACCCTTGTTACTTCAAACGGGAAGGTGAATCAACTGATTCACAACGCCCTTTGGGGGCAGAAGGGAAACTTCCTGGATACGCCTACAGACTGTCCTCAGAGAGATGAGAGAATGGGTTGGACAGGCGATGCCCAAGTGTTTTCCACAACTGCCAGCTTCAATATGTATACCCCGGCATTCTACAAAAAATATCTATATGATATGAAACAGGAACAGGATACACTGGGCGGCTCTGTTCCTCATGTAGTTCCCGATGCTTTGGGGCAAATTGGCCTGATTTTGCACAGGAGAGATAAGCAAACCGACAATGTGGGCGTGAATACGAGCCACGGTTCCTGCGCCTGGGCAGATGCCGCAACAGTAATCCCCTGGACACTTTACACTGCCTATGGTGATAAGACACTTCTGGCACAGCAATATGAAAACATGAAAAGCTGGGTGGACTATATCCGGAAAGTGGATGTTGAGCGCTGTGGGGGACGATATCTCTGGACCGATGGGTTCCATTTTGCCGACTGGCTGGCACTGGATAATTTCCATAAAGATACCTGCTTTGGCGCGACAGATCCGTACCTGGTAGCCAGTGCTTATTACTATTACTCTGTGAAGCTGACCGAAAAAGCGGCAGCTGAATTAGACAAAAACAAGGATGCTGCCTATTACGGGGAGCTTGCTGCCCATATTAAAGAAGCGTTCCTGGACGAATACTATTCCCGCACGGGGCGGCTGGTCCAGGAAACACAGACAGCGCTTGCCATTGTTCTATGGTTAGATTTAATTCCGGAAGGTGCCAGACAGCGGCAGGTGGATACGTTGATGGCGAAGCTGAAAGAAGAAAATATGCACTTGACCACGGGATTTGTCGGAACCCCTCTGCTTTGCCCGGTACTTACAGAAAACGGTCATGCAGATGCGGCGTATACGCTGTTGCTGAACGAAGATTTTCCGAGCTGGCTGTATGAAGTCAATATGGGTGCGACAACCGTTTGGGAACGGTGGAATTCGGTTCTGCCCGATGGCAGCATCAGCGATACCGGTATGAACAGTTTGAACCATTATGCCTATGGCTCCATTGTGGAGTGGATGTATCGATACATGTGCGGATTGAACTCTTCCAGTCCCGCTTATAAAAGATTCAAGATTTGCCCCTATACAGACGAACGCTTTGACTGGGTGCGGATGTTGTATGATTCCGCCTACGGTGTCATTCGCAGTGAGTGGGAAAAAAAGGATGATGGTGTGTTGTATACTGTCGAGATCCCGTTTGATACAGAAGCGTATTTTGTACTCAACCATGATGCTAGAATTACCAAAATCAATGGAGAGAGCTGTGTACCGCTGAAAAAAGGTGAAGCGATCCATCTGAAAAAAGGTGTATACCAAATATATGCGGAATAAAGTGATGGTTAATCTCTGACTGTTATCTGGCTTAATTATAAGCGTGAGTAGCGTAATCTGGATTAGGGAAATCCTACAGTTCATACAGAAAACTTTGTCCGCGATCCGCAGCCGAAAGATGCTGTGGAGTACAGACATTGTGGAATTGAATCAAAAAATATCGGACATATCCAGTCAGAGTCACAAATTGTCCACGCTGAACCGGCGGGGCATGGTTGACCCTGATATTTTTATATCCAAAAGCAATCAGCTGGCAGAGCAGCTTCGCAATGCTAAGCAGCAGAAAGAAAGAATCCTTCAGCAGGAGGATCGCAGCATCCTCGACAGCACTGAGCAACTGCTGGAAACAATAGAAGCCGGTCCGGAAGTGCTGGAAGCCTTCGATGAGGAGCTGTTCTGCGAGCTGATTGACAAAATCATTGTGGAGAGCAATGTAAGAATTCGATTCCGGCTGAAGAATGGGTTGGAGCTGCCGGAGACAATAGAAAGGATGGTGCGGTAAATGGGCTCCAATCGGGCGCTGCCATTCGGCTATAAAATGGAATTCGGCAGAGTTGTGATCTTCCCGGAGGAGGCCGGCTGGGTTACATACCTGTTTGACCAGTATCTGCTGGGGGCTTCCTATAAGGGGCTGTCAGACGAAATGAACGGGTACGGTGTTCACTATGACGGCGAGAAACCTTGGAACAAAAATATGATAGCCCGGATATTGCAGGACTGCCGATACACCGGCGAAGGTGGGTTTCCAAAGATAATCGATTCGTCCGTCTACCAGCGTTCCGAGGAAAAGCGAAGGAAGAAAGCCACTGCCCCAGAAAAAACAGAGATACAGAAAATTCTGCGGCGCAAGTGCGGCTGTCGAATCACAGCACACATAGAACATGAGGTTTTGTTCCTGCTGAATCACCTCGCTGCCCACCCCGAACAGATAGCAACTCCTGATCCACCCAAAGCCCCGCCCCAACGGCTGAAAGAATTGAAATCAGAACTCGATGAGCTGATTCACCAACTCCCGGTGGATGAGAAGCGGGCTTGGGCGGTGCTGCAGGAGGTAGCGGTGACAATGTATGAAGCCATGGATCCCAGAGAATACGAAACCCAGCGCATGCGCCGGGTATTCCAAAAGGAGGAACCACGCTCCGAATTGGATGCCAATCTCATCGCTGCGAACATATCTGCAGTCATGGTGGACAGCAATGGAAACGTAAAAATCCGGCTGAAAAACGATCAGATTATTGAAAGAGGTGAGTAAGTTGAGCGATCCCAAGAGAATCGTTACCTTAATTCCCGCAAAACCGCTGGCAGAGCGGCAAGCGCTGAAGCGGCAGCTTCGGGTTGCAGCCTACTGCCGGGTTTCCACAGAGGAAGAAGAACAGCAGTCCAGCTACGAGGCTCAATGTACCTACTATACGGATAAAATCATGACCAATCCCGAGTGGACTATGGCGGGGATTTTTGCCGATGAGGGCATCACGGGCACTTCCACAAAAAAGCGGGATGATTTCAACCGTATGATCCGCAGGTGCAAAGCCAAGAAGATCGACCTGATTCTGACCAAGTCCATCTCCCGATTCGCACGGAACACCCTGGATACTATCAACTACACCCGTATGCTTCGGGCAATGGGCATTGGTGTGATCTTTGAGAAAGAGAACATCAACACCCTGGACATGGACAGCGAAATGCTGATCACCATGCTGGGTGCCTTTGCACAGGCGGAAAGTGAGTCCATCTCCCGAAATGTGGCCTGGGGCAAACGGCAGGCCATCCGGGAGGGAAAGGTTCATGTGAACTTCAAACGCCTCTATGGGTACGTCCTGCGGGGAGATGGAATCCCCGATATTGATTCAGAAAAAGCAAATGTGGTCAGACTTATTTTCGAACGGTATGTGGCAGGGGACAGTTTGCGCATGATTACCTATCGACTGAATAACGCGGGAATTTTGAACCCGTCAGGAGAACCCGAGTGGAAGTCAGCTACCATCAGATCGATACTTATGAACGAAAAATACTGCGGCGATGTGCTTGGACAGAAGACGTTCAAGGAAGGTGGCATCGGGGGAAAAGTTCAGAAGAATACCGGGCAGCTCCCCCAGGTTCTGATACAGAACAATCACCCCGCAATTATCAGCCGGGAGCTGTTCTATGCGGTTCAGGAGGAAACAAAGCGCCGGACTGCGGCGAAGAGCCCTTCCACGAAGTCCTCCACAGGCCGATCCAGCTATACAAGCAAATATGCCCTGTCAGAACGGCTTGTATGCGGGGAGTGCGGTACCCTATACCGAAGGTGTACCTGGAACGGAAAAGAGCAAAAACGGATCGTCTGGCGATGCGTTAGCCGATTGGACTATGGGAAAAAATACTGTCATAACTCCCCGACGATGGATGAGGTTCCTCTTCAAAAAGCAATCATGGCGGCATTGAATACAAAAATGCCTCCCAAGCTGGATGTGGTAACACAGATTACCGATGCCTTGCTGCAGGAGGCCATGCCATCAAGGGGTAGTGCAATGACCCTCGGAGAGGTGAAACGAAGGATCGAGGAGCTGACGGCGGAATTCGATCAGCTTCTGGAACTGGATGCCTGTGGTAATGAAGCCGACAGGCGGTTTGCTGATATTTCAAGGGAGATGGCAGAACTGAAACGGCAGCAGGAGCGTATCGCCGCCCAACTCCGCAATAACCAGGAAGCACAGGAGCGTGTGCATTCTATAAAGACTGCGCTGGATCAGGAAGATCACCACATACATAAGTGGGATGAAGAAATGATCCGCCAGCTTGTACATACGGTAAAAGTGATTTCTGCCGATCATATCAGAGTATACCTGAATGACGGCACGGAAATTGATCAGACGGTCGGCCCTTGACAGATGGCGGAATCGTGGTATAATGAACATAGAAAAGGGCGCTGCCGATAGACGGTTAGCTCCCTCGGATTGCGATTAGTAAACCGCCCGGTTGGGGAACTTGGGGCGGTTTACTTCTTTTTTATGATCGTAATGATCAGACCGGCAAAGGAAATGAGTACCAGTAAGAGCTGGAACAGCTCTTCATATGTAACCACATTCACATCACCACCCCCTTCCGGCAAGGACAGGGGGCAAAGAAGGATCACCCCCTGTTGTCAGGGGGCCAACCGCCTACCGCGGTGCGTCGCGCAGCGAATCAGAATTCTCTGATTGCCGGTGGCGATCACACCTTAATCTAAACTGGCAGCGCCCGGTTCCAGATGGAACCATGAATATTCTATCAAATCTCAACATATAAGTCAAAACATATTTTCGATATTGCCAACTGCTCGTGCGGTTGGCTTTTTTCTTTGTGGGAGGTACAAATCCTAAGTGTACAGCGAATTGACTATGGGCAGCTTGTTCGATGGAATCGGCGGCTTCCCACTGGCGGCGGTGCGCAATGGCATCCGGCCGGTGTGGGCCAGCGAAATTGAAACTTTTCCCATCGAAGTGACCAAGCTGCGATTCCCCGACATGATTCATGTAGGGGACATTACGAAGCTGGACGGCGCGAAACTGCCGCCGGTAGATATTATTTGCGGAGGCAGTCCTTGCCAGGACTGTCTGTGGCCGGGGCGCGAGCCGGTTTAGCTGGCGCCCGCTCCGGCCTGTTTATGGAGCAAGTCAGAGTAATGAAAAACTGTCCATATAACTTTCATGATATAGAGCGGGAGATCCGATTCCACCGGTTTGATCTTCCCCAGCCCTGGATCAACTATCTGTCCAACGGCAGAATGCATGCCTTTGTTTCTCAGGCAGGCGGCGGCATGGCATGGTGGCTTTCACCCATTGCTTTCCGTATCTCCCGGTACCGCTTTTACAATCTGCCCATCGACTCCCCCGGATTCTATGTGTACATCCGCATGGAAGATGGCAGCGTGTGGTCTCCCACATTCCGCCCCTGCGATACGAAGGTGGATATGCGGGAAGCTGCTCACGCACCGGGATTCTCTACCTTTACTGCGAAGAAGGACGGCCTGACCGCAACGCTGAAGCTGTTCATGGCGCAGGACTATGATGCGCTTCTCTGGGATCTGAAGCTGAAGAACGAAAACGGTGAGGATATTACTTGCGATGTATACGCCTATGTGGAGCTTTCCCAGTTCCTTGCTAAGGAAGAAAATACGCTGGGCTATTACCTGAAGTGGAATACCCGTGCTATTTATGACGAGGAGCTACAGGCCATCACTTACGCCTACACCGCATGGATGCACCCCCGTGCCACGGAATCCCCGCTGGTGTACTTCGGCTCCAGCGAAAGGTGCGATTCTTACTGCTGCAACCGGGATAGCTTCTGCGGCAATTACCGGGATGAGCGGAATCCTATTGAAGTGGAAAACGGGAAGCTGTCCAATACGGATTTGAATGGCGGTGAGCCTTGCGGCGCACTGCACAGCCATCTGACCATCGCTGCCGGAGCGGAAAGATGCGCGCATTACTACCTTGGCGTTACCAAGGGTGCGCTGTCTGATTACGAAAATGCTGTTCAGCAGACGAAAGAAACCTTGACGGCCTTTCGCAAAGAAGGTGCGGTGGAGGAGCAGTTCTGCAAGTGCTGCGCCTGGTGGCACGAGCATTTGGATGTTCTTCAGTGCCAGATCCCGGATGCGGAGGCTATGCGCAATATCAACACCTGGAATCCGCTGCAGTGTGTCCATACCGCCCGGTATTCCCGTTCCATCAGTTCTTCCGCCTCCGGTGTCCGTGGCATCGGCTTCCGGGACAGCGCACAGGATATGCTGGCCCAGGCCTACCGCAAGCCGGAATGGGCCTATGAGATGCTGGAGTATCTGGCATCCATGCAGTTCGAGGACGGGCATCCGGTGCATATCATGTGGCCGGAGGAGCGGACACCTGCCCAGGATATTACCCGCTCCGATAACCACCTCTGGATCGTGTATCTGGCTTATGCGATCATTGCGGAAAGCGGTGACATGTCCATTCTTGACCGGGAGATCCCATTCCTGGCACCGGATAAGGTCAATCATACCGGCAGCGTCTCTCTTTGGGAACATTTGCTCCGTGGCATCGATTTCACCGAAAAACACTTGGGTGAGCATGGCCTGCCGCTGATCCTGTTCAGCGACTGGAACGATCATCTCGGCCCCTTCGGAAGACGGGGCAAGGGTGAAAGCATCATGGTTTCTCAGCAGTTGATATACGCACTGCGGCAGATGATCGAACTGGCAGAGCTTCGTGGTGAGCAGGAACTAGTCGAGAAATTCAATGCCAGAATTCAGCAGCAGGAAGAAGCCCTTGAAAAGTACGCTTGGGACGGCGATTGGTATCTGCGTGGCCTGGATGACGACGGCAATCCTGTCGGCTCTCACACAGCCGAGCATATGCGGATATGGCTGAATTCCCAGAGCTGGATGGTCATATCCGGCGCAGGCAAGAAGGAGCAGCACATTCATGCTATGGACAGCGCTAAAGCGCAGCTGGATACCGGCATTGGTCTGCTGCTAAACACTCCCGGTTTCCCCGGCTGGCCTTCTCAGGAAGCGGGTATGGCCAATGGCCTGCCGGCTGGTTACTCTGAAAACGGCGGCATTTTCGTTCAGGCAAACTGCTGGGCCATCATGGCAGAAGCCTTGCTGGGTCGTGGTGACCGGGCATGGCAGTACTATAAGCAGGTCATGCCTCAGAATGTGATCCAGAAGCTGGGTGTGGAGCGGTATAAATCGGAAGCCTATGCTTACTGCTCCACCATGCTGGGCATTGCCAATGAAAAGTGCGGCTGGGGCTGTGTGTCCCAGGTTACCGGTACGGCAGCTTGGATGGATGTGGTGGCCACCCAGTATATCCTGGGCATCCGTCCCACACTCAAGGGATTGCTGATCGATCCGACTATCCCGGCTGAGTGGGACAGCTACAGCGTCGAGAGAATCTACCGCGGTTGCAAACTTACGATCCAGGTGGAAAATCCTGACCATGTTCAGCACGGTGTGAGTGAAGTAAGTATCGACGGAAAGACAATTGCCAATGCATATATTACTGAGGATGACCTTGCAGATTACGATGCTGTACGTGTGCGGGTCGTGATGGGTTAATATTTACCATACACACTGTAGAGGATATGTGCCGCAGCTCCTGGGAATTTGCCAGGAAGAGTGCGGAACAATAATTTGAGTTTCATTTTTTCAAGGAATCGTATAATTATTTGAGCAAAAGATATTATATCGGAGAAAACCCTCTTACAAAAGGGCCAATGGGGATACAACCGTTTACCCCACAATTTTTTAAGAAGGCGCAGGCAGCGAATCCGCTGCTTGCGCCTTTAACTTTTTCGACACTGCTCTGCAAAGTCCGCTAGCGGCGCTTCCAGTCATTATCCCAGCCGCGTTCAAAGCCTTCGTAAGGAACCGCAGCAATAAGGTGAATCGGGTGTCCCTCCGCTTTCAAGCGCAGGACAATTTCGGCAGCCCAGATATCTACTCCCCACGCCATGCCGGAGATGAATGTAACAAATCCATCGTGGATGGCTTCGCGAATTTTCTCTTCCAGCGCACCGATCACGACAGATTCAGTCTGGTGTAGCTTATGAGGCCGATGACCGGTAAAGCAGGCGCGATACCGCCGCAATTCAGATTCTGTAGCCACGGTATTATCACTCCTTCAAGAAACAGGAATAGAATATCACCAAAACTTGTAATACGACTCCCACCTCTTCGCTATAACTGTATCACCATTGATGGGGATATAATATAGGGCAACACCGCACAATTGCGTCTGCGGCCGGATGGCGGGACTTTTCCCCCATCCGCGCAGTTTGGAAAACAGGAAATACACCAAGTATTCCCCTGTTTTCCAAACTTTCGGCTGAGGGAAAATCCCTCGCCTCCGGTTCTTGCCGAATTGTGCGGTGTTGCCATAGTATAGAAATGAGGTGGTTTTGTGGACATTACGAAAAGGCTCATAGAGCTGAAGCAGCGTTATGGCTGGACGGATTACAAAATCGCCAAAGAAGCTGGACTCTCACCTAATACGGTTTCAAATATTTATCGCAGAGGCAACACATCCAGCATGGTGACGCTGGAAGCAATCTGCAAAGCGTTCAATATTACAATGGCACAGTTCTTCGCAGAAGATGACATGGTTGAACTCACACCGGAACTGCGGGAACGATTCGACAGGTGGACTGCTCTGACCGATGAGCAGAAGGCAGCAATTTGGCAGATTATAAAACCTACGAATAACGAAAACACAAATAAGGGCTTCGGCCCTTATTTTTTTGATGATCTGAGAGGGAACATTACGGAAGCCTTCCGGATGGAGCGGGAGCTGGAGGAAACGGGTGCATCTGCAGCAGCGGAGCAGCTCACCAAACGGGAGGCGCGGTGTTACTACACCGCGTAGGCGGCGGGAAAAACTTCCGGTAACCATTGAACCTTGAAAATTCCATATCTGAATCATGCGTATGACCAACTCAATGAACAAAGCGCGCCAGCGCTTCGAGGCGTGGGGTAGTTTCAGCTTGATCCAGCGAGGATACCCGCTGGGGAGATCTGCTTCCTGACAGTAATGTCCGGAGGGAAGACGGAAACCGTCAACAAAAACCCGTGTCGCAGAGTTGCCCGCATCAAAACGTACGGACCTTCTGGGCGCACCAATAGACGATCCTGCAGCGGTTAGCCTCTGCAGGGGAAGAACCCCGGGAAGCACCGGCCTGGCAGCCGGTGGGGAACAGGGAACGCCATACAATGCGCTTGGCCGTGAACCGGAGAAATCCGGGTATAACAGAAGTGGCCGGTAAGAGTAGCCAAAGGCTTTTCACTCGACTGAATGGATGGTGAATTTGCAGGTAGTCAATCCTGTACGGGTTTAGGGAAACCCAGGGCAAGTAGTTTGCAGCCGACGGGCTGCAGGCTCAGGCTTATCTTCCCGTTGACGGAATATTGGTGAAGGGTAATGCATGTATGGCGAAGGTCTGGTCATATGTGTGGTTCAGATATGGAAACCGAAAGCAAATATGCGGATGTGCATGGAATGGCAGACATGCTGCGCTCAGAACGCAGTGGAAATTCTTCCGTGTAGGTTCGAGTCCCACCATCCGTACCATATGGGAGCGTAGCGCAATGGACAGTGCAGCAGATTTCTACTCTGCGGGTTGCAGGTTCAAATCCTGCCGTTCCCTCCAAATACGGGAATATAGCTCAATGGCAGAGCGTCCGGCTGTTAACCGGCAGGCTGCAGGTTCAAGTCCTGCTATTCCCGCCAGATATGGAGCGTGAACCCGGAAGGTTCGGGGGCCGCCCGCTAAGCGGATCGTACCGGAAACGGTATCAGATTCGAGTTCTGCGCGCTCCGCCAGTAAAATGAGAGTGTAGCTCAACTGGTTGAGCTTCCGGCTTTTAACCGGAAGGCTGTGGGTTCGAATCCCACCACTTTCACCAGAAAGCCGCAGCGGAGATGTTGGTTACATCAAATGACATTTAATCATTCTGAATGGTGCAGGTTCAAATCCTGCCGGTTTTCTTCGGAGAACCGTGGCGCAATTGGTAGACGCAGAAAAAACACCAATGTCGTTATTCGCGGCTTTTCCCTAAGGCATACCATAGCGGTTTGAACAACTTCATCACTTTTCATTTCCTCTTTACAAGAAATAAGCATGGCCTGAACAGCCTGCGATGCGTGTATTGGGAAGATGCACGCAATTGATATTCTGTTGTTCAATAGATTCGTAGTGTGTTCGTGGGAAAGGGCTGCGTTCTGAAGCTGAGAACGCAGCCCTTTATTATAGGGCAACACCGCACAATTGCGTCAGCGGATCTCAGCGGATCTTTTGCGCCATTTCTGCAGTTCCAAAAACGGGAAATACATACAGTATTCCCCCGTTTTTGAAACTTTGAAATGGCACAAAATCTCTCGCTGAGCTTCCTTGCCGAATTATGCGGTGTTGCCTTAGGTTTTATATCCAGGTGCGTGATTCATTCGGCTTGGGATGAGTAACAAAGGGTTACATACAATAAGATAATGTTACAAAATTTTATTTATTGTAAATTTTTTGTTGACCTTCCGAAAATGGGGTGATATAATTTACAAGGAATTATTTACCGATTGGCAGGAGAAAGGATTCTCTTTGAAGATATGCGCTTCCGAAGGCAAGAGGGGAGTAATCAGCGATGAAGAGTGGAAAAAGAGTTACGGCATTCCTTTTGGCAATCATTTTATTGGTTTCCAATATTCCGTTTTCTTCCTACGCCAATGAGGCGGGGGAATCCGGTTCGACAGAGGGATCCGCGCAGGTTCAGACAACTGACCCGGTATCGCAGGAACCCGCGGCGCAAGAGCCTGAGGAGACGAAAGCTCAGGAGACCGAGCCCCAGGAGAGCGAGCCCCAGGAGACGGAAGCCCAGGAGACCGAGGCCCAGGAGATCGAGGCCCAGGAGACGGAAGCCCAGGAGACCGAGGCCCAGGAGACGGAAGCCCAGGAGACCGAACCCCAGGAAACAGAAGCGGAAGAGGCTTCCGCGGAAGCTTACTTCCGGGTACAGTGGGAAAATACTGCTTACAGCGGGAGAAATCCGGACATCAGCAGGGATATCCGTGTGTATACAGCAGATGGCATGGAGGTTTCCAATGTGTCCGTTTCCCGTGCAGAGGGGCGGTATGCCGTTTCCGGTCTTGCGCGGGGAGACTATGTGCTTAAGTGTCTGCCTGCTGAAGGTAGCGGGTACAGCGTCTCCTGCGGAGAACTGACACTTCACTTTGTTTCCGGGGAAAATGCCTTTGTGGCATCGGGGGCGATTTCCGCGGCGCTGGATACTGCAGCACTGTATGTGACGGTTGTAACTCCCGAGGGCGCTGCTTTGCCGGCGGATTTCGCTCCGCGGCTCTATCTGGACGGCGCGGCGCTGGCAGTGGAGACGGCCCGAACCCAGAGCGGTGTGTTTGTTTTTCCTGATTTGTACATCATTGACGGAACGTATACCCTTCATCTGCCTCAGGTGGAGGACCTGACGCCGGTGGGCGGCTATGAGGTGCAGGTGAATGCAGGTGACGGTGCTGTAACGGTGGAATACCAGCAATCGCAGCCCACCGCTTCCTTCACGATTTACTGGGATGACAATGGAAACAGAAGCGGCCGCAGAACACAGCAGGCGATGTCCGATATGCTGCGTTTTTACACCGTATGTAACGGCAGGGTGGGGGAAGCGCCGCTTTCCGGCCTGAAAATTACAGCGGAATACCGGGAGGAGTCCGAGATTCCCGGTTTTGAAAAAATCACCTATACGGTCAGCGGGATTCCTGCAGGCCTTGCTGCCGGGACAGAGCTGCGCATGGTATGGCAGGAGGATGCGCTGCCCGGATACGAGGGAGTGGATACCGCGGAGAATGCGGTGCTGGCGGAATCCTTTGGGCCCCAGACGCTGTATCCGGAGCAGGACGCGTATACGGCCGGGAAGGCCTACGCTTTCACGCTTCCGGAATTCAGCACGCAGATCCTCGTGAACGGCCTGGACGAATCGGCTGCATCGGCGCTGCAGGCAGCGTTTCACGTGACGCGCTATGATTTTGAAAGTGACAGCCTGGTGCCCTACTACGGATTCCGGGCGGAGCGAATGGAAAGCGGCTTTGAAATCACCGGGCTGTACACCACCTATGTGGATTCCGGTTTCGCGTATCCCACCTATTATACGGTTACCTGGCCCCGGGAGGTGGGGAATTTCCTGCTGAATGAGGAGCAGGACAATTCGCTGACAGCAGGAGCCTCTGCAGGAACCACATATTCTGCTGAGGGCAATGGAAATGCAGGTGTGTTTGTTGCTCAGACCGATTGGGAAACCCTGGTGATCGAACACAAAGCAGAGGGTACGGTCACAAGCGTCAAGAGCATCCTCTGGTTCGATACGACCAACGAATACAGCCACGACGGAGAGCTTCTATTGCAGGTACCGGTTACCATTAACGGCATTACCCATCGCTTTGCGCTATCCTGGGATGCCGGGAAGCAGCAGTATGTTCATGACTGGCAGATGGAGGATCTGACAGAAATATTCGACCTGCAGGGCGAGGGAGAGAACCAGTTTACCGAGCAGGAGCTGACAGAGCTGCTGGCGGTTATGAAGCCTCTTACGGTGACCGATACCGGCAGCAACAATCTGAACCGAAACCTGACTGCCGGCACAACAAAGACGTTGGCCGTCTACGCGACACAGTACGGCACCACCACCAGAACAAAGGCTGTGGATATTTCCATTGGTGAAATCGCGGTCACAGGGGTCAGCTATCAGGGCGGCGAAAATGACAGGATCAAAGCCTATGAGATCGGTACCTCCAACGGCGGTATTACGACCTTCTACCCGATGGTGGATGTGGCTTTTACCCTGGAGTTCAAAAACGGAGACGATCCGGTGGATTCTGCCTATCTGGACTATATTCGAGATGTCGTCCGGCTGGTGAAGATGGATGCCGGAGGCACAGAAACACAGATCACATCCGAAACGATCCGAACAGAATGGGGGATCGCCGGCTTTGACCTGAGCACGCACCTCCGGGTTGGAGAAGTGGGCCGGAGCACGGAATTTACGCTGCGCTTACCGGAGTACGATTCCGGGAAAAAACAGGCGGATTATGCCATCACGTGTCCGGCAGCCGTGCACTATAACGGAGACGAACAGGATACGGTTTACGCATACTACTACCGGGCAGAGCACGATAATTCTCTCGTCCCCGGCCACGGTACCCAAACCGACCGCACCTATGCCGGAGGAACGCTGATCCTGACCCGTACGGGCCAGACGGAGTTCACATTCCACAAGCTGTGGATTGACAATGTTACCGATCCCGAGGAGCGCCCGGATGCCAGCTTCATGCTCTACCGCTATCCCCGGAAGGGCAGCGGCGACTATACTACCGCCGCCATGGTGGAAATGCCCATCCTTGACGAAAATGGGGAAATAACCGGGTATCGGCGCAGCGCCGCGATCCCCAAAACCGCTGACGAAAACACGGGAATCATCGATATCTCTGTGGGCCTGCTGGAAAAGTATGACCCCGATGGCTTCCCCTATGTCTATTTCGTCCGGGAGAACCAGGCCGCCAGCGGCTATCAGCAGATCATGGGCAGGGTGACCGGCTCCAATGCGGACGGAACGCCCATCGTTGTGTACAATGCGGAGATTCCGGGTTACCCGATTGCGGTGCAGCAGCCCGATGACCGGGGCATCTACCAGGATGGCTATATCAGCAACCGCAAGGCTGATACGCTGACGCTGTCCGTTACCAAGAACTGGAATGCCGCCTACTATCAGGACAGGCTGAGCAGCATCGCGGTGACCATGACCCTTTACGCAAGGTTTGCCGATCCGGCCTATGGGGACGATGTGTTCACCGTCAAAACAGTGACCCTGGACGGATTTGATGCGTTAACCACCTCCAACACAGCCACGGTGACCGTGGACAGATACGATGGCCAGGGCCGTGAGCTGGTCTTCTGGTGGGAAGAGACCAGTGTGACGCAGGATGGGCAGACGGTTCCCGTGGGTGCTGCCGCGGAGACGATCTCCTTTTCCCAGGATGCAGAAGGAACGGCGGACTCCGGTCAGGGAGAAGCAATAACCTATGTTCTCCCGATGAACCGGGAAACCATGGATGCCACCGGCTCGGTCAGGGACATTGAGGAGTGTTTTGCGGTGACCTCCGTGGTGGATCGCGGAACCTGCAGCACGGTGTTTACCAACCAGCTGGAGGGCACCACCCTGTACTGGATCAAAAAGAGCTGGGATGAGGAAGCGGTAAAGACCGATGTCAGCTTCACCCTCTACCAGGTCGACAAGAGCGGCGCCATGGGCCCATACCAGCTTCACGGTCAGGCCGCTGTGTTCACCCTGGAGGCAGAGGATCCAAGCTATCACGGCGGACTGGTTTCCGACTGGATTGCCGCCTTCCCGGAGCTTCCACAGTATGACGAAAACGGAAACCGCTACGATTACATTGCCAAGGAAGACCCGATAGCCGGCGTGGCGCCGCTGTCGTCCTACAATCAGGACGCGGATGAGGATGGAATCCGGGAGCCAAATTCCGTCCATGTTCACAATGTCGTGGGAGAAGGCGGGAGAACCATCAATGTGCGCAAGGTCTGGCTGGATGACAGCGCCGCCACCGACCGGGCTCCGGTGTTCTTTGATGTGCGCACGGAGGATGGCACGCTGCTTTACGGAGCCGGAGGCGTCCTGGGTGGCTCTGTCCGTGTGGATGATACCTTCAACTGGATGGAGACAGTGGATGTTTCCGTTTACACAGACGGCAGCCGGTGGATTACCCGTACAGAGTATACCCAGCTGGAGGAGAATACCGGCTGGAGCCTGTACCGGGGCGGATTCCGGGTGACGGAGGTCCAGGTGGGCGAGGGCGAACTGGCTGCCGCGGTTGGGGACACCCCCGACACTGCCGCCGGATACAGGACCGTTCGGTATGGCAGCACCCAATATGCGGTGATCTATGACAACAGCACGAATCAGAACCATCTGTACACGGATCAGACTACCACGGTCAACGGAGAGGAATTCTATACCGTTACCAACCTGCGCTTTGGCACTGTCCGGCTGAGTGTCCGGAAGGTCTGGGAGGACGACAGCACGGTTGACCGCAGCCTGTTTGCAGCCACGGTCACTGTGGACTGCACCGATGATACCCAGGCGAATCCGCGGCTGAAAAACGGTGAGGACGGCTTTGGCTACGCCCGGGTTCATACCGCGATCTATGCCGGCGGCTGGCAGCCGATTTACGGCGATTCCGCCGGGACAACCCAGGTCGGATTGACGCAGGATGTGTATATTCCCCAGGATCAGGGCGATGAGACCTTTATCTACTATGACCTGCCCCTCTACGATGAGAACGGAAAGCTCCTGCATTATGCCGTTTCCGAAACCGTGGAGCGGAAAACGGATGGGGAGCAAGGGCCTCAGGGCAGCTACATCCATTCCAGTTCCGGAATAACCTATACCCGCAATGGCAGCGGCGGCCTGGAAGGCAGTCAGACCATTGTCAACACCTTCCAGAATACCAGGGATGTGACCTTCTATCTGCTGTGGCTGGATCAGTACCGGGTTCAAAAGGATCAGCGGCCGGATATGTACATGACGCTGTTCAAGACGGTCTACGAATACAACAAGGACAATTCCCTGAAGCTGGACGAGGATGGAAATCCTGTTACCAGGATTGAGCAGCACAGTTATATGGAGTACCTGTGGGGCGGCGAAAACGCCAAGGTCACGGGAGACTTCTGGTCCTATACCTTCCAGGATCTGCCGGAGTACGATGCCCACGGCAACAAAATCACCTACTATGCCACCCTGAAAACCCATGTGAACGATGGAGAAATGGACTATCTGGAGCCCCAGTATGCCCAGGGGGCGGTGGCGGATTACAATGCCTTCCTGGTTCCGGGGACGAACAAGTCCACGGTATCCGGTTCCTATACCGTTACAACGGTTCCCGACGGCGGTGTGGTTGGTGCGGGCCTTCCCAAAAACGAATCGAACACGGTTCCTGTTCTGGCGGAGGAGAATACCTTTGTCAAGCAGCTGAAGAACAATGTGACGCTGGTGGGCAAAAAGGTCTGGGAAGAGATCCCGGAGGGCTTCCCTGTGGAAGGCCTTCCCAGGCTGAACTTCGTCCTGGTGCGCAATGGGGTTCCGGCACCCGGCAGCGGAGAAAAGGATTACCGGGATGAGTTGGACAGCATCATCACCCCCGATGCCGGCAACGAAGTGCATATCGCGGCGATTCTGGGCTATCAGAGCCCCTCTGCGGACTATTCCTTCCGGATGCTGTATACCGGCCTGAATGAGATCACTGCCGACGGCACCTGCGTCAGTGTACCCGCGGATCGGATCATTTCCTCCGTGGAGGGTCTGGAAGGGTATACACCGACCCAGAACAGTACGGCGCTGGATGTCTGGATGTGGCTGGCGAACATTCCCGGGGAGATGCGGGAGGTTGCAGCGAAATACTACGGAACGCCGTTACCGAAGTACAACGGCAAGGGTGTGATGTACAGCTACGAAGTGGTCGAAAGCGCCATCGCGCCTGACACGGAGGGCTATACCAACGGCCGGGTCATACTGTCCAACTCCATCAACGAATACACGATAGTAAACACCTTCCAGAGTGAGACCGGTAGGATCGATGTGAAGAAGTCTTGGACGCGGCAGATGGGCACCCAGACCACGGCGCCGGATGACGGCTTCCTGTATCCTGCCATGGAATTTATTCTGTACCGGTTCTGCAAGCTGTCGGAAAGCGCCGACGCAGCGGCTGTCTACTCGGAACCTGTGGCCGTGGATACGGTCACGCTGTCCGGCAGCGAAGTGAAAGCCATCGCGGAGGACTCTGCGGCAAACGGAATCTATGCGACCTTTGGCGTGAAACGCAGTGTGGGCGCAGCGAATCCGGATGCGGAGCTGAAGATCTATGCCCCCAACGGCGAGCTCTACATCTACTACGTTGCGGAGAAGAAGATCAACGGCTACAATAACTACCCTGCCAATACGGCATCACCCACCGTTCAGATCAGCGAAGGGACAGAAAACCGGGCGTCCCTGAACGGTGTGCGGGTGATCACCGACGAATACTGGTATTCCGACTGCTTTAGCCTGAATGCCCAGTCCCAGGAGGATGCTTCGCCCTCGGTGACCTATGGCAATAACTATACCGGTCTGGAGCAGACCAGCGTGACAGGCAGCAAGACCTGGAACGATTTCGGCAATGCCTTCGGCACCCGGCCAGATACGCTGACGCTGTATCTTTACCGCTATGTATCGGGAATGGCCGGCAGGGAAAAGATCGCGCAGATCACATTGAACGCGGGGAGTCCTGCTTCCGCAATTGCGCTGGAAGAAGGAATCGTCAACATGACCAGCGCCCTGGCGGGCAACCAGGTGGGCCTCACAGCCTCGATTCAGGCAGACAGCTGGAGCTTTACGGTTACCAATCTGGATAAGTATGCCTCCAATGGCCTGGCCTGGGCGTATTCCATTGAGGAACCGACTCCTCCGGAGGGCTATACCGTAAGCGGCAGCGGAATGAATCTCAGCAATGATCTGCGCACTTCGCTGGAGGTGCGGAAGAACTGGACGGATGAAAATGGGAACCCGCTGCTGGATAACATTGCGCTTCCTTCCGTGGAAGTGAAGCTGCAGGTTTCGGTGGGTACGGCTGGCACATGGCAGGATGCATCCCTCTTCTTCAGCGGTTTCGGGGATCCCAATGTGGATACCAACGGCGACGGCGATTTCAATGAGAGTGATTTTGTCAGGACGCTGACCAATGGCCGTTGGCGTGCCATTTTCCAGAACCTTCCCGTGGGCATTGTGCAGGATGGAACCTACGCACAGCTAAGCTACCGGGCGGTGGAGACTTCGGTGGGCGGTGCTGCCGTGAACGCGGATACCGGAAGCTTTGGCGGCGGATCTGTCTCCGCGGAGCAGCTTTCCCCGAAGGTGACAGTGCTCACCAACAGCGTTGGAACCACCGGGCTGCAGGTGACCAAGGTCTGGGACGACAGCGACAACGCCTTTGACACCCGGTATCTTTCCGGCGGCAATTGGACGGTCAGCTTCCGGATCTACCGCAAATACGGTTCGGATACTGTCGAAAAGCTGACAACGGCAGACGGTGGGGATTATATCCTGACCGTTACCGGCACAGGAAAGAGCGGTGCCAGCGCAAGTGGGGTTCTGACCGGGCTTCCTGCAAGAACCCCGGATGGACAGACCTATACCTACTATGCCGTGGAACTGAATCCGGACGGCAGCGAGGTAACCGAGGGCGGCCGCTTCTACGGCGGCTACACGGCCAGCTATGAACAGGGCGGAATGACGGGCAGCGGATTCTCCACTGCCGTCACCAACACCCTGATCACCACCCGGCTTGCGGTGACGAAGCAGTGGCAGGGAGATTCCGGCCAGGGATTGAATTTCCGTCCCGGCACCCTTTCTCTGAAGCTGAAGCAGAACGGAAAGGATATCACCGGGAAATATCCCGGCGTGCTTTCCTGGAGCACCGATGGAAATCCGTGGACAGTGGAGTATACGAGCCTGCCCAAATACGACTCCGATGGGAATCCCTACACCTACCAGGTGGAAGAGTCCCGGCAGGATGGATACCAGGTGCCGCTGTATGTGTTCACGCCTGCGGACGGACAGGCCCAGGGGGAGGATAACCCTCTGAATGTCCACAGCGCCGAGATCACAAATGTGGCTACCAGGTTCCGCATGGATAAGATCAGTGAGAGAGAGGACGACGATCCGCTGGAGGACGACGATCCGCTGAATGATGTGGAGCTGGTCTTTGTCCGCACGCAGCAAATCCATGGGGAAACCTACAAGCTGACATGGCGGCGCTCCGCAAGCGGAGAAGAGAGCTATGAGATCAGAAAATCAGGCACGGTCATCTCTGCCGGCGCCGTAACCGCGGGGCACGTGGATATCATCGGCTTGCCTGAGGGAACTTATGAGCTGACATCGGAATCCAGAGTCCCGGAGGGGTTCTATGCCTCCGCGCTGATTGGCGCCCGATTCACCCTGTCCAGCAAGGCCTCCGCCGATCAGAAAACGGCTACCCCCAGCATCACGGGAACCGCCGGAAAGCTGGTGGTTGACAGCAGCGGCAGTGTACCTCTCCTGAAAGCAGTGAATAAAAAGACGACCCTCTCCATCGAAAAGTGGGGCAATGGGAACCCGATCGCCTCCGGCTGGCAGTTTGGTATTTCCGGCAAATTTGCGGACAGAGACACGGATTACACCTACACCTATCCCGGTACCGATTTCACAGGCAAGCTGATCGTGGGAGAGCTGTACACCATGCAGGAGACCGTGAATCCGGCGGGCTACATCAAGTCGGATGTGACTGTGACCTTCCGGCTGAACAGCCAAAATCAGGTGGAGATCGTTTCGCCGAAGGATGGGCCCGCGGAAGCATCGGGAAATACCCTGAAATTTACGGATGAGCCCTTCGACATCACGATTTCCAAGCACGCGGTCAGTACAGGCCTTCTTGGCGGCAGAGGCCCGGGGATCTACCTGGCCGGTGCCAGATTCAAGCTGTATGACGGCAGTGGAAATCTGCTGACCCAGGAACTGGAGATCGGCGCGGGCGGCCTTCGGCTGAGCAGTCTGTATGCGGACGGCACTGCTCTGTTCCGGACTTCCGAAAGCGCGGAGTCGGCTGTATGCTACCGCCTGGTGGAAACCAAAGCGCCGGACGGCTATATCCTTCCGGATACGGCGCCCTATGTGGAATTCTGGTTCAATGAACGGGGCCAGGTGCAGATTGTGCAGAAAAACGGCGCGGATGCGGCCCTGGATGTGCTGCCGGATGGAAACCGGTTCCAATTCTACGATGATCCCATCTCGCTGACCCTTGTCAAGTACGATGGCGGTGACTTCTTTGCAGAGCAGAAGCGGATGGCGGGCGTGGAGTTTACGCTGTCGGATGGCACCGGCGGGAAGAAAACCTTTACCACGGATCATCGCGGAGAGATCACCTTCGGCCCCGGGGATGTGGTGGGCGGAAAGACCTACACTCTGACGGAGACGGCAGTGAGTGGATTTGAGCCCATGTCCTTCGTGTTCACCGTCAATCCCAACGGCAGGGTCTCCCTGACCGATCCGCCTGCCGGTGTGACGGTGGCTGCGGATTCGGACGGCAGGCAGATCAGTGCGGTGAACGAACGGATTCCCGGAACGATCATCCTGACCAAGTTCACGAAGCTGGACGATACGACCTATACACTGAACGGAGCCCAGTTCAGCCTGTACCGTTACCAAAGCCCCGATAACTGGATCCAGTGGATCTGGCAGTTCTTTACCGGGGAGCAATACGAGCTGGTTTCCAGCGTGGATGGTACGGCCCTTGCCCCATCGGTGAAGGCTGCCCCCGGAGACGGAAAGCTTGTGATCTCCAATCTGCCCTGGGGCCGGTATAAGCTGGTGGAAACCGCAGCGCCGGATGGTTTCAAGCTGGAAGACGTCTCCATCGATTTTACGGTGGATGCGGACAACCTGACGGTGACAATCGATCCGGACAGTGCAGTGAAAGCGGAGAACGCGCCCTTCACCTTTACCTTCTCCAAGCACTCCAGGGTGGGCGCGATCGGTAGTTCCGGACTGGCAGGGGCGCAGTTCAAGCTGTACGCGCGGGACGGCGAAGCTCTGACGGAGATTCAGACAAGTCAGAGCCTGGTCACCGACGCCAAGGGCGAAGTGACCCTTTGCAGTGTGGAGGAGGCAGCCGATGGAACTCTGTGTGCCATCCTGAAAACCTCTTCCCAGGACACCAGGTATGTGTACCGCCTGGTGGAGACAAAAGCCCCGGATGGGTATATCCTGCCGCAGGACAGTCCCTATGTGGAGTTCCTTTTCAACGATCAGGGCCAGGCACAGATCATCAGCAGGCACGCGGATGTTACGGACAGCTTCCAGTTCCTGGACGATCCCATCCTGCTGACTCTGGTCAAGTACGACGGCGGCGACTTCTATGCCCAGCAGACCACGCTGGACGGCGTGCAGTTCACTGTCCAGGAGAAGGGAAAGCCGGAAACCGCCGGGACGGTCACCACCCATGACGGCGGCAAAATCACCTTCGGCCTGGGGCAGGACTATCCGGTGGTGGGCGGAAGAACCTACATCCTTACGGAGCTGGAGCGCAGCGGCTACGGGAGACTCGCTTCCTTTGAGGTCACCGTCAACACGGACGGTACATTCTCCATGACCGGCGCCGTGAATGGGGTGACTGTGGCCCAGAATACGGATGGCAGGCAGATCAAAGCGGTGAATGAGCGGATCCTGGGTACGGTTACGCTGATGAAATACACCCAGTTCCTCGGGGAGGATGAAAAACATCCCCTGGACGGCGCGGTGTTCAGCCTGTACCGGGAAGAGCAAGCTGTGACCTGGTGGGAGAAGCTGAAGGACTTTGTGACCGGCACCCACTACGATCTGGTGTGGAGCACGGACGGCAATGCGCTTGTGGGCACCAGGGAAACCGAAACCGGGGAAGGGGATCTGATCATCTCCAACCTGCCCTGGGGAACCTACACGCTGAAGGAGACCCAGGCCCCGGAGGGCTACAAGCTGGTAAGCAATGCGTATACCTTCACCATTGGCCCGGAGGATCCTCAGGCCGGCATCGATCTGACCCAGAACGGCACGGTGGCCAATGAGTGCAACCGCATGGTGGTTCGCAAGGTCGCGGCGGGCGATGAGACCCGCAGGGCCCTGCCCGGCGCCCAGTATAAGCTCTATCAGAATGTTCCCGGCGAAAACGGCGGCACAGTGCTGGTGGAGATCACCAACACTGCCGATAGGCTGCAGCCTATGTGGATCTGGGATCCGAATACAGGAACCGGCGAGGCAAGCTGCCTGAGCGTGGGAGACTATACCCTGGTGGAGACCAGAGCTCCCTACGGCTACACGGTTGCGAAGCCTGTCACCTTCCATATGGACGAGTACGGCACTGTGACGGTGGGCGGCAAAGCCTGTGAGACGCTGGATGGTGTTCCCCTGCTCTTCGCGGAGGATGTTCCGACGAAGTTCACCTTTACGAAGGCGGAGCTTTTCCGGGAGTCCTGCGCCAAGAATGCCGGGCAGACCCGGATTCTGCCTGGGGTGACCTTCACCGCCTATGAGGATGCGCAGCTGACCAAGGTGATCGGCACAGCTGTCAGCGACGAAAGCGGAACAGTAACCTTTACAGCTCTGCCGCTGAAGGATTACCGGGGTGAAGGCACCGAGACGGCCGTCTATATCCGGGAGACCGAAACGCTGCCCGGCCATGTGCTGGATCAGCAGGTATACCTGGTATATGTGGATTCCTGTGTGAACGACCGGGGAGAGGCGGTCAGCAACGCGGTTCTCAGAACTGCCAATGGAGCGCTGGCGGACAACACGGTGATCAACGATGTGTTCCGTGGGGACTTTATCTTCACCAAGGTCAGCGAGCTGGACGGCAGTCTGGGGCTTCCCGGAGCGGAGTACGGCCTGTACAAGACGGCTGTATTTACCGTGGGCGAAGTTGAGATCCCCTATGAGACCCTGGTGGCGAGATCCGTCTCCGACGGAAACGGCCGGGTGTGCTTTGCGGGACTATTGATGGATGTGACCTACACGGTCCGGGAGCTGTCCGCTCCCGGAGGATCCTACCTGTCCGCCAATTCCGTGTCCTTTACCTATGCATGGGAAAACGGCCAGGCGGTGCTGACCATGCTGGATACCGGTGACGGTACCATAACGGAGCAGGAAAACGGCCTGCAGTGGAAGGAACCCCAGACGGTTATCTCCATCCAGAAGGTAACCAGCGGCGGTACCCCCCTGGCCGGGGCCACGCTGCAGCTCCAGGACGAAGCCGGCAATCCGATTCCCATTGCGAATGCCCAGGGAGAGACGGTTGACAGCTGGGTTTCCACCCGGGATCCCTTCGTCATTACAGGACAGCTGCAGGCGGGAGAAAGCTACTGGCTGTGTGAGCTGAAGGCACCCGCGGGCTATGTCCTGGCCAAGCGCGTGAAGTTTACAGTGCCTCAGGTTCCTGTGGAACCCGGGGAAGCGAAAGTGATTCATGTGGAAATGAAGAACTATCGGGAGTCGGAGGTTCCGAAAACCGGAGATTCCACGCCCCTTCTGCGCTACATGGCACTGCTCCTGCTCAGCGCAGGCGGCCTGATCGGTGCAGCCGCTGTTGGCAGGCGCCGCAGAAGAACCTGATCCGAATTGACAAGCAACAAAAGGGCTTGCTGACTGCTTTGCGCAGGCAGCAAGCCCTTTTGGAATATGGGGAATTAAGGCAACACCGCACAATTGCGTCAGCGGATCTCAGCGGATCTTTTGCACCATTTCTGCAGTTTCAAAAATGGGAAATACATCCAGTATTCCCGCATTTTTCATACTTTCGCTCGGGTCAAAACACTGGCCGAATCTCCTTGTCCCATTATGCGGTGTTGCCTAAAATCAAAATATCTTCCGATCTGTTTCAGCCCGGATCCAAAGCATAATGGATCCGGGCTGGTTGCGTGACCGACAGCTCATTTTGCTGCAGCAGAACCACGCTGATCGGGAGAAAGCGGCTGTGTTTTCAGCTTGCCAAATTGCCACATACAGGCAGCCAGACCGATGAGTGCGGAAATCACGTCACTGGCTGTGTGGGCGATAGCGATACCGGCAAAGCCAAAAAGAAACGCCATCAGATACAGAAGGGGGATCAAAACCGCACCCTGGCGCAGGACGGAGGCTACGGTTGCCAATAGCGCGTTTCCCGCGGCCTGAAGGAAATTCGCACTTAGATAGTAAAGACCCAATACCGGCCCCGCAAGAAGCAAAAATACCGCGATCTTCTCGCCCATGGCTGCGGCTTCCTCCTGCCGCAGGAAAAGCCCAATCAGGGTGTGTCTGGCAAGGCTGCACCCGACAGTAGTGACAACGCCCACAGCCGCCGCGAGCAGGGCGGTTTTCAGAAGGATCTCCTTCAGTCGGGCCAGATTCCCCGCACCGTAGTTGTAGGCCATCATCGGCTGGACACCCATGCATATGCCCATCTGCACAAGGCCGACGAGCATGGTGATTTTCCCCGCGGCGCCCATGGCGGCGATCGCGCTCGAGCCGTAGGCGCTCAGCAGACGGTTGGAAAACGTGGAGGCAAGACCGGACAGAATACTGCTTAAGGCATTGGGAAGTCCCAGCGCCATCATGGAAAAAAGCAAGCCGGGACTGCGCAGAGCGCATTGCGGTTTCAGATTCAGGATGCCGGATTTTCGGAGGATGTAGCAGACAAAATAGACGCTGCCCACCAGATTGCCCAGTACCGTGGCTGCCGCCGCGCCTGCCACGCCCCATTTTAGCCCCAGAATGAACACCGGGTCCAGAATCAGGTTAACCACGGTGCCGGATAGATTGCCGATCAGCCCTTCCTTGATAGCACCCTCGGAACGGATCAGCATGGCCATGCCCTGACTGAACAGCATCACCGGTGCGCCCAGCGCCAGGATCCGCATATAGCTTCCGGCGTAATGCCGCATATCCGGGGTGGCTCCCAGCATACGCAGCAGAGGGTCGGTAAACACCAGCGCAGCGGCTGCAAATACGACCCCGAACAGCAGGAAGGTCCAGCCGCACAGACTGGCACAGATCCGGGCGTTCTCGGTTTGGCCGCCGCCCAACGCCTTGGCAATGGTGGCGCAGCCGCCGACCCCGATCATGGTGGAGACGGCAGAAAGCAGAGAAAAAACCGGCCCTACGATGGAGACGGCGCCCACCTGGGCGGTATCTCCCAGTCGGCCAATAAAGAACAGATCGGCCATGTTGTAGACAATCATCACGAGAATGGTAAAGACCGACGGGATCGCCATGGAGAAGATGGCGGACCAAACCGGCTTATCCCGGAACAGGGATTCATTCTGCATGGGCAACCACTCCTTTGGTTTCAGAAGGTATCGATCACATGGACGGCACGGTATTCGGCTGCTTTCCCGGTCAGACGGCTATTCCGGCTTTCTACGGAATGTCCAATTACAGCCTTCCCAGATGATACAGGCTTTCCTTGGGCGTGCGCTCCATAGTTTCCCGGTTGACGGAAATCAGTCCGAAGCGCATCCGGTAGCCCATCTGCCACTCGAAGTTGTCCATGAGGCTCCAGTAGAAGTAACCCTTTACGGGAATGCCGTCGGCAATGCATTTTGCCACACCATCGGTGGCAATGTTGATGAAGTTCACACGCCGGGAATCGTCATCGCAGGATACGCCGTTCTCAGTCACCATCAGATTTCCCTTGAAATCTTTGGCAACAGAGCGGATTACGTGTTCCAGGGCTTCCGGGTAGTATTCGTAGCCCATCTGGGTGCGTTCGGCGCCGTCAGGCACGGGCAGATCCTCTTCAGGGCCTACGATGGTGCGGGTGTAGTTCTGGACGCCCAGGAAGTCGTCATTCTGAATGTAGGGAAGATAGTGGGTAAATTCCTCGGCCCAGGTTTCCTCCGCTCTGGCTTCGCCTCCCTCCACCGGCTGCAAATCGTGGAGGCTCAGGGTCAGGCCAACCTGAATCTCGGGGTACAATTCTTTGATGACGCGCTTGGCGGCCTGATGGCACTTCATGGTCAGCAGGTCGCTGTGCTCGCTGCCGCCCAGGTTGAAGCAGTGGGGCTGGGGCGTGCCGAAGATTTCCGCGTTCTCCATGGCCTGATACTTCATATTTTCCATCATGGCCTGCATATTCAGACCCATCTGAACCTCGCCGCCACCGTTCTTCGCGGCAGCTTCGGCGGCCTTCTTTGCCATTATGGTATACCGCCGGGAAATGGCGGCAACCTGCAAGCCCATGTTGGCCTCGTTGATGGTGCAGACATACTTCAGCTCGTTGCCCAGAGCCCGGATGACGTAGGTGACATATTTCTCAAAGTCCTCTACCACGGTCTCCGCTTCCCAGCCGCCCTTGCGGATGATCCAGACAGGGCTGGAGAAGTGGAACAAGGTCACGATGGGTTCTATGCCGTTTTCCCGGCAGCAGCGGATCACCTTCCGATAGTGTTCGATCTGCTCGCCGTCGAACACGCCCTCCTCTGGCTGAATCCTCGCCCACTCAATGGAGAAGCGATAAGCATTCAGACCGGCTTCCCGCATCATCCGGATATCTTCCTCGTACCGATTGTAGTGGTCACAGGCAATGCCGCTTTTTTCCTTATAGGTGGTGTGGGGCATCTGTTCCTGGGCCCAGCAGTCGGAGTTTGTGTTGTTGCCCTCCACCTGATGGGCAGCGGTGGCAGCGCCGACGAGAAAACCTTTCGGGAATTTGCGCATAATGAATCGCTCCTTTGTAATGATTTGATGATGAAATTGTAGCACAATGAAAAAAACAGAAAAAGGTAAAAAGATGCAATTCGGGGTAATAATGTGTGGATTGATTGTATATGCACATATTATTGACTATAATCGCAGGATTTTGCCTGATCACCAGAATCTGCTTGAACGGGATCATACTCATTGCAAAGTGTTTATTCCGTTGAGGCATGGGCTCTGATGTGCATATCGGCTTAAGTCAGCAAATCGGAAAATTGGTGTTTGTCGCTGCGCGTCCAAAATTATCTGTCATTGCGAACCAGTCCG
>CAMFFO010000014.1 GCA_945949735.1 uncultured Clostridia bacterium | reverse complement strand
CAGTGTGCGCACTGGCTCGCAATGACAGCAAGTATTCGACAAACACCAATTTGCCGCTCTGTCCTGCAAAACAGCGCCGCCCGGTCAGTATTTCCTCCATACCATCCGATCCACCACGCCGGTGTAGGACTGGATGATCTTGACCACCTTAGTGGAGACGTTTTCCTCCACATAATCCGGTACCGGAATGCCGTGGAAGCCCTCCAGATTCATCTGTACCGCGGTGTCCACCGCCTGCAGGAGGTTCTTTTCATCAATTCCCGCCAGGATGAAGCAGGCCTTGTCCAGCGCCTCCGGCCGCTCGGTGGAGGTGCGGATGCACACCGCCGGGAAGGGATGACCGATGCTTGCGAAGAAGCTGGATTCCTCCGGCAGCGTCCCGGAATCGGACACGCAGCAGAAAGCGTTCATCTGCAGGCAGTTGTAATCATGGAAGCCCAGTGGCTCATGCTGAATGACCCGTTTGTCCAGTTGAAAGCCGCTTTGCGCCAAGCGGTTGCGGCTTCTGGGATGGCAGGAGTAGAGGATGGGCATATCATACTTTTCCGCCATGGCGTTGATGGCGGAGAACAGGGAACGGAAATTCTTCTCCGTGTCAATGTTCTCCTCCCGGTGGGCGGATAGCAGAATGTACTTTCCCTTTTCAAGGCCAAGCCTCGCGTGGATATCGGAGGCTTCGATGGCGTCCAGGTTCCTGTGCAGCACCTCCGCCATGGGGGAGCCGGTCACATAGGTTCGCTCCTTCGGCAGTCCGCAGTCCGCCAGATACCGCCTTGCGTGCTCGGAATACGCCATGTTCACGTCGGAAATGATGTCCACGATCCGGCGGTTGGTCTCCTCGGGCAGGCACTCGTCCTTGCAGCGGTTTCCCGCCTCCATATGAAAAATGGGGATGTGCAGCCGCTTTGCGGGAATGGCACTGAGGCAGGAGTTGGTATCCCCCAGAATCAGCAGGGCATCGGGCCGGGTGGCAGTCATCAGCTTATAGGAGCAGTTGATGATGTTGCCCACCGTGGCGCCCAGGTCGTCCCCCACCGCGTCCATATAGACCTCCGGATCCTGGAGGCCCAAATCCCGGAAGAAAATTCCGTTCAGGTTGTAATCATAGTTCTGGCCCGTGTGGGCAAGAATGCAGTCAAAGAAGCGGCGGCATTTCTTGATGACCTCCGCCAGCCGGATAATCTCCGGTCGGGTGCCCACAATGATCAGCAGCTTCAGCTTTCCGTTGTTCTCAAAGGAAATATTTGAGTAATCCAGTTTTGGGGTCATCCTTCCACCGCCTCATAAAAAGTGTCCGGCTTCCCGGGATCGAAGCATTCGTTGGCCCACATCAGGGTCACCAAATCCTTGGAATCTGACAGATTGATAATATTGTGGGTATAACCCGGCAGCATATGCACCGCCTGGATGTTCTCCCCGGAAACCGGGAATTCCAGCACTTCCTTGGTTCCCAGCTTCCTCTGCTGTATGAGTCCCGTTCCCGACACCACAATGAAGAATTCCCACTTGCTGCGGTGCCAGTGCTGGCCCTTGGTCACTCCGGGCTTGGAGATGTTCACACTGAACTGCCCGCAGTGTTCCGTTTTCAGCAGCTCCGTAAAGCTGCCCCGGGCATCGATGTTCATTTTCAGTGGGAACGCCGCCTTTTCCTTAGGAAGATAGGAAAGATAGGTGGAGTACAGCTTTTTGGCAAAGCTTCCATTGGGGATTTGGGGCATCATCAGGCTTTTGGGCTGATCCCGGAAGGCATCCAGCAGCGCCACAATCTCCCCCAGGGTCACAAAATGGGTTATAGGCGCGGCGCAGTACCGCCCCTCCGGGCTCATGACCGTTTTCACGCCCTCGAACTCGCACCGGTGCTCCCGCCCCTCCAGGGCATCCAGCATCTCTTCCACCAGATCATCAATGTAAAGCATTTCCAGCTCCGCCTTTGGGTCATTGACGGTGATAGGAAGATCATGGGCATAGTTATGACAGAAGGTGGCCACCACGGAATTGTAATTGGGGCGGCACCACTTGCCGAAGAGGTTGGGGAACCGGTACACCAGCACCTTCGCATGGGTTTGCTCACCATAAGAGAAGAACAGCTCCTCCCCTGCCTTCTTGCTCCTGCCGTACTCCCCCTGGGCGTAGCGGCCCACAAGCGTGGCCTGGATGGAGGAGGAAAGCATCACCGGGCAGGTGTTCCCATATTTTTTCAGGGTGGAGAGCAGCGTGGAGGCAAAGCCGAAATTGCCCTGCATGAACTCCTCGGGATTCTGGGGGCGGTTCACACCGGCAAGGTTGAATACAAAATCCGCCCTTCGGCACCCCTCCTCCAGCAGTTCCCGGGGAGAATCCTTGTCATACAGGAACAATTCCCCAATGGTCAGCCCAGGGCGGGTACGATCCTTGCCGTCCCGAAGGGCCTGCAGTGCGGCGGTGAGGTTCCTCCCCACGAAGCCCGCCGCTCCGGTGATCAGAATATCCATTTGAACCTCCGGTAATTATCCGTGTTTCCGTTTCCAGCTTGCCAGTTCCTCCCGGATGTAGCTCAGGCTCAGCAGCTTCTGCTGAACCTCCTCCACATTCAGGAGCCGGGTGTTGTTGCTGTTAAACTCCGTCAGGACATTGCGCTCCACATTGCCCTCCCGGAAATACTTGTCATAGTTAAGATCCCGCTTGTCGCAGGGAACCCGGTAGAAATTGCCCAGATCCAGGGCGTTTGCGCATTCCTCATTGGTCAGCAGAGTCTCATACATCTTCTCGCCGTGGCGGATGCCGATGACCTTGATCTCATGGTCTGGCGCAAACAGGCCTGTCACCGCCTTGGCCAGGGTCTCGATGGTGCAAGCGGGCGCCTTCTGCACCAGAATATCCCCGCTGACGCCGTTTTGGAAGGCGAACAACACCAGATCCACCGCCTCCTCCAGGCTCATAATGAACCGGGTCATCCGGGGCTCCGTGATGGTGATGGGGTTTCCCGCCTTGATCTGGTCGATCCACAGAGGAATCACGCTGCCCCGGCTGCACATGACGTTGCCGTAGCGGGTGCAGCAGATTTTGGTTTTCTCCGGAGCCACTGTCCGACTCTTGGCAACAATGACCTTCTCCATCATGGCCTTGGAGGTGCCCATAGCGTTGACCGGGTAAGCCGCCTTGTCCGTGGACAGGCAGATCACAGCCTTCACCCCCGCCTCAATGGCGGCAGTCAGCACATTATCCGTGCCGATGACATTGGTTTTCACCGCTTCCAGGGGAAAGAACTCGCAGGAAGGCACCTGCTTTAAGGCAGCGGCGTGGAAAATATAGTCCACACCGTGCATGGCGTTCTTCACGGAAGCCAGATCCCGGACATCGCCGATGAAGAACTTGATCTTTCCGGCTGCCTCGGGCATTCTCGCCTGGAACTCGTGGCGCATATCATCCTGCTTTTTCTCGTCCCGGGAGAAAATGCGGATCTCCCCGATGTCCGTCTGCAAAAAACGGTTCAGCACCGCGTTGCCGAAGGAGCCGGTGCCTCCGGTAATCAGCAGTGTTTTTCCGGAAAAAAGATTATCCATGTTCCTATCCCCTTTATGATTACTCCATCAGATTTCCCAGGAACCGGGAATCCTCGGCAAACCAGGCCTTTGTTCCGTCCTCCCGGCGCAGACGCAGCAGCTCGATCACCTGACCGTCGCCGCAAACCACCTGAATGCCGCCGTCCCGGGTGGTTCCCAGCACCGTTCCCGGAGTTTCCTTGCTCTGCATATGGGCCATGCGGGAGGAAAGCACCGTGATTTTCTCCCCTTTGTACCAGAAGAACGCCCCGGGATAGGGCTCGGTCTGGGCCCGGATAAAGTCGTGGAGGGCCTTGCAGCCAAAGGAAAAATCAAACACGCCGTCGGCAGGGGTCCTCTTCTTATAGTATGTCGCAATGGACTCGTCCAGGGAGATCTCCCGGAAGATGCCCTCGCTCCAATCGTCGATGTGCTCCCGGATAACCCTGGCCGAGCAGGCAGCCACCTTGTCATAGACGGTTTTCACATTGTCGTACTCGCGGATCGGAAAAAACTCCTGGGCATACACCGCCCCCCGGTCGTATTCATTGACCATATGGAAGAAGGTATCCCCCCACTCCGTTTCCCCGGTGAGGATGGCCCAATTGACACAGGCCGCGCCTCTACCCCGGGGCAGCGGCGCGGGATGCTCGCCGATACAGCCGTATTTCGGCAGCTTCAGCAGCGGCTCCCGGAACTTCTGGGACCAGCCGGTCTGAATCAGCAGATCGGGGTTCCTGTCCGCGATCCACCGCGCCGTTTCCTCATCATTGACGTTGTCACAGAAATGCAGCGGAATGTGGTATTCCTCCGCAATATCCAGATAGGAATAGTAATTTGCCTTGCTCAAAGAGCGCCGGGCATTCAGGTTCACAATGCCCACCACCTGGCTGCGGATATTTTCATCACCGCAGATAGCCCGGATCATGGCCTGACCCACATTGGTACAGGCAACAAAGACTACGCGTCCCATACGCTTTCCTCCTTTACCGCATCACCATTTTGATGGGCAGGAAGCCCTCGGCGTACTCCACCTTGTTGGAGTATCCCCAAACATGATTGCGCTCCACATTGACCTGGAACAGGCGGTTGAACCGGTTGTGCTCCTCACCATAGCATTCCAGGGCCTTGATCTTTTTCTCAATATAGGGAGAAATATCCACAAAGAAGGTGGGATAGTAAGCCTGATCCAGCACATAACCGTTGCTCTGGTACTGGAAAATGTTGTCGCAGTGGCGGGCAGCCGTCAGGCACAGCTTGGCCGCCTCAATGTGATCCTGGTTCATATCGTGGGAAAAGTGCATGAACACGGTGTCAATTTTGTACTGATAGATCACGCTTTCAATGCGCTGCATCATCTCCGTGGAGTACACCAGCTTGGTGCATTCCACAGGCTTGAACTCGGTAATCTCGTGAATCCCCAGAACTTCACAGGCCAGGGCGCTCTGGCGAACGCTGGTTTCGTACTCCACCTGGATGTTCATGTGTGCGAACCGGGTCACATTGTCCGTCAGGGTCAGCTTGTATACATTCTTCCCCTCTGCCGCCAGCTTGGCAGCGGTTCCTCCCGCGCCCAGCTCCGTATCATCATAGTGGGCGCCCACGATCAAAACATTCTTCATGTACCTTACTCCTTGCAATTATCCTTAAGGATCTCCGTGAGGGTATTTATAAAAGATTCCTTTCGGAAATGATTTTCATAATAAGCTCTGGCGTTTTTACCCCAGCGAAGCCGTTCGCCGGCATTGGAAGCCGCTTCCCGAAGGATCGCGGCCAGAGCCTGGGCATCCTCCGCAGGGCTGCACAGACCGCAGTCCGCCTCCCGGATCACCCGGGCAGTTTCCCCATTCAGAGAGGCAATCACCGGCTTCCCCGCAGCCAGATACGACTGCACCTTTCCCGGCAGATTGGCCGACATTCCGGGATCATCGATCAGGGAAATCAGCAGAGCATCCGCCATGGCGTAGAACTCCGGCATCTCTTCCAGCTTTTTCCGGCCGTAAAAGGTGATGTTCTCCAGTCCCTTTGCCAGCTCCCTGCATTTGTCCAGGGAAATACCCCCGCCAACAATGTGGATGCGGATCCCCTTGTCCGTTTGCAGGAGCCTGGCCGCCTCCACAATGGTCTCCACGGACTGAAGGCTCCCCACGTTTCCGGCGAACAGAAAATCCACCCCGTCCGCTTTCTTCTCCACTGCGGGAAGCTCCCCGAACAGTTCCTCGGCATATTGGGGCAAATACCGGATTTTCCCGGAATCCATGCCCAGGGTCTCCTCAAAATAGGGCAAAAACCCCTGGGAGGAAACCAGCAGCCGGTCTGCCCGCCGGTAGATCCTCCTGGAAATTCCCAAAAACAACCTGTACAGCGCGGAACCCTTTCGGACGCCCCCCAGCAGCAGGCTTTCAGGCCAAAGATCCAGGCAGTAGAGCACGCTCCTTTTCCCATGCCGCTTTGCCCAGGCCAGCCCCGCCTCGGCCATCATCACCGGGGAAAGCTGGTTGACGAACACCACATCGAATTCCTCCCGGCACCGGTGCAGGTACCACCAGGAGGACACCACGAAGCTATAATAATTCAAAAAACGGTAGAAAGCCCCTTTTTTTCTGGGGACGGTGGGACATCTGTGCACCCGAACGCCGTCCAGGAGCTCATCTGCCCTGGCTCCTTTTTCATAACCAGGGTAGACGACCCCCTCGGGGTAGTTGGGGGTTCCCGTGACCACCGTCACCCCATGGCCCTTTTCCACCAGCGCCCGGCAGATATCCGGCAGCCGGAAGGGCTCCGGGTAATAGTACTGACACACCACCAGCACATTCATTGGCTTTCCTCCGCGTTTTTTAGGCTTCTTCTCTTGCTTCCCCGTTGGCGGGAATCGAAACCAGGGGCTTTCCCAGATAATGCTCCTCCCCCAGCAGAACAACTCCTACAGTACGGGCCAGAATCCGGATGTCCAGCCACAGGCTGTAATGCTCCACATAGTACACATCCAGCTGATACCGCTGCTGTAAATCCAGGTAGATGTTTCCACTGACCTGGGCCAGACCCGTCATACCGGGAAGCATCCTCAGCCGCTTGGAAATCTCCTCGTCATAATCCTCCAGGGACGCCACCCGCTCCGGCCTGGGGCCGATGAGACTCATCTGCCCTTTCAGCACATTCAGGCACTGGGGAATCTCGTCCAATTTACTCCGCCGGAGGAACCTTCCGATAGAGGTCACCCGGTCGTCGTCACGCATAACCTCCACGCCCTTCACCATCTTCTCGGAACCGGGGCGCATGGTGCGGAATTTATACACCTTAAAAATCTTCGCGTCCTTCCCGGGCCGATCCTGCAAAAAGAACACCGGGCCGGGGGATGTCAGCTTGATGAGCAGCGCGATCACCGCCCATACCGGCAAAAAAGGCACCAGAACCAAAAGGGAAACCAGGATATCAAAGCAACGCTTCACGGCAAGCTGCAGCTTCCTCGTCATGGGGATTCAATCCTCTCTGTCAAATTGGATGGGCTCCAGGAATCCGTCCTTCAGCGGGATCAGCCCATTATCCTTCGAAATCCGGGCCGACCAGATCCGAAGGGTGCCATCTGCTCCCCGCCAGAATGCGCCGGGATAGGGGTGGGTCACCGCCCGCACCATCCGATCCGCCTCTTCCATGGTCATTGCAGAGGTGATTTCGCCGTCCTCCGGCTTCCTGCCGGGCCAAATGGTAGCCTTACTTTCATCCTGATGCCGCAGGGTGACGGTTCCCTCGGCCAGCTCCCGCCAGCAGCTTCCCATTAGGGAGACGTGCATTTTGTCCACCAGCTCATAGAGCTCGGTTGCTGTAATCCCTTCGTGAAGCGGGATCCGCCCCTGGGCGATGATGTCCCCGGTGTCCACGCCCTCGTCCATTTTGAACATGGTGACGCCGGTCTCCTTCAGGCCCTTGAGGATGGCCCAGGGAATGGCCGCCCGGCCCCGTCCCAGGGGAAGCAGCGTTGGATGCATTCCGATAATCCCCTGTCTGGGCGCGGCAAGCACCTCTTTCCCCGCGATCTGGGACCAGCCGATGATGAAGAGCCAATCAATCTCATGCTCCTTCAGCGCCGCGATCACTTCCGGGTCGTTGATATGCCGAACCTTCAGCAGCGGGGTGTGCTCCTGCTCCGCCAAGTCGTCCAGGTAAATCCTCCCGGATTTGTTTTTCGCTTGATCGTCCTTTAGTGTGATGAACAGGTCAAAGTGGCCTCCGATGCGGAGCACCTCTTCGATGCAGCTTCTTCCCAGCTGCACACAGGTGGTAAACGCCATTTTCATGTCAACGATCCTCCGGTTCTCTGCGGAATACGCACTGGAAAGCCTCCGCGTAGCAAAGTCCCGCCTGGCTTCCCCGGCAGGCTGCGAGCCCCTTTAATGTCTCCGGGCTTCTGGGATGGGGATAGGGCCGCATCACGTCCCGGTATTGGGAAAGTGCCCGGATCTTGGCGTCCACCCCTTCCTCCCCCACCTCCACAAAGGTGTTGGGCGTAAAGCCCTGCATGGCCTGGTTCACGCTCCACTCCGTGGCGGAGGGAACCTCCATATACCACAGCTCCCGCAGGGGCCGCTCCTCCGGCCTTCTCTGGAACAGCCGGATGGCCGCCTGACAGGCAAGGGAGGTATGCAGATGGTCATTGTTGGTGTCGCTGGGATGGTGGGTAATCACCACATCCGGCTGGCACCGGTGGATGGACTCCTCGATGAACTGCACCAGCTTCAGATGGGGCACCGTGTTCAGCTGAATATTGGGAAAACTCCCCTTCACCAGAGAATGAACCCCCAGCACGCCTGCGCTGCCGGCAATATCCGACTCCAGTTCCGCGTCCCCAGGCCGCAGGTGCCGGACCTCCGCACCGCCGGACAGAATGCACACATCCACCCGGTCTCCCTTGCGGGACTTGACGTACATCAATGCTCCTGCCCCCAGAACCTCATCGTCCGGATGGGCCGCAACAATCAGATAATTCATGCGTTTCTCCTCCCCGCACCCGCCGGGCAGCCGTCTCCCTTGCCCCCGGGCACATAGGTGGGGATGATCTCCGACACGATTTTCTTCATATCGGCAGTCTCCACCCGGCACGCCTCGTCCAGCAGAGCAAGCTGTCCCTTGAACAGGTCGTCGTCCATTACAATAGGCTTTCCAATGTGGATCTGCTGGTTTGCCGTCTCCTGGAGGCCCTCCTCCTTCATCAGCAGCTCCTCATAGAGCTTCTCCCCGGGGCGAAGCCCGGTATACTGAATCTGAATATCCACATCCGGCTCAAAGCCGGAAAGACGGATCATATTTCTGGCCATGGTGTCAATTTTCACCGGCTCGCCCATGTCCAGCACAAAGATTTCGCCGCCCTTGGCATAGGCCCCAGCCTGCAGCACCAGGCTCACCGCCTCGGGGATGGTCATAAAGTAGCGGATGATGTCGGGATGGGTCACGGTAACCGGGCCGCCGGCCTCAATCTGCTTTTTGAAAAGAGGGATCACGCTGCCGTTGCTGCCCAGCACGTTGCCGAAGCGCACCGCTACGAACTCCGTGTCGGACTGCCGGTTCATCATCTGCACCACCATTTCGCACAGCCGCTTGGATGCGCCCATGATGTTAGTGGGATTCACGGCCTTGTCGGTGGAGATCAGCACAAACCGCTTCACTCCGTATTCCGCCGCGGCCTTGGCCAGCTTGTAGGTACCCAGCACATTGTTCTTGATGGCTTCGTTGGGACTGTCCTCCATCAGCGGGACGTGCTTGTGGGCAGCCGCGTGGAAGATCAGCTCCGGCCGGTAGGTCTGCATCACCCGTTCCACCCGGCTGGTGTTTCTCACGGAACCGATCAGGACCTCCAGATTCAGCTCCGGGTGGGTACGGTTCAGTTCCATCTGGATTTCGTAGGCATTGTTCTCGTAGATATCAAAAATAATCAGCTGCTTGGGGTTGGCACGGGCGATCTGACGGCAGAGCTCGCTGCCGATGGAGCCGCCGCCTCCGGTGACCAGCACCACCTTCCCGGATATGTAGCCGATAATCTCATCGATATTCACCCGAATGGGCTCCCTCCCCAGCAAATCCTGAGGATCCACCTTACGCAGCTTGCTGACGCTGACCTCTCCGTTGACCATCTGGTAGATTCCGGGAAGCATCTGCACCTCGCAGCCGGTGGTGGTGCAGATATCCAGGATCTCCTTCCGGCTCTTGGCGGAGCAGCTGGGAATGGCGAAAATAATTTTGTCAATGCTGTACTGCTTCACCATCTCCGGAATGGCATGACGGTCGCCCACAATGGGGACGCCGCAGAGCTGCTTATGGAGCTTCGAGGGGTTGTCGTCAATGACGCAGGCCACATGGTCCCGGACATATTCACTGTTGACGAACTCATTGGCGATGGTTCTACCTGCGTCTCCCGCGCCGATAATCATTATGTTCTTCAGGCCGGAGGCATGGGTCATATGGGCAAATTTGATCTGGGCCGTGCGGATCAGGCGGTAGGAAAACCGGATTCCCACGGTGCAGCAGAAACTGAGTACGAACCCGATCAGGCAGCTTCCTCGGGGAAGAACCACCCCATAAAAATGGAAACCCATCACCCCCACGATCCCCAGAACGAAATAAGCGCCCAGAATCCGGAACACCTCCGGCGTACTGACAAAAACCCAGATGCTGTTGTACAGGCGGAAAAGCACAAATACCGCTATGGTGATGGCACACCACAGGCCAATGTAGTGTCCGAAGTTCTCCAGGAAAACATGGGAAATGTCCGCAAAAACAAAGTCAAACCGCATCCAAAGGCCAAAGAAAAAAGAGGCAATGGTTGCCAGAATATCCATCAGCACGATCAGTGTCACCTTCGCGACTGCCGATGTATTGGGGCTGCCCCATTTTATGGATTTCATTGTGCTCACATCCAGCTTTCAAAAGTAGAATCCACGCGCGTTCCGCTCCGATTCCCTGTTATTCGTCCGCATAGTTCAGTTTATTATATCATACTCTGTCACATACGGCAAGGGAAAGTTTTGCGTTTCCAAAAGGAGAGCCTGCCGGGGTCGGCAGGCTCTCCTTCTGGATATTCACAGAGTGAACAGTGTCATGCGGATACGCGTTTGGGATTATGTCGCAGAGGAATTCTCATTTTTTCCTTCCGGGCCCGGGGAGGATTTCCGTTTCCTGCGGATTCCCAGGATCATCACCGCGGTCAGTCCGGCGCAGCCGGCGATACCAACGGCGAAATACCGCCAGGACAGCTCCAGCTCCGGCGCCAGCACCACGGCGATCGCGTCATCCCCCTCCTCCAGAGGGAATACCAGATAGCTTTTGTCCACACTGCAGGGCACAGCTCTCCAGGCGCCCTCCGCTCCGCGCACATACACCTCCAGCCGTTCCGGGTTCTGGCCCTCCGGCATCCGGTATCTGCCCCTGGTCACGCAGCCGTTTTCCGGGCCGGAAAAGCTCCGGCTCTCCAGCAGCGTCCGATCCCCAGGCAGCGCCACGGGATTCTCCGGCTCCCGAAGCTCCAGCGTCCAGTCCGTTGGGAAGGAGCCCTCCAGCAGCATCAGGGGTTTGCCGTCCCGGAGTTCCCCGGACTCCACGGCGCTGAGATGGGCGGTATACTCCGCCCGGACGATCCGGTCGAAGAAAACATTCTCCAGGCCCATCGGGCCAACATCCTGCCAGGAGCCCACCGCGCCCTCTTTTTCTGGCACCGCGGGAATATACTCCGGGGAAAGGTTCTCTCCCGCCCGGATGCGGCGGACACTTTCGGTTCCGTCCTCGCGGACGAAGGTCACCTTCGCCCACCGGAACTCCTCCGGAATACCCTCCAGGGCAAAGAAAGTCTCTTGATCCGCCGGCTGGGCGGCCCCATCGTAGCTGATTCCGTCAACGCCGCCGTAATCCCGGGAGGTAACCAGGTAGTAGTTTTCCCGAAGGGGATCCTCCTCTTCCACTTCCGCCGGATTCCGGAAACCCAGGATTCCGCCGGTCCGCTCACAGTCCGTCAGGATGCCCACCATGCTGCGGCAGTCCGAGACGATTCCCGCACTTCCGGCAATGCCGCCAACAAAATCCTTGCCGTCCAGGAAGCACTTTGCGCTGCACTGGCGGATATAGCCCGCGCTGCTGCCCGTAATTCCGCCGATGTATTCGGCCTGTTCTTCGGTCAAATCGCCGGTATTGACGCACTGCTTTACAAGTCCCATCGTCTGCCAGCCCACGATTCCGCCGCCGTTCAGCTTCTTGGCAGTAACGGTTCCCGAATTGGAGCAGGACAGCACCACAGCCCGAACCTCGCTTTCGAAGTTCAGGGATTCCTCGCCTTCCACGTCCCAATCCTCCAGCAGATCCATATCGTTTTCCGGAGCCATGGCTCCGACAACGCCTCCCGCATTCCCGTCAGCCAGCACGGCTCCGGTATTTGTACAGCGCTCCAGTTTGCCCAGCAGAAGATCCGGCATATCCTCATCGGATACATCCACGATCCTGCCGCCCATATGCTCCGATGCCCGCGAAATGGTCTCTCCCATGGCGCTCATCTGGCTCTGAACGGCGCGCAGATCCCGGGTGAGGCCGGAAACGGCATTCCCGGCAGCCCCTGCAATTCCCTGGATGGTTCCGGACATGGCATTGAGAGAAGCGTTCAGGGCGTTCTGCGCCGCGGCAATTGCATCCGCGTCGGGCAAGCCCGGGTTCTCCTCGCTGGGGAGCAGGGAGTCCAGGGCGGAGGCTGCAGACTCCGTTTGATCCCGCAGAATTTCCAGCTGCCCGTAAATGCTCCCGGCATTGCTCTGGGCGTTTCCGGAAGCCCGGCCCACCAGGCCGGAAAGGGCGTTCAGCTGCTCCTGCAGAATCTGCAGGGTGTCCTCCACATAAATTATGGTGGAGGTAGGCTCCATCTGTCCCACGATGCCGCCCACCTCTTTGCGGCCGAATACATCCGCCGTATTTGTACAGTCCGCAAGGTAGCCGGACTGGGTTCCCGCGATGCCGCCGATGTTGTAGCCCATCTGCCGGTAGCCCACGGTTTCCTCATTGCTGCAGGAGCGGATGACTCCGGTGCTGATTCCGGCGATACCGCCGATATCCGTCACAGTGTCGGAGGACTCCGAATTGCGGATGGAGTCCAGGGTGATGTCGGACAGCTCCACGGTGTTCTGCTGGGCGGTAGTATTGATGCCCGCCCGGTTTTGGCACTGGCGAATGACGCCCACATTTTCACCGGCAATGCCGCCCACAAAATGCTCGCCCTGGATTGTCCCTTCCGACAAACAGTCCTCAATGGTGCCGGTAACCGTGTTTCTTCCCGCGATGCCGCCCACATAGCTGCCTCCGGAAAGGCTTCCCCGAAAAGTACACCCGGAAATGGTTCCACTGTTGTTTCCCGCAATGCCGCCCACTTCCGCCCGTCTGCCGCCGGGATGAATTTGGGCCTCCACGGTCAGGTTTTGCACCTGGGCTGACTGCGTCAGGTACCGGAACAGGCCCTTGGCGGAGCCGTCGGCAGTAATCTGAAAGCCCCGGATGGTGTGCCCGTTCCCGTCAAAAATTCCGGAGAAAATGGGCACCCCCTCAAACTCCGCATCCCCCAGGTCCAGATCCGCCCGCAATGTCACCTTCAGCTCCTCGCTGTAACTGTCCAGGCGGCATTTCTCGGCGAATCCCAGAAAGTCCTTGACGGAGGAGATGTAGATTTCCGTTTCGTATTCCTGTTCTCCTTCCTCCTGGGCGCAGACCGGAAGGGCCAGCGACAGCAGGAGCAGGGCGCACAGCAGCGCACTGAGAATCCGATTATTCATCGCCATCGCCTCCTTCCCGGATTTCCCCTCCCGAGGAAACCGATGCCTCCATCTGGCCATGGATCACACCGTCCATGCTGGCGTTCACCGTGCCGCAGACATAGCCGCGAATGTGGCCCCGGACATGGATTTCCCCCTCCGCCTTGCGGATCGCGGGCTCCGGAACCTTGATCCTGAAGCTGGTGCGGTTGATAATGGAGTCTCCCAGAACCAGCACCGAAGGAAGCACAAAGAGTACCAGCACCATGGAAATAACCGTCCCTCTTCCGATGCAGTTGCCCATGGTGCAAACAACGGGCTGAGCGGTCAGATTGCCGATCAAGAAGCCCGCAGAGGCCATTATTGTTCCCGAAGTAAACACCGTGGGGAACGCCGCGTTCAGAGCGTGGACAATCGCCTGCTTGTGGGGCATTTTCCGTTTTTCCTCCTGGTAGTGGCTGGAAATCACAATGGCATAGTCAATATTCGCGCCCATCTGGATGGCCTGGACGATCAGATACCCCAGGAAATACAGAGGTGTTCCCGTAAGAGTCGGGAAGGAGAAATTAATCCAGATACTGCCCTGGATTACGATGATCAGCAGCACCGGCAGTCCCGCCGACTGGAAGGTGAACAGCAGCACCACAATCACGAAGAAGGCGGACAGTACGGAAATCAGTAAATTGTCCGTTTCAAAGGAGGACGCCAAGTCCCGGGAGCTGGTGGTGTTGCCCACCAGGTAAAAGTCTCCCTCGTAATACCTTCCGATGATCTCATGCATCCGGTCCAGGAAGGCAAAAGCCTCGTCACTCTCCTCGGGCAGGTTCAGCGTCACCACGACCCGGCTGTACCGGTCATTCTGAAGCTGGGACTGGGCCAGCTCCAGCTGGGAAAACAGCAGATCGAGCATCTGCTGATCGTCGCCGCTGAGACTGATGTTATGGGCCTCCAACTGGTCCTTCAGGAAGATGAACATATCAAACAGCGGGATCTCATATTCGTCCAGGCCGCCGAGAATGCTGCCGACCTGGTTGTGCTCCGCGGCATAGGCGGCATAGAGCAGCTGAATCACCTCATAGTCCATCCCAACAAGCTCCGAGAATTCTCTGGGATTCAGCGAATCGGTCAGCACATAACCGTCCATCGCCTCAGTGGCGGACAGGCCCATGACGGACTTGACTTCGGGGCAGTCCCTCAGCTCCCCGACGATCTTCTTTTCCGCCTCGTAATTTCCGGAGGGCAGCACCACAGCCACCATGTTGTTGACGCCGAAGGTATCCTTGATTTTGAAATAGGCTGTCTGCCGCTCGGTCATTTTTGCTGTCTGCAGATCATAATAGCAGTAGGAGTACGGGCACCGGTTGGAGAGAATGAAGGCGCCCACCAACACCAGAAGGAACAGGGGCGGTATCACGCGGCGGGTTTTCACCGCGAATTTTCCCGCGAAGCTGATGTTGGGAAGCAGCTTTCTGTGGCGGGTCTTGTCAATCAGAGGACTGAACAGTACAAGCAGCCCCGGCATCAGCGTGAACACGGACAAAAGGCTCAGCAGGATTGCCTTGATAAGCACCATGGCCATATCCAGTCCAACGGTAAATTTCATAAAGGCCAGGGCAGCCAGGCCGCTGACCGTGGTCAGCGATGACGCGCTGATTTCCGGAATGGCCTTGCTCAGGGCATCCACCGCCGCGTCCCGGGCATTTTTGGTTTCGTGCTCGTCGGAGAACCGGTGGCACAGAATGATGGCGTAGTCAATGGCCAGGGCCAGCTGCAGCACCACGGCGATGGAATCGGATATAAAGCTGATTTTGCCGCAGAGAAAATTGGTGCCCATATTCAGCAATGCCGCCGCGCCGAAGGTCATCAGCAGCACCGGTACCTCCATGTAGGCACGGCTGGTCATCACCAGCACCGCGATGATGATGATAACCGCAACGATCAGGATCGTGGTCATTTCCTGCCGAAGCATGGCGTTCTCGTCGTAGCCCACCGTGGAATAGATGGAGGCGTCATAGCCCGTCAGGAGCTCTTCGATTTCCGTCTGAGCCTGCACGCAGACGGGATCCGTGGACTCGCCGCTGAAAGTAATGTCATATAGTGCGGAGGCATCCCGATAATGATCCTGGGTATCATCAAAGGTCACCATGCTCAGTCCCTCGATTCCGGCCAGCTCATCGGCCAGCGTCTGAGCGGTTTCCAGGGAAACGTTGGACACCATGATCTGGGCAGAACCGTTGGTGGTAAAATTCTCGCTCATGGCCACCAGCCCCTGGCGGGTCTCGGTATCCTCTGGGAGATAAACGGTCACATCGTTCTCGACCTTCACCCAGCCTCGGGAAAAGATACAGAAAATAAAAGCAAATATGTACAGTAGGAAGATCAGATTTCGCTTGTCCACAAGAAACGCGGCAAGCCTGTCAATGAAGCTTTCGGATTTGATGCTGTTCATAGTCCACTCCTGTTGCTATATCGGAATCACGCCGCAAAGCATATTTCGCCGCAGTGTCAAACGATTATAATTACAACTCTATTGTAAAACATTGGCCGGGGAATGCAATGGTCAAACGTGACGAAACTGTAAATTTACTGTAAAGAGCCGGAAAACGAGGAACGCGGTGCACAGAGACTTTGCACAGCCGTACGGCAAATTGGTGTTTGTCGAATACTTGCTGTCATTGCGAGACCAGTGCGCACACTGGTCTCGCAATGACAGCGTTTATTCGACAAACACCAATTTGTCGGGCTGCTGCGTAAGTCCGATATGTAAACTCTAATATACCAGCCGCCGGACTTGAAAGCAAGCTTGCGTTTGGATAAAAACACCGCAAGAACCTTGGGCGTGTTCTTGCGGTGTATTGATTTAAAGGCAGCCGCGGACGATGGCATCCATCTGATCCATTTTGCGCAGCATATCCTTTGCCAGGGCAATCTGGCACCGGGTTCTGACCAGATTGTGCTCAGGATACTGAATTTTGAAATAGGGGTCCCCCCGGATGTAATCGTCCAGGAACCGGACGGCAAGCTCCGCCGTCAGGCAGAAGCAGCTCATGCCCAGCGTCCGGATTTCATTTTCCGTCAGCGTTCCGGCGGTCTGAGAAAGGAAGCCCTGGGCGAAGGTTCGGAACATCTCCAGATTCACCCCAGCCCTGTCATACTCCGGGCAATCCTCCTCCACATAGTTGGCAGCGAAGCGGATGGCATCGCCGAAGTCGTGGCCGATGAGGCCGGGCATCACCGTGTCCAAGTCAATGACCACCAGAGCGGAATTGTCCCTGGAATCGAAGAGGACATTGTTGATTTTGGTATCATTATGGGTCACCCGCAGGGGAAGCTCCCCCCGGGAGTACATATCTGTCAGCGTGCAGGCCAAATCCTGAATCTCTGTCAGATACCTCAGCTCCTCCTGAACCTGGTTCAGGCGACCCGCGGCATTCTCCTCCACCGCTTTTGCCAGTTTTTCATAACGCTGGCGGGTGTTGTGGAATCCGGGAATGGTTTCGTGCAGCAGCCGGATATCAAAATCCGCCAGCTGCATCTGAAATTCTCCGAAGGCCTTGCCCGCGTTACACAGAACCTGGGGGTCCTTCACGGCGTTATAGGTGACGGAGTCGATGTAATTGGTCATCCGCCAGAAATTCTCCCCGTCAATCAGGTAGGTTTTCCGGTCGTGGGTATGGTGAAAGTGCAGCGCGGTCTTGCCCGGGCACTTGGCGCGAATGTGCTCCGTGACCTTATCGATGTTTTCCATAAGCCCAACCGGATCCCGGAAAGCATAGGTATTGACGTTCTGCACCAGGAAGGATTTCGGGTTCCCGTCCCGCAGAAGGAAATTCACTTTATAGGTTCGGTTCACATTTCCCATCTGAACCGTTTCATAGCCAACATAGGTATCCTCTATTTTAAACTGTCTGCAAACTTCCTGTAATTTCTCGTTCAAATCCACACGAACCGATCCTTCCATACCAGTCTCTCTGCCGGGGCAGACACACTTGCAGATTATACACTATTCGGAATTATCTGTCAAGGAAGCCCGCGGAAACAGATCGTCTGACTATTTCAGCGTACCGGGAAACAGCGCGTCAATGGCCGCCCGGGCGGCTTCCTGTTCGGCCCGCTTCTTGCTGGTGCCAAAGCCGGTGCCAACCACTGAGCCGTTCAGACTGACCTCCACATCGAATCGCTTGTCGTGATCCGGGCCGGATTCCCCTATCAGCTCATAGTTCAAAATCTGATTCTTCTTCTGCTGAACCAACTCCTGAAGCAGGGTCTTATAGTCCACATTGTGGAGCTTGGACACAGGCACCTTCACCAGGATAAATCTGCGCACAATCCCCAGCGCGGCGGAGAGGCCTCCGTCCAGGAAGCAGGCGGCGATCACCGACTCCATGGCGTCCGCCAGAATGGAATCCCGGCATCTTCCTCCGAAACGCTCCTCACCGTGGCCCAGCAGTAGATGGTTCCCCAGCCCGATGCCGTTGGCAACATCCGCCAGGGTTTTCTCGCAGACCATATCCGCCCGCATCCGGGTCAGCTCCCCCTCCGTGCGATCCGGGAAGCTGCGGTACAGGTAATCCGCCACCAGCATTCCCAGTACGCTGTCTCCCAAAAACTCCAGCCGCTCATTGCTGAGCAAACTGTTGTGCCAGCGCTCGTTGGCATAAGACGAGTGGGTCAGTGCATTCTGGAGCAGGGTGATGTTGGAGAACCGGTAGCCCAGGGCCGTTTCCAGATCCTTAATCATGCACGTTCTCCTTTTCCGGAGCCAGCTTCTGCAGGGCCCTTTCCAACTCCGAGGTAAAATCCTCCTGGGCCGCATCCGCCGCCTGCTTCAGGGCGTTGCGGAAGGCCAGGGCGTCGGAGGAACCGTGCGCCTTGATTACCGGCTTGCGGATGCCCAGGAACTGGGTACCCCCAATGGTGCGGTAGTCCATAAGGCCCTTGATCTTGCTGACCTCACTCTTGCAAAGCAGGCCGCCCACCTTGGTGAGCAGGTTCCTGTAGAACATTTTTTTCATCAGGCTGCCCATGAACATGGCGGTGCCCTCTATGGTCTTAAGCAGTACGTTTCCGGAGAAGCCGTCGCATACCACCACATCCACAACCCCCAGGGGCACGTCCCGGGCCTCCACGTTGCCCACGAAGTTCAGGAGCCCCTGCTCCGAGGCGGATTTAAGAAGCGCGTAGGCATCCTTCTGCAAAGCTGTCCCCTTGCTGTCCTCGGTTCCGATATTCAGCAGACCCACTTTAGGGTTCTTCACCCCCAGCTGATGGCTTGCGTAGGCGGAGCCCACCAGGCCGAACTGAAGCAAAAACTCCGGCGTACATTCAGCATTGGCGCCGCAGTCAACGATGACGGTCTTGCCTCCCGCCTTGTTGGGCACGGCGGGGCCCATGGCCGCCCGGCGGATTCCCTTGATCCGCTTGACCAGCAGGGTGGCCCCGGTGAGCAGCGCTCCGGTGGAGCCCGCGGACACAAAGGCGTCCCCCTGGCCCTGGGCCAGCATTTTCAGGCCCACCACCATGGAGGAATTCTTCCGCTTATGGATTACGGAGCCGGGGTCGTCGTGCATATCCACAACATCGTCGGCATTGGCGATCTCCACGCCCTCGGGCAGGTCCTGGATGCCGTGCTGACCCAGCACCTCCAGGATCTCCTCCCCCCGGCCAACCAGGGTGATCTCCATACCGTATGCATTCGCCGCCTCCAGCGCGCCCAGTACGGGGGCCTCAGGGGCAAGATCTCCGCCCATGGCGTCCAGAATAATCCTCATTGTGCCACCTCTTTCTTTAGATCCCTGCGGCAGCCAGTCCGTCGATGATTTCCAGGGAACGGTTGGCAATTGCCAGATTTTTTTCTGCTTTTTTGCGAATCTGCTTCTCCAGCGGGGAAATAATGCTGAAATTCACATTCATAGGCTGGAAGTTCTCCACAGTCCGGTCACTGACATACAGCCCCAGGGCGCCGATGGCGGTTTCCCTGGGGAAATCAGGCGGTTCCTTTCCCGAAAGTCTGGCCGCCATGGCCACGGCAGCCAAAAAGCCCGAGGCGGTGGATTCCACATACCCCTCCACCCCGGTCATCTGCCCGGCAAAAGCCACCGTCGGGTCCCGGCGGTCAGCATAGAACCGATCCAGCAGCTTGGGGCTCTGGAGGAAGGTGTTGCGGTGCATCACCCCGTAGCGGACGAACTCCGCCTCCCTCAGGGCGGGAATCATGGAGAAAACCCGCTTCTGCTCCCCGAATTTCAGGTGGGTCTGGAAGCCCACCATGTTGAATACCGTTTTTTCCGCGTTGTCCTGCCGCAGCTGCACCACGGCATAGGGCTCTCCCCCGGTTCTGGGGTCCCGGAGCCCAACGGGCTTCAGAGGGCCATAGCGCAAAGTTTCGAAGCCTCTGCGGGCCATGACCTCCACGGGCATACAGCCTTCAAATACATTGGCATCCTCAAAGCCGTGAACCTCCGCCTCCTGGGCGGTGGTCAGTTCCCGGACAAAGGCCTCGTATTCCTCCCGGTTCAGGGCGCAGTTGATGTAGTCCGGAGTTCCCCGGTCATACCTCGACTGCCACCAGGCGAGCTCCATGTCTATGGACTCCGCCGTCACCAGAGGCGCGGCCGCGTCGAAGAAATGGAGATAGTCCTGACCGAAGTATTCTCCGATGGCCCGGGACATGGGCTCAGAGGTCAGGGGCCCCGTGGCCACGATCACCGGCCCCCGGGGAACTTCGGTCACCTCTTCGGACACCACCGTGATGCCGGGATGGCTGCGGATTCTCTCCGTCACCATTCGGGAGAAGCCCCCCCGGTCCACCGCGAGACATCCGCCCGCTTCCACACGGGTGGCGTCGGCACACTGAAGGATCAGGCTCCCGCAGCGGCGAAGCTCCTCCTTGAGCAGGCCCACCGCGTTCTCCAGCCGGTCCCCCCGCAGGGAGTTGGAGCAAACCAGCTCCGCAAAATCTTCGGAATGATGTGCGGGAGTCATTTTCCGGGGTTTCATTTCATAGATCGTGACCGCAAAGCCCCGCTGGGCCAGCTGCCACGCGGCTTCGGAGCCTGCCAGCCCCGCGCCGATTACCTTAACCTCCATGGTTCAGACCTCCCCGGACTTTTTCGCTGTCTTTTTCGCTGCGGGCTTTTTTTCAGTGGTCTTTTTCGCCGTTGCCTTCTTAGCCGTCGACTTCTTCGCAGCGGTCTTTTTTCCGGTTGCCTTCTCCCCTGCGGCGGATTTTGGGCTTTGTCCGGCGGGCTCTCCGGCGGGTTCCCCCTCTGCGCCCTCCTGGGTGGTCTTTTTCTTGTAATAGCCCCGCTGATCCTCCGGCAGGAACCGGGAGCAGTGCTCGTTGACGCAGAAAGGCTTCATCCTGCCCTTGCCGGATCTTTTGAACAGGGTCTGCCCGCACTCCGGGCAGTCCTCCGCCGTGGGGACATCCCAGGTCATAAAGCCGCACTCCACACCCTTTTCACAGGCATAGTAGGCATATCCCCGCTTGGATTTGCGTTTCAGCATCCCGCTGCCGCACTTGGGGCACCGGCCCGGCATCCGCTCCACCAGAGGCTTTGTATTCCTGCACTCCGGGAAGCCGGGACAGGCCAGGAATTTTCCGAACCGGCCCATTTTGATGACCATTTTCCGCCCGCATAGCTCGCAGATTTCCTCGGTCTCCTCCTCGGGAACCTTCAGCCGGACGCCCTCCAGGGCCTCCTCGGCCTCCTTCATCTCCTGGCTGAAGCCCTTATAGAAATCGGCAAGCAAATCCTTCCAGTGCTGTTTGCCCTCCTCCACCGCGTCTAAGCGGGACTCCATGTTGGCGGTAAATTCCACATCGATGATGTCCTTGAACCGCTCCACCATCAATCCGGTCACAATTTCGCCCAGGGGCGTGGGGGAGAGCCGCTTGTCCTGCTTCTCCACATATTCCCGGTCCTCAATGGTGGAAATCGTGGCGGCATAGGTGGAGGGGCGTCCGACGCCCTTTTCCTCCATGGCCTTGACCAGGGTAGCCTCGGTGTAGCGGGCCGGGGGCTGGGTGAAATGCTGCTCCTTCCCAATTTTGGCGGGAAACGCCTTTTCCCCCACCTGCAGATCCGGCAGCGGGGAACCAACCGCCTCCGCCTCATCGTCCCGGCCCTCTTCATAGACCGCGATGAATCCGGCAAAGCGCATACTCTGGTGGCTGGAGCGGAACCGGTGGCCCATGCAATCCGTGTCGATGGATACGGTGTCAAATACGGCGTTTGCCATCTGGGAGGCCAGGAACCGGCTCCAGATCAGCTTGTAGAGCTTATACTGGTCCGGTGTCAGGCTGTGGCGGATGGCATCCGGGTCCAGCTCCACATGGGTGGGCCGGATGGCCTCGTGGGCATCCTGGGCTCCGGCCTTGGTCTTGTACACGTGGAATTTTCCGTAATAGTAACTCTCTCCGTAGCGGGCGCGGATAAAATCCGCCGCGGCGGCCATGGCCTCGTCAGATAAGCGCAGGGAGTCGGTACGCATATAGGTAATGAGACCCAGCGTACCCTCGCCCTCCACGTCCACGCCCTCGTAAAGCTGCTGAGCCACCATCATGGTTTTCTTGGGGGTCATGTTCAGCTTCCGGGATGCCTCCTGCTGTAAGGTGGAGGTCGTAAAGGGGGGCGCAGAGGAGCGCTTCTTCTCCGCCTTTTTCACATTGGTCACGGTAAACTCCCTGCCGGTAATGTCGTCAATCACCGCCTGGGTCTCCGTCTCATTGGCCAGCTCCCGCTTTTTGTCCTCTCCGTAGTAGTGGGCGACGAAGCTGCCGGGTTTTCCCACCCGGTTTAAGGTTACATCCAGCGACCAGTATTCCCTTGGCTGGAAAGCCCGGATTTCATTTTCCCGGTCCACCACCATCCGGGTGGCAACGCTCTGCACCCGTCCGGCAGACAGTCCCCGGCGAACCTTCTTCCACAGCAGCGGTGACAGCTCATAGCCCACGATCCGATCCAGGATCCGCCGTGCCTGCTGTGCATCCACCAGATTGTAGTCGATATCCCTGGGATGGGCAATGGAATCCTGCACCACCTTCCTGGTGATCTCGTTAAAGGTCACCCGGTGGGTTTTCTCATCGGGCAGGTTCAGCAGCTCCTTCAGGTGCCAGGAAATGGCCTCCCCCTCCCGGTCAGGGTCGGTGGCAAGATAGACGGTGTCGGCCTGGGATGCCGCTTTTTTCAGTTCTTTGATCAGCTCTTCCTTTCCCCGCACCGGCTGGTACTGGGGAGTGAAGTCATGCTCCAGATCCACCCCCATCTTGCTTTTGGGCAGATCACGAAGATGGCCCATGCTGGCCTTTACCGTGTAGTCATTGCCCAGATATTTTCCGATGGTCTTTGCTTTTGAGGGCGACTCCACAATGACCAGATAGTGATTTCCCATGCTATTTCTCCGTTTCGGTTAATTCAAAACAATGCGCTTGCCGGGCAGGCGTTTCAGGAGGCCCTTCAGCTCCAGCATAGTCATCCCCGCCAGCATTTTGCCGGTTGACAGCCCGGTTTCGGCAATCACATCATCCACAAGCCTCGGCCCATCCTTCAGGGCATCCGCGATTTGCCTTTCATCGGCAGTGAGCTTTGGCATCTGTTTGTTTACGTCACTATAAAGCCCGGAGGGCTCCTTGTCAATGTCTTTTTTGTCGGTTTCCCCGGAAAATGCAGAAGCCGGAACCGGTGAAGCCGCCTGCTGGGCCACCCTGACGGGAACGCTTTCCCTCTGGGAACCTCCGGCGCTGCCCGGCATTTCCGACATATCCTTCCGGATGTGGTCCGGGAACCAGGTAGCGTACTCGCTGACCACATCCCACCCGCAGCTTACGGGGGTTGCGCCGTCTCTGAGCAGCCGGTAGCTGCCTGCAAAACCGGGCACATCCACGTTTCCGGGAACCACGAACACGTCCCTTCCCTGCTCTGCGGCCTGACGCGCGGTGATCAGGGAGCCGCTGATCTCAGGAGCCTCCACGACAAGAACCCCGCAGCTTAGGCCGCTGATGATTCGGTTTCTCCTGGGAAAGTTCCACTTATACGGGGGTGTTCCAGGCATAAACTCGCTAAGGATGCAGCCGAACCGCTCCGTATCCTCAAAAAGGGCGCGGTTGGACTTGGGGTAAACCTGCTCCACGCCGCAGCCCAGCACCCCGATCACCATCCCGTCCCCGGCCAGCGCACCCCGCATGGCCATGGCGTCAATGCCTGATGCCAGCCCGGAGACCACAGTCGCGCCGCAGCGGGCGATCTGGAAGCCCATTTTTCTGGCCACATTCAGCCCGTAGGCCGATGCCTTGCGGGTACCTACGATTCCGATAACAGGAAGCCGATCCACCGGAGGCAGGGTCCCTTTGCAATAGAGTACCATGGGCGGATCGGGAATGTTCTTGAGTCTTTGAGGATATTCCTTCTGATCGAACACGAGAATGTCGATTTCCTCCCGGGCACAGCGTTCCAGGATTTGCTCTGCCTGGGTCAGATCCCGGCTGCTCAGGGCCTTACAAACAAGCCCTTCCAGCTCCTTGGGAATGTCCCTTTTCCCTTCCGCATAGAAGATTTCCTCCGGATCGCGAAAATGCTCCAAAAGTCTGGCCCGTTCCCTGTCGGTTAACTCCGGGTGATGCGCGAACCAAATCCAATACAGGCGCATATTCGTCATCCTCTCTATTCTCTGTTTTCGTCAAGTATACCGACAGACAAATTGGTGTTTGTCGCTTCGCGTCCACAATTATCTGTCATTGCGAACCAGTCCGCTTAAGTGGTGTGGCAATCCCCCGGTTAGAGGGGAAATGTACCGAATAGTACCTGAAAGAGTGGAACTCGCCGCGATTTTTGGTGGTAATCGTACCGGGTTCCACTCAACCGGGGGATTGCCACGACCAGTGTGCGCACTGGTCTCGCAATGACAGCATTATTTATCAAACACCAATTTGCCGCTCCGCGTTTTCTGTCTACAACTCCTCGCCTATATTATCCCCTTGCCATTTCCCACATAACAATGGCCGCAGCAACGGCGGCGTTCAGAGACTCACAGTGAGGGTTCATGGGAATGATCATCTCCGCGTCCGCGCTTTGAAGGATTTCCTGCCGTACCCCCTGGCCTTCGCTTCCGATGACCACTGCCATAGTACCCAATGCAGACCGCCGGATGTCCCCCGAGCGTTCGCTCAGCGCGGTAACGCCAATGGGAATCCCCTTTTCCCGGCAGGCGGGCAAAGCCTGTTCCCAGGAGGTGCGGATCACCTCCCGGCGGAATACCGCGCCCATGCTGGCGCGCACAACCTTGTGACTGAAGGGATCCGCGCAGCCCTCCAGAAGTGCCACGGGAATATCCAGGGCATCCGCCGTCCGCAGGATGGTTCCCAGATTCCCGGGGTCCTGAATTCCGTCCAGAAGCAGCATCCCGCCCTGGGGAACAAAGGGCCGCTCCGGGGGCAATTCACACAGGAACAGCGCCCCCTGGGGACTGGCCATGGGAGAAACGGACTCCATTACATCCTCGCTCACCCGAACCACGCGCACCGAATCCGGAATACAGGCCTGGGTGTCCCCGGACAGGATGACGGTTTTCAGCCCCGGGCAGTAGCGCGCCGCCTCCTCCAGGAGCTTGGTTCCGTCGCCCACAAAAAGCCCCGCTTCCTCCCGGGCCTTCCGGGAGGACAGAAGCCTTCGAACCTGCTGGATCAGCGGATTCTTCCGGGAGGTAATGTACTCCCCGGTCATAGCTTCTGCACCGTCTCCAGAGCGTAGTTATCTCCCAACACCACCATAATATCCCCTTCCCGGATCCGGTAGTCCGCCGCGGGAGATACGTTGGTCTTTTTGCCGCTTTCCACGGCGATGATGTTCACGCCCAATTTTGCCCGGACGTTCAGCTCCTTCAGGGTCTTGCCGATCCAGCTTTCCGGGGCAGGAATATCCAGAATGCCGTACTCCTCGGAAAGCTCGATATAGTCCAGCACATTGTGGCGCACCAGGCTTCTGGCAAAACGCTTGGCGTGCTCCTGTTCGGGAATCAGCACCCGGTTGGCTCCCAACCGCTCCAGAACCCGGCGGTGGGTCTCGTCGTGGGCCTTGCACACGATCTGGGATACGCCCAGCTCCTGCAGATTCATTACCGTCAGCACAGAGGCCGCCAGATCACCGCCGATGGCCACAATGGCGCAGTCAAAATTTCTGGCCCCCAGGGCTTTCAGCACATCCTTGTCCTGGCCGTCGCCTACTACGGCATGGGTCACATCGTTGGCAATCTGCTGCACCAGCTCCTGGCGCAGATCCATTGCCAGAACCTCGGCCCCCAGGGCGCACAGCTCCCGGGCCAGCGACTCGCCAAACAGGCCCAGGCCGATAACCATGTAAGATTTCATATGTTCCTCCTCATTATCCGATCAGCAGACTGGTTTCCGCATAGTGGAACCGCTCCTGGGCCCGGTCTCCCATGAGGAAGCCAAGGCTGATGGTCAGCACGCCCACCCTGCCAAAATACATATATATAATAATCAGAATCTGCGCGGGTATGCTGAGGCTCCCTGTAGCCCCGGCGGAAAGGCCCACCGTTCCCAGCGCGGACACAGCCTCAAACAGCGCGTCGGTAAAGCCGATGGGAGAAGTGGCGCTGATGAAAACTCCGCCGAATACAGCCAGGGCAGTCATCAGCATGGCAATGGTCATGGCATCCAGCACCTGACTCTGGGGTACGGTTCTGCTGAAAACGCACACGCTGCTTCTGCCCCGGGCCCGGGCCCAGGCGAACAGCACCAGCACGAAGAAGGTAACGGTTTTCAGGCCGCCCGCCGTGGAGCCGGAGGAGCCGCCGATCAGCATCAGCACCATGGAGAAGCCCTTCCCGGCTCCGGTCAGCTTACCCTGATCGACGGCCGCGAACCCGGCGGTACGCAGCGTCACCGACTGGAACAGTCCGTTCAGCAGCTTCTGCCACCAGTTCATGGCCCCCAGGGTATCAGGATTGTTCCACTCCAGCAGGCAGGTCACGACCCATCCGGTCAGGATCAGCGCCAGGGTCGCTACCAGTACCAGCCGGGCATACACACTGAGCTTCCGGAAACGCCGCTTCTCCCAGATCTCCTGCCAGACCAGGAAGCCCAAACCGCCCACCACGATCAACGCGCACAGCGTCAGCAGTACAGTCGGGTCGTTCTGGAAGGGGATCATGCTCCCCCCCGGGGCGATGGAGCCGAGAATGTCAAAGCCCGCGTTGCAGAAAGCGGAAACGGAGTGAAACACACCCCATTTCAGCGCGGTCACAAAGCCGTACTCCGGCCAAAACCGAACGGTCAGGATCAACGCGCCAATGGCCTCGATGGAGAGGCTCCCGATCAGCAGGGTTTTCTGAATCCGCACCACGCCCTCCATATCGTTGAGGCTCAGGGCCTGGGCCATCACCATGCGCTGCTTCAGGCCGATACGCTTGCGCAGCACAAAGACCACCAGCGCAGCGGCGGACATGAAGCCCAGGCCGCCGATCTCGATCAAACCCAGGATCACCGCCTGGCCAAAGCCGCTCCACTGGGTCCAGGTGTCATACAGCACCAGCCCCGTCACGCAGGTCGCGGAGGTGGCGGTGAACAGGGCGGGCCGGAATCCGCAGGACACACCGCTGCGGGATGCGGCCGGAAGATCCAGCAGCAGCGCTCCCGCCAGAATGATTACTGCGAACGCCACTGCAATTGTTTTTGTCGGGCTCAGCGCCTTGGGCCTGCGCAGCCAGTGCGAATATAACATGGAACGGATTTTCATCCAGAAATACTCCTTCCCCAGGGTCCCGCCGGTTTGTGCAGCCGGTGCCCGCTTCCGGGTAAAATGGTTAGACGGGTTCTATTATAACATTATTCCTCACTTTTTCAACCCCCTATTCCGGGAAAGCCCCGGCAGAATGCACAAGTATTTCTTTACTTTTTTCATATCATATGCTATCATTGTGAAAACTTTGGGAGGTGACCACAATGGCATACACAGAAACCTGGGCCGGGAAAATCAGCCGCAAGCTGCTGAAAAAGCAGCGCATCATCGATGTTGCCGCCGGGAGAGCCCCCGCCGATCTGGTGCTGAAGAACGCCACCTACGTCAACGTATTCTCCGGGGAGCTGGAAACCCGGGATATTGCCGTGGCGGAGGGTCTCATCGTGGGCCTGGGCCGCTACGCGGGGGCAGAAGAAGTGGACATGACCGGGAAAATCGTCTGTCCCGGCTTCATCGACGCCCACATCCATCTGGAATCCAGTCTGGTGTCCCCGGCGGAATTCGCCCGGGCAGTGATTCCCCACGGCACCACCACGGTCATCACCGACCCTCATGAGATCACCAACGTCATGGGAGAAGCGGGAATCGAGTATATGCTGGCCGCAACGGAGGGGCTTCCCGTGGACGTGCGGTTCATGATCCCCTCCTGCGTCCCCGCCTCTCCCATGGATGAAAGCGGCGCCAATCTGGACTATCGGGACATCGACAGCTTTTTCGAGCATCCCCGGGTTCAGGGCCTTGCGGAGATGATGAATTTTCCCGGAATCATTTCCGCGGACTCCGAGGCCGTTGCGAAAATCGTGGCCTCCCAGGCCCACCACAAAAAAATAGACGGCCACGCTCCCGGGCTCCGGGGCAATGACCTGAACGCCTATATCTCCGCCGGTGTCTACTCCGACCATGAATGCGCCGATATGGAGGACGCTCTTGAAAAGCTCCGCCTGGGCCAGTTCATCATGATCCGGGAGGGCACCGCGGCGAAGAATCTGGAAGCGCTGATGCCCCTGATCCTGTCGGAAAAATACTTTGACCGGTGTATGTTCTGCACCGACGACAAGCACCCCAGCGACCTGCTGGAGAAGGGCCACATTGACTATATCTGCCGGGAGGCCGTCCGCATGGGAGCCGACCCCATCCGCACCGTCCAGGTGGCCTGTCTCCACGCTGCACGGTACTTCCTGCTGAACAACCGGGGGGCCATCGCTCCCGGATACCTGGCGGACTTTGCCATTTTGGAGGATCTGAAGGATTTCCATGTGGTCACCGTGTACAAGAAGGGCCGGCTTGTCTACCGGGACGGACAGGTAGCGGATTTCCCACTTCCCGCCATCCCGGAGCACCTGACCCGGCTGGCCCATGATACCTTCCACCTTCCGGTGCTGACCCCCGGGAGTTTTGCCGAAACCCGGCGCAAGGGTCTCATCGGCATGGTGCCCGGCCAGATTATTACGCAGGACGCGGGCTACGCCGACGGGGTGGACGCGACCCGGGACATCCTGAAAATGGCCGTTATTGAGCGTCACAAAAACACCCGCCACATCGGCATCGGGTATCTGACAGGCTACGGTCTGAAGTCGGGTGCCGTGGCCACCAGCGTATCCCACGACAGCCACAACATCATCTGTGTGGGGGAAAATGACGGGGATATGGCATTCGCGGCAAACCGCATCGCTCAGAATAAGGGCGGCATCGTGGTTGTCCGGGACGGGAAGATCCTTGCGGAGCTGCCCCTGGAAATCGCGGGCATCATGAGCGGGCAGCCCCTGGAAGCGGTAAATACCCTCCTGGAAAACGCCAAGGCTGCCGCCTACTCTCTGGGGGTCTCCCGGGATATCGACCCCTTCATGACGCTTTCCTTCATGGCGCTGCCCGTGATCCCCACCCTGCGCCTGACCACCCGGGGCGTCATTGATGTGAATACCCAGCAGTATATCTGACAACGAAAAAAGCACGCCGAAGCGTGCTTTTTTCTGGCGACCCGGAACGGACTCGAACCGTCGACCTCCAGCGTGACAGGCTGGCGTGCTAACCGACTGCACCACCGGGCCAAATGTTTTGGGAACGGGTCGTATTATATCAGACAAAGCCGGATTTGTAAAGACCCAAAATGCAAACCGGATCATTTTTCACCAATCCGATTATTGATCGTCATCAAAAAAGATAAATTGGTGTTTGTCGGGCTGTTTTGGGAACGTTGCAAAAAACACTGTAGGGGAGGCATTGATGCCTCCCGGCGGAGAAACGTCCCGTTTTTTCGCACCGTTAGGCGAAAACGCACCGTGTACGCGGGAGGCATGAATGCCTCCCCTACAGCAAAAATGGAACGTGTTCGGAAATCTACAAACACCAATTTGTCGCATTACAGATGAAATACATAAAAGGAGGCACTCTATGGAATACATCGCCCGTTACGATTCTCCCCTGGGGCCGTTGACCCTCTCCGCCGACGAGGAGGGTCTCACAGGGATTTCCTTTTCTGCACCATCCACGGTTACAGAGGACAATGCCGTCCTTGCCCAGGCAAAGCGCTGGCTGGATTCCTATTTCCAAGGAGAGGCGCCGGATCCCGCTTCCGTTCCCCTCTCCCCCAAGGGAACTCCCTTCCAGCTTCTCATCTGGAAGCGTCTGCTGTCCATCCCCTATGGGGAAAGCATCACCTACGGAGAGCTTGCCCGGGAGGCTGCGCGGCAGCTGGGAAAGAAATCCATGTCACCCCAGGCCATCGGCGGAGCGGTGGGCCGCAATCCCATCCCCATTGTGATTCCCTGTCACCGTGTGCTTGGCTCCGGGAACCGCCTCACCGGTTACTCCGGCGGCCTGGACATCAAAATTCAGCTTCTGACCCACGAAGCCATCCCCTTCCGCTGACACCGTTCCTCAGTATGAAAAATTGGTGTTTGAACGGCTTCGCCGAATTGACAATTGACAATTGACAGTTGACAATTATGTGCCGCAACCGGGTTATTTTTTAAAGTCCTGTTTTTTGACCACAATTATTATGTTTCATCCCGAAGGGATTCCTTAATTGTCAATTATCAATTGTTAATTGTCAATTATCAACACCAATTTGTCGGCTTGTTTTTCATCTTCTCTCCGACTCCATGCCGCACTCGCGGATGCGGCTGCGCAGCCAGGTTCCGCGCAGATAAGCGATCAGGAATACCGTGGAGGCCAGGGCCCAGCTGATGGGGTAGGCCGCTGCCAGCATATCCAAGGTGTGGAACCTGCTCACCACCAGGAAAATCCAGAGTACCCGAAATACGCATACGCACACGCAGGTAATCACCGTGGGCAGTACGGAATACCCGGTTCCCCGCATGGTTCCCGCGAACACCTCCACCGGCATGAACAGAATGTTGAACGGAACAATGCACAGCATCACATGGGCCCCCACCCGGATCACATCAGCGTCCGGGGTATAGATGCCCAGAAGGAACCGGCGAAAGGTCAGCGTCAGGACACTCAACGCCCCTACCATCGCCACGCTCATGCCCATGCAGATCCACACGCTCCGGCGGATCCTTCTGTACTGCTGGGCTCCGAAGTTCTGGCCCACAAAGGTGGTGATGGATACACCAAAGGCGCCGGAGATCATCCAGGTCAGCGCGTCAGCCTTTCCGAAAGCCGTCCAGGCAGCCACTGTTACCTCTCCGAAGGAATTGATGCCGGATTGGATCAAAAGATTCGCCAGGTCAAAGGTTACAAACTGCAGCCCCGCGGGAATGCCGATGTACAGAAGCCTTCTGACCAGCTCCTTATGGATCCGGATTTTCGTTACCCGCAGACCGCTTTTGAGCAGCGCGCCAACCGCCAGGGCCGCGCTGATCACCTGAGAGATCACCGTGGCCATCGCCGCTCCCGCGATCCCCATCTTCAGCACAACCACGCAAAACACATCCATGGCAATGTTCACAAAGCAGGCCGCAATGAGGAAAAGCATCGGTTTACGGGAATCCCCCATAGCCCGAAGGATTCCAGCGCCCATGTTGTAGACCATGGATGCAATTGCCCCGCAGAAATAAATCCGAACATAGGTTGTCGCATCCTCCCGGCAGCTTTCCGGGGTTCGGATCAGGGCAAGGATCCGGGGCCCGAATACCATACCCACCGATGCCGTTACCAGCCCCAGAATCAGCGACAGCGCCACTCCAGTATGGAGCGCCCGGCTGGTGCCCTCCCGGTCATTGGCCCCATAATACTGGGACAAAATCACCGTGGCTCCGGTACTGAGACCGATGAAGAATCCGTTGATCAGATTGATCAGCGGGGACGTGGAGCCCACAGCCGCCAGAGCCTGGATCCCCACGGCGCGTCCCACAATGATGGCATCCACCGTATTGTACATCTGTTGGAAAAAGGATCCAAGCAGAATGGGAAAGAAAAAGATCAGCAGCTGCTTCCAGATCACCCCCTGGGTGATCCCCCTTGCAGCGTCATTATGGGACATGAAAATGCTTCTCCTTTCGATGAATGGATGAATTTCAAACAGACAAATCAGTGTTTGTCGAATACTTGCTGTCATTGCGAGCCAGTGCGCACACTGGCGTGGCAA
>CAMFFO010000013.1 GCA_945949735.1 uncultured Clostridia bacterium | reverse complement strand
CAAAGTCCTTGCCGAAGATGGAGAAGGCGGTGTTCTCCCAGATCACGGGCAGGCCGATCCACTTGGCCTCGGAAACCTTTGCCACCAGGTTCGCCCGGGCGGCGGGATCCACAACCATGGCCACCGCATAGGAAGCGACCACACCCAGCAGAATGGGAACGATCTTCACCATGCCCTTGCCCCAGATGTTGCAGACGACAACCACCAGAATGGCGACCAGGGCCACCACCCAGTTGGCAGAGCAGCTTCCGATGGCAGTACCGGACAGGGTCAGGCCGATGGCGATGATCACGGGGCCGGTGACGATGGGGGGGAAGAAGCGCATGACCTTCTTGGCTCCGAACACCTTAAACAGCAGGGCCAGTACCAGGTACACAAGGCCCGCCACAGCCACGCCGAAGCTGGAGTAGGTCAGGGGAATGCTCTGGCCGGAGGCAGTCATCAGGCCGTAAGCGCCCAGGAAGGCGAAGGAGGAGCCCAGGAACGCGGGAACCTTCCGTCCGGTGATCAGGTGGAACAGCAGGGTGCCGAGGCCCGCGAACAGCAGCGTGGTGGAAACATTCAGACCGGTGATGGCGGGAACCAGCACAGTCGCGCCGAACATGGCGAACAGGTGCTGCAGGCCCAGAATCAGAACCTTACCGGTGCCCATGGTTTTCGCGTCATAGATGGCTTCGGGTTGCTTTTCGTTAGTAGACATAACACAGATCCTTTCCAATCTATTTTCGGGTTTTCTTTCCTCTGGAAGTATACTCTTTTGGTGTGTAATTTGCAAGAAAAAAATCGGTAAACTGCATTTTTTGGAGAATATGGCGGAGATCGGCCCGGCGTAAGACCATCATCCGTAGGAAATTGCCAATTACAAAACCCTCGGGGCCGTAAGCGTTTTCCCGCTCTCACACGCCGGAAAACCCATGGTTGCGTAATGGGAGAAAAAGTGATATAATATAGTGCAATTGTTTGCGAAGCTAAGAAAAGATAAATTGGTGTTTGTGAGTATACGTTGTCATTGCGAGCCAGTGCGCTTAAGTGGTGTGGCAATCCCCCGGTTAGAGGGGAAATGTACCGAATAGCACCAAAAAATGGGAGTCACCGCGATTTTTGGTGGCAATCGTTACCTGGTTCCTTTCAACTGGGGGATTGCCACACCAGTCTGCGGACTGGTTCGCAATGACAGGATACTTTGAGGCGAAGCCGTTCAAACACCAATTTCCCGCTTTGGCGGCTTTTCAAATTCCAAGACTGGCGGTTGAAGGATTATGAGCAACAGACGAAGAGAATTTCCCATATGGCTGGCTCTGGCGGCTCCCGTGCTGCTGATTGCCGCGCTGAGCATCGTATTTCTGGGCGGCAAGGACGAGAAGGCCGCCGCGGACAGTACCCTGGACGCCGGGATCTCCTACCTGGAGGCACTGGAGAAGAAGGATCCCGCGGACGTTATGGCCGTGCGCAAGCAGATTTATGAGACGAAGCTGGCGGCCCAGCGGGATCTGCTGGTGACCCAGCTGACCAGCGGCGGCATGGATCCGTTCTCCATGTTCAAGGACTACTGCATCATGGGCGACTCCCGGGCGGTGGGCTTCTGGTACCACGGCTTCCTGGACAAGAGCCGGTGCATTGCCGACGGCGGCCACACCATCCGGGACATCACCGCCAACATGGACGCCCTGGTGGCCATGAACCCGGCCACGGTGTACCTGTGCTACGGCCTGAACGACACCTCCATCGGCTACTGGGACAGCGCGGAGCAGTATGTGGGCGAATATATGCAGATCATCCGGGAGATCAATACCAAGCTTCCCAATACCACCGTGGTGGTCAGCTCCATTCTCCCCGCTCGGGACCCTGCTTTTGAGCGCACCACCAAGTGGTACAACATTCCCGATTGGAGCGCGGCTTTGGAGGCTGCCTGCAAGGAAAACGGCGTCCTCTTCGCCAACTGCGACTCCCTGGCGGATAAGTATCCCAACCTCTGGGATCCGGACGGCATCCACTTCCGGAAGGAATTCTATCCCTACTGGGCCAGCTGCCTGCTGGTGGCCACCCTGATGGAGGGCTGATGTATGAGATCCAACGCGTTTTTGTATGAGATCGGCCGGTGGGCCGCGGTGGTGGTGGGAATCGTCTGCCTGATCGTGCTGTTCGGAGGCAACTCCGTCAGCGGCGCGGACCCCCAGGAGGTGGCGGAGGCGGTGACCTCTGCCGTCGATATGGAGAATATGCAGCTGGCCGACAACCAGATGGTCAAGCGGTTCTACGGCCTGGACCCTGCCGATTACGAGGGCTGCATCCTCTACTACCCCAATACCAACATGATGGCCGAGGAGGTTCTGATCGTAAAGCTGAAGGATATATCCCAACAGCAGACCGTCAGCGACGCCATTGAAGCCAGGCTGCAGACCCAGAAGAACACCTTCGAGGGCTACGGTGTGGAGCAGTTTGACCTGCTGACCAACCACGCGGTGGTGGAGCTGCGGGGGAACTATGTCCTCTTTGTGGTAAGCGACCACGCCGAAGCCGCCCGGAAGGCCTTCCGGGGCGCGCTGTAAAGGAGGGGGCACCATGGCGTTTTCGGAACTGAGATTTGTCTTTGTATTCCTCCCCTTCGCGCTGCTTCTTCATAAGGTCATGCCCATGAAGGGCAAGAATCTGATCCTGGCGCTCCTCAGCCTGTTGTTCTTCGCCTGGGGCTCCCCCAAATATTTCGCGCTGATGCTGGTGATCCTGGCCTTCAACTACTTCTCCGGCCTGCTCATCGCGGAGAAAAAGGAGGAGGAGAACGACCCCCGGGGGGCAAAATACGCCCTGATCAGCGCGGTGGTTGTAAACCTGCTGCTGCTGGGCTTCTTCAAATACTGGGGATTCCTCCTGGAGAACGTAAACGCGGTTTTCAAGACCCATCTCGCCACCCGGGTCACCTCCAGTCCCATCGGCGTTTCCTTTTTCACCTTCTCGGTGCTGTCGTACCTGTTCGACGTGTACCGGGGCAAGGCTCCAGCCCAGCGGAATGTGATCCATTTCACCCTCTTCGTCACCTTCTTCCCCAAGCTGGTCTCCGGCCCCATCGTGCCCTATGCCGAGATGGAGCAGCAGATCATGGAGCGGAAGATCGGGGCCATTCGGTTCGGCAGGGGCAGCCGCCTGTTTCTCATCGGCCTAAGTAAAAAGGTGCTGCTGGCGGATACCCTGGGCAAGACCTTCTATGCCCTCTCCGCTCTGGATCCGGGGAGCCTCAGCGCAGTCTCCGCCTGGCTGGGGGCAGTGTGCTACGCCCTGATGCTCTACTTTGACTTCGGGGGCTACTCCGACATGGCCATCGGCCTTGCGGAAATGTTCGGCTTTACCTTCCAGAAGAACTTCGACTATCCCTATATGAGCGCCAGCCTCACCGAGTTCTGGCGCAGGTGGCATATCTCCCTGGGCGCCTGGTTCCGGGACTATGTGTACATCCCCCTGGGCGGCAGCCGGGCGGGCACGGCCAAAACCATCCGCAACCTGCTCATCGTGTGGCTGCTCACCGGCATCTGGCACGGGGCCAGCTGGAACTTCGTGTTCTGGGGGCTCTACTACGGGCTGCTTTTGCTGCTGGAAAAGTTTGTTTTTGCCAAAATTCTGGAAAAAATTCCAAACTTTGTCCGCAGAATTCCCACACTGCTGCTGGTGATCATCGGCTGGGTGTTCTTCTTCAGCCCCAGCCTGGGCTTCGCTTTCCGGTGGCTTGGGAGTATGCTGGGGCTGGGAGCCGGGGGCTTCCTGGATTCCACGGCCAAGTATTACCTCTCCGGCTGCGCCGTCATCCTGGTAATCAGCGCTTTTGGGGCCTACCCCCTGGCCGCCAAGCTGGGCAACCAGACCCTGCGCCGCAGGAGGTGGCCGGTGTATGTGAGCGTCGTGTGGTTCGCGGCGCTGATGATCCTGTGTATCGCGGGAATGACGGTGAGCACCTATTCGTCGTTCCTGTATTTCCAATTCTGAAAAGGAGGCGGCTGCTTTGGACGAAAAACGCAATACTCCCCGCAATCCCCGGCGGCGGACCCCCTTTCAGGTCAACCGGCGGCTCCAGGGCCAGTACCTCAGCTGGCTGCTGGTGCTGACCATGCTCCTGGGCATCGGAACCGGCATTCTGGTCAGGGATCGGGAGTTTTCCGACAGCGAAAACCGGATGCTGGCCCAATTCCCCAAAATCACCCTCTCCTCGATCTACGACGGCAGCTTCCTGGAGGAGCTGGGAGATTACACCGCGGATCAGTTCCCGGGACGGGACGCCTGGATCAGCCTGAACCTGAAAATGAATCAGCTTCTCGGCCAGAAGGAGGCGGGAGGCGTCTACCTCTGTGACGACGGCTACCTGATCCAGATTCCCGGGGAGCCCAACTGGGCTCAGGCGGAGCGGAACCTGTCCGCGGTAGAATCCTTTGCCGCCAAATACCCCGACCTCAGCATGGTCATGACCGTAGCCCCCAACGCGGTGACGGTGCTGAGCGACCTGCTGCCCGCCAACGCCCCCGCGCGGGATCAGCGGGAAGATCTGGCCTGGATTCAGGAGCATCTGGAAGCGGTGCGATTCTGCGATGTGACCGACGCCCTGCTCGCCCATAAGGACGAGGGACTCTACTACAAAACCGACCACCACTGGACCAGCATGGGGGCCAAGTACGCCTTCTACGCCATGACGGAGGCGCTGAATATCCAGGCCATCAAGGAGGAGGACTATACCGCCTACCCCGTGTCCAACACCTTTGAGGGCACCCTGTCCTCCAAGAGCGGCAGCCACGCCTCCAGGGACACCGTGGAGATCTGCATTCCCCATACCGGCATTGATTATTATGTTAACTACGCCGATACCGGGGAGAACATCAGCTCCCTGTACCGCCGCAGCGCTCTGAATCAGAAGGATCACTACACCGTATTCTTCGGCGGCAACCACTCCCGGGTGGACATCACCACCACGGCGGACACGGGCCGGTGCCTGCTGCTGTTTAAGGACTCCTATGCCAACTGCATGGTGCAGTTTCTGTACCCCTACTATGACCACATCACCATGATCGACCCCCGGTATTACTACGACAACATCGACCTGGTGGTCAAGAGCGAGTCCATTACGGACGTGCTGTTCCTCTACAACGCCGACACCTTCCTTTCCGACACCTCCCTGGCCGACGTACTGCTCAGCGAAGGATAAGGATTTCAGTGAACAGTGGAAAGTGGACAGTTAAGAAGTCCCTTCGGGACATGTTTAAAGTGCATATCGATTTCACTCAGCTAACCGACAAATTGGTGTTTGTCGGGCAGTCTCCAGGTTTCCTGTCATTGCGAGACCAGTCCGCAGACTGGTTCGCAATGACAGGATACTTTGAGGCGAAGCCGTTCAAACAACAATTTGTCAGTCAGCTGAGTAAATCCGATAAGCACATTTTCTAATTCATCCCCGTAGGGGATACCACAACTGTCCACTGTCAACTGTCCACTGTTCACTCATAAAATTCCCCTCCCCAGAAAGGAGCTCCCAATGGTCAACGTCTGCGACATTCAAGTGATGAAGCCCCTGCTGCAGGAGCATGGGTTCCGGTTTTCCAAGGCCAAGGGGCAGAATTTTCTCATTGCCTCCTGGGTGCCGGAGTCCATCGCCCGGGAGGCCGGGGTGGACGAAACTGCCGGGGTGCTGGAAATCGGCCCGGGCATCGGCCCGCTGACCCAGCAGCTGTGCCTGCGCGCAGGAAGGGTCTGCGCCGTGGAGCTGGACACCCGGTTAAAGCCCCTCCTGGACATCACCGTGGGGGAATTTTCCAATCTGGAAATTCTCTGGGCCGACGCGCTGAAGCTGGACCTGCCCGGTCTGGTGCGGGAAAAGCTCGGGGGATTGCGCCCCATGGCCTGCGCCAATCTCCCCTATTATATCACCACCCCCATCCTGGCGGCGCTCCTGGAAGCGGACTGCTTTGATTCCGTCACCGTCATGGTGCAAAAAGAGGTGGCCCAGCGGATCGCCGCCGCCCCGGGCACCCCGGACTACGGCGCGTTTACCGTGCTGTGCCAGTACTACGCGGAGCCGGAGCTTCTCTTTGACGTGCCCGCCCACTGCTTTCTGCCCCAGCCCAAGGTCACCTCGGCGGTGATCCGGCTGAAGGTTCGGAAAAACCGGAGCTGGGGGGAAGCCGACCGGGAGATTTTCTTCCGCACGGTTCGGGCCAGCTTCGCCATGCGGCGCAAGAAGCTCAGCAACGGCCTCGCCGCCGGATTCCCGGAGCTGGGCAAGGCCGGAGCCGAAGCAGTGATCCTCCGCGCGGGCTTCCCGGAAAACGTCCGGGGCGAAACCCTGGGCATCCCCGAATTCGTCCGAATCGCCAACGCCATCGCCGGGAGATAAATTGGTGTTTGTCGGGCTGTGCCCAAAATTACCTGTCATTGCGAGCCAGTGCGCACACTGGCGTGGCAATCCCCCTGTTGAAAGGAACCAGGTGACGATTACCGCCAAAAATCGCGGTAACCCCCATTTTTTGGTACTATTCGGTACATTTCCCCTCTAACCGGGGGATTGCCACACCAGTCTGCGGACTGGTTCGCAATGACAGATAATTTTGGACGCACAGCGACAAACACCAATTTGTCGGGTATCTGAGCAAAATCGAAAAGCTTCCCGAATTGTCAGTTAATTAAGGAGCTGCCATGATCGAATTTCTGTTTCTGGATCTGGACGACACCATTCTGGACTTTCACCGGGCGGAGCGGATTGCCCTGGCATCGACGCTGCGCTCCTTCGGGGTGGAGCCGGAGCCGGACGTGATGGATCGCTACCACATCATCAACCAGTGGCACTGGGAGCAGCTGGAGAAGGGCCTGCTGACCCGGGAACAGGTGCAGGCCGGCCGGTTCGCGGTGCTGTTTCGGGAACTGGGCAAGGCTGTGGAGCCGGAGGAATGCACCGCCCGCTACCAGGAGAACCTGTCCCGGGGCCACTTCTTCCTCCCCGGGGCGGAGGAGGCGGTAAAACGCCTCAGCCAAAAATACCGGCTGTATCTTGCCAGCAACGGCACCGCCTCCGTGCAGCACAGCAGGCTCCGCAGCGCGGGATTGTACCGGTATTTTGAGGGGATTTTCATTTCCGAGGAGCTGGGAGCCAACAAGCCGTCGAGGGCTTTTTTCGACGCCTGCTTCGCGAAAATTCCGGACTTTGCCCCGGAAAAAGCGGTTATGGTAGGCGACAGCCTGACCTCCGACATTCTGGGTGGCAAAAACGCGGGGCTCCCCACGGTGTGGGTGAACCCCGGGCATAAGCCCCACACGGACATCGTTCCGGATTACGAAATCGAATCCATCGCCCAGCTGGAACAGCTGCTGGAAACCATCGGGAAATAAAAAATCCCACGCCGCCCATCCCCAACGTTCCCGCGAAAACCGGCAAATTGGTGTTTGAAAAATCATGCTGTCATTGCGAGACCAGTGCGCACACTGGTCGTGGCAATCCCCCGGTTAGCGGGGAAATGTACCGAAAAGCACCCGAAAATGGGGGTCGACGCTATTTTCGGTGGTAATCGATACCTGATTCCACTCAACCGGGGGATTGCCACACCACTTAAGCGGACTGGTTCGCAATGACAGGAAACTTGGAGCGAAGCGACAAACACCAAGTTATTGCTTTGTTCGCAGCAAATAAAGCGCTTCCCCTGTAGGGTGCGCACCGGATTAATTTACATTATGTTAATATTACCTGCCCTTTGGGGCTCATTTATGGAATTCTTTCCGCTTTTTTGTAACTGAATTGATAGCTTTTGTTACTTTCCTGTTGACAAATCTGGTTTAATAAGTTAAACTGTAATCATCCCAGTTTCCGCCCCCGGGCGGACATAACGAGGTGTACTATGGCAAGAAGCAACGATTCCCTGCAGTTCAAACCCCGCCGGGGCCGCTCCACAGTTCTGATGGTTCTGCGGCGGTTTCTTTTTGTGCTGCTGCTGGCAGTGGTGCTGGTGGTTTCCGGCCTGATGCTGGTGCTGAACACGGTTTTCAAGGGCCCCTCCCCCGCTGCCCGGCAGATTCTCACCATGTCTCTGCTGGAGCCCAGCGCAACCAAATGGATCCCGGGTCTGTTCCTGGATGACGAGACCCTGGCCTCCATCCGGGCGGGCAGCGGTACGACTCTGACGGAAACGGTGTCCGACACCTCCGCCGTAGTGATCCGGCCCGATGCCTCCGGCGACAAGGAGTGGGAGGCCTACCCCGACGGCATCCGTATCGAATCCGTGGAGGGCGACACCTTCAACGCCCATGTGATGATCATCCGGGACCCCAGCCGGGTGTACCTGGGTGTCTCCAACAAGGAGGGCTTCTCCAGAGACGTGCCCGGTAAGCGGATCAACCAGGTCATGGAGGAGGAAGACATCGTTGCCGCCGTCAACGCGGGAGCCTTCTATGACAACGGCAAGGCCACTGCCGCAGTGGGCTCCACCCCTGAGGGACTGGTCTATTCCGAGGGGCAGTGTGTCTGGAGCACCGGCGCGCCCCCCAACGGCATCACCGGCTTTGCGGGCTTCACCCACGACAATGTCCTGGTCGTCCACCAGGAGAACATTACCAAGGCCCAGGCCGAGGAGCTGAACATCCGGGACGGCTGCTGCTTCGGCCCGGTGCTGATTATGAACGGCGAAGTGAACACCGCGGCCTACAGCGTCTCCGGCTGGAACCCCCGGACGGCCATCGGCCAGCGGGCCGACGGCGCGGTGATCTTCGTATGCATTGACGGGCGGCAGGCAGGCTCCGTGGGAGGCACCTATGCCGATGTCATCAATATCATGCAGGAGTACGGGGCCATCAACGCCTGCAATATGGACGGCGGCTCCTCCACGGTGATGATGTACCGGGATGTATCCGGCATCTACCGGGATCCGGGAGAGGTCTATATGGTCAACAGCTACTCCCTGCTCCAGTCGGAGCCCAGAAGAATGCCGGACTACTGGCTGGTGCGGCCTGCGGAGGAGTGAAGCCATGTATCAGGGAAAATTTGATTCGCAGAAGAAACAGTCCCAGCGCAGCGTCTATGAGCTGGTAGCGGAGCGGAACGCCAAGAAGGCAGTCAAGCCCGCCCCGAAGCAAACAGCCTCCCGGCAGCGTCCGGCAGAAAGATCGGGTATGCCGGGCATAGATCCCATCCCGGGCAGAACCGCCCCCGCATCCGGGAGAGCCCCAGCCCGTCAGGCCTCCGGGCGAACCGCCGCCCCCGCAAAACCCGCCTCCGGCACAGCCGCCGTGGCGGAAGCGCCCCTGCCCAAAAAGAAGCCCACGGGAACCCTGGTATTCTATACCGTGTGCATGGGCTTCGTATTCGTATTTTACGTCGCCACCTTCTTCGGCCTGAAGTACCTGACCAACTGGCTTACCCGGTTTGAAAGCGCCCAGCCCACCGCGAAAAGCGCGGCAGTTTTTGAGGAGCTCTTCACCGCCCCGGATTGGGACGCCCTGTACGACCGGGCGGGCATGACCATCGGCAAGGACGGCTTCCGCCAGGTCATGGAGGAGAAGGTGGGCTCCCAGGCGCTCACCTACGCGGAAACCTCCGCCGGTCTGGCCAAGAACCAGAAGAAATATGTGGTGCTGCTGGGGGATGAAACCATTGGCACCTTCACCTTGGCCAACCGGAACCCCAACCAGGGGGATACGGAGGTGCCGGACTGGGAGCTCAGCAGTGTGGAGTTCAAGCTGGAACGGAAGGCCCCCTTCCGCATCCGCCTGCGCCAGGGCCACACCGCTCTGGTCAACGGGGAGGCCTTCGGGGAGGAGCACACCGTCATCAAGGAAACCTCCAAGGCAGGCGACTATCTGCCCGTTTATGTACCCGTCCCCACCTACATCACCCTGGAGGTATCGGATCTTCTGACCCAGCCGGAGGTGGTCATCCGGGATGAAGCCGGCCGGGAGCTTCCCGTCAGCTACGACGGGGAAAGCCGCACCTTCACCGAAGCCGAGGAAGCGCCTGAGCTTCCCCAGGAGCTGGAGGAGCTGGCCATCAACGCGGTAAAGACCTACGCCAACTACATGAACCGGAAGGCCTCCGCCGCGGATCTCGCAAAGTACTTTGACAAGGACTCCAACGCCTACACCTCCAGCACCGATCTCATGGGCAAGGAGGGCCAATGGGTTCAGATGGGCAGCAATTACGCCTTCTCCGGCGAGTCCGTCACAAACTACCAGGTCTATTCCGACGATATTTTCTCCGTCCGGGTATCCGTCACCCTGATCATCACCCGCAAGGAGGACGGCAGCACCAAGGAATCCGACATCACCCAGACTCTGTTCTTCTCCAAGGGAAGCTCCGGCAAGTGGACCTGCTTCGAGATGACAGCGGTGGACGCGGCGCAGCTGGACACCCAGGTGCTTCTGACCTTCCTGGAGGACGACACGGTGCTCAGCAGCGGTTTCTATGACGCCAACGCCGCCGGGATCAGCTGTCCCCTGATCTCCGCCCCTGAGGGCAAGACCTTCTCCGGCTGGATGGTGGAAGAGCAGAACGAACAGGGCGCCACCGTACTGCGCCTGGTGTTCCAGCCCGACGAAAGCGGCTACGTCTCCCTCTCCGGCACCACCCTGGAGCCCATGACCCTGTACCCGCTGTTCGAGTAAAGGGGCGGCAAATTGGTGTTTGAAAATCCGAGCCAAAAAATGCTGTCATTGCGAGACCAGTGCGCACACTGGTCGTGGCAATCCCCCGGTTGAATGGAACCAGGTACGATTACCACCAAAAATCGCGGCGAGTTCCACCCTTTCTGGTGCTTTTCGTTACATTTCCCCTCTAACCGGGGGATTGCCACACCACTTAAGCGGACTGGTTCGCAATGACAGATAATTTTGGACGCGAAGCGACAAACACCAATTTATCGTTTCCTCCATGGCACGAAAAAACCTCGCCTTGCGGCGAGGTTTTTTGTTTATCAAAGGTCTCTGGACTTGCTGTCGATTTCCGCCTGGCATTTGGCGAGGAAATCTTCCATGGTCATGGCGCCCAGGTCGTCGCCCTTGCGGGTGCGGACGGACACGGTGCCGTTTTCCATATCCCGGTCGCCCACCACCAGCATATAGGGGATCTTCTGCATCTGGGCCTCCCGGATCTTGTAGCCCAGCTTCTCGCTGCGGTAGTCGCCCTCGGCCCGGATGTCGGCGTCCACCAGGCGCTGGGTCAGCTCCTTGGCGTAGGCGTGGGCCCGGTCGGTGACGGGCAGCACCTTCACCTGGACGGGAGAGAGCCACAGGGGGAAGGCTCCGGCGAAATGCTCGGTGATGACGCCGATGAACCGCTCGATGGAGCCCAGCACCACCCGGTGGATCATGACGGGCCGGTGCTTCAGGCCGTCCTCGCCCACGTACTCCAGCTCAAACCGCTCCGGCAGCTGCATATCCAGCTGGATGGTGCCGCACTGCCAGGTACGGCCCAGGGAGTCTGCCAGATGGAAGTCCAGCTTGGGGCCGTAGAACGCGCCGTCGCCCTCGTTGATCACGTAGGTCTTGCCCATTTCCTCCACCGCGCTCTTGAGGATCTCCGTGGCGGAATCCCAGGTTTCCTTCTCGCCGATGTGATCCTCCGGCATGGTGGAGACCTCGATCTGGTAGCTCAGGCCAAACACGGAGTAGACCTCGTCAAAGAGCTTCACCACGTTCTTGATCTCGTCCTTCATCTGATCCCAGGTCATGAAGATGTGGGCGTCGTCCTGGGTGAAGCAGCGGACCCGGAACAGGCCGTGGAGCGCGCCGGACAGCTCGTGCCGGTGCACCAGGCCCAGCTCGCCCACCCGCAGGGGCAGATCCCGGTAGGAGTGGGGCTCGCTGGCGTAGACCAGCATACCGCCGGGGCAGTTCATGGGCTTGATGGCGAAATCGGTGTCGTCAATGACCGTGGTGTACATATTGTTCTTGTAGTGCTCCCAGTGGCCGGAGCGCTCCCACAGCTGGCGGTTGAGCATGATGGGGGTGGAGATTTCCACATAGCCGTAGCGCTTGTGCACCTGACGCCAGTAGTCGATCAGGGTATTGCGCAGCACCATGCCCTTGGGCAGGAAGAAGGGGAAGCCGGGGCCCTCGTCCCGGAGCATGAACAGACCCAGCTCCTTGCCCAGCTTCCGGTGATCCCGTTTCTTGGCCTCCTCGATGCGCTGCAGGTACTGATCCAGCTCGTCCTTGCTGGGGAAGGCCACGCCGTAGATCCGCTGGAGCATCTTGCGCTTGGAGTCCCCCCGCCAGTAGGCGCCGCAGGTGGTGGTGAGCTTGAAGCCGTTGTGCTTCACCCGGCCGGTGTGATCCAGGTGAGGGCCGGCGCACAGGTCGGTGAATTCGCCCTGGGTGTAGAAGGAGATCTCCGCGTCCTCGGGCAGATCCTGGATCAGCTCCACCTTGTAGGGCTCGTTCCGGGATTCCATATAGGCGATGGCCTCGGCCCGGGGCTTCACGCTGCGCTCCAGCTTCAAGCGCTCCTTGCAGATTTTCTTCATCTCCGCCTCGATCTTCTCCAGATGCTCCGGGGTGAAGGAGAAGGGGGCGTCAAAGTCGTAATACCAGCCCTCGTCGATGGCGGGGCCGATGGCCAGCTGCACCTCCGGCCACAGCCGCTTGATGGCCTGGGCCATGATGTGGGAGCAGGTGTGCCAGTAGGTCTTGCGGTACTCGGGGTTTTCAAAAGTGTACAGGTTTTCTTCGGACATGGTAATTCCTCCTTTTTGAATTGGGGAGGGTAAAAAAATAACCCATCCCCTGAAAAATCAGGGGTGGGATACAGATGTATTCCACGGTTCCACCCTGGTTACGGCTTTCGCCGTCACTCATTGACGCGGTAACGGGCGCACCCGGCATGGCATTTCCGCACATACGGCTCAGGAGCGGTGCGAACCCGGCAGGCATCCGGAAGCCTTCCACCAAACGGCTCCCTCTCTGAGGATCTTACCGGCCCGCGTGTCTCCATCACGGCCTTCATCCATACTTTAGCACAAATCCCAAAAAAGTCAATCCCCAACACAAATCCGGAGGGGAGAGAAATTGGTGTTTGTCAAATAAACGCTGTCATTGCGAGCCAGTGCGCTTGAGTGGCGTGGCAATCCCCCGGTTGAAAGGAACCAGGTAACGATTACCACCAAAAATCGTGGAGGCTCCCTTTTTTGGAGTGCTATTCGGTACATTTCTCCACTAACCGGGGGATTGCCACGCCACTTAAGCGCACTGGCTCGCAATGACAGCAAGTATTCGACAAACACCAATTAAGGTTATCGGGTTAAAACAGCAAACCATCCAGCAATCACTTGCTGGGATGCCACCGTAGGGGCGGCTATCAGCCGCCCGAAACCTTACGGCTTCCAAAGCACCCCGTTTTGCCGGAAACGCGCAATGATTGAGCCCTTTCGGGCGGCTGATAGCCGCCCCTACGGTAGTAACGTGAGGTGTTTCCATGGATGCTGTTCTAAGCCGATAGCCTATACACCAATTTATCGTTCATCACGGCTGAATCGATCCGCGTTTTGATGCCCGGAGGGGAACCGCTAACCGTCCGTGCGGATTCTCTTCTTTTCCCTGTTTTCCGCAAATACCCCTTGTGGGATCGGGTGGAAAATGGTATGATAGGGCAAGACAATACAAGGAGGATTCTACCTATGAACATTCTGGTCGTGAACGACGACTCCATCCATTCCCCCGGCCTTGCCCTGCTGGCCCGGGAGGCGGCGAAGCTGGGCAGGGTCTGGGTGGTGGCTCCCGCCAGCCAGTGCAGCGCCATGTCCCACCGGCTCTCCATCAACACGGCGCTCCGGGTGGAGCGGGCGGCGGACTTTCCCGCCCCGGTGGAGGGAGCCTGGAGCGTCAGCGGCACCCCGGCGGACTGCGTGAAGGCTGCTCTGCTGTGCCTTCTGAAGGAAAAGCCGGACTATGTGTTCTCCGGCATCAACGACGGCTACAACGTGGGCTACGACATCGCCTACTCCGGCACCCTGGGCGCGGCGATGGAGGCGGTGATGAACGGGGTTCCCGCCATTGCCTTTTCCAATGCCATGCGCTATTCCCTGGACACGCCCCAGGCTTACCTGGCGGACATCGCCCGGGAGCTGACGGAAAAGCCCCTTGGCCCCGGCTGGGTGTGGAACGTGAACTTCCCGGAGGTCGCCCCCGGGGAGCTTCAGGGCATCGCCCGGGATGTCACCATCGCCAACACGCAGATGTATCTTGACAACTACATCGTGCAGCCCCAGCCGGACGGCTCCTTGACCATCACCGGACGCGGCATTCCCCTGGCCCCCGAGGCCAGCGTCCCGGAGGGCTCCGATATTGACGCGCTGCGCCGCGGCTACATCAGCATCGGCCGGATCAAAAGCGCGGTGATGTAGCCGTAAAGTCACTGTAAAATCTTTCGTAAGCACTTGTATTTTCCAGGAAAAAGTGGTAGTATGTAGAATGGAGAGGGATGGGAATCCATTCCAATTCTCCACGCTTCCATATGCCCCGACAAGCCGTCGGGAATGCGATGAATAGGAGGAAAACAAAATGAAAAAGATTCTGGCAATGCTCCTGGCTCTGGTCATGGCGCTGTCCCTGGTTGCCTGCGGCGCAAGCAATGACGCCCCCGCAACCGAGGCTCCCACCACCGAAGCCGCGGGCACCGAGGCAACCGAAGCCCCCGCAACCGAGGCCGCGCGTCCCCACTTTGACAAGCTGACCCTGGAGTTCGTGCCCTCCAAGGACGCCGATGTCATCATCGCCGGCACCGCCAACCTGCCCGAGCTGGTGAAGGCCGAGATGGCCCGCCTGGGCTACGACATCGACGAGGTGGACATCACCGTTGGCACCAGCTACGACGCCACCGGCGAGGCCATGTCCGCCGGTACCATCGACATCGGCTGGCTGCCCGGCGGCACCTACGCCCTGTACTCCGATGATACCGAGGTCATCCTGACCGCCACCCGGAACGGCCTGTCCAACGACAGCGAGAACCCCGCCGACTGGAACGGCGAGGCCAACGCCACCCGCAAGGACGGCCCCCAGGTCACCTACTACCGCTCCCTGATCTACGCCACTCCCTCCGAGTACGGCAAGCAGCTGGCCGCCAAGGTCAACGCCGGTGAGGCTCTGACCTGGGAGGACCTGAACCAGGCCCGCTGGGCTGTGCAGAAGACCTCCTCTTCCGCCGGTTACATCTACCCCACCATGTGGCTGATGGAGAACTACGACGGCAAGAAGATTTCCGATCTTGCCAACGTGGTGCCCCTGGATTCCGGCTACGGCACTGCCTTCTCCTACGCCGCCGCTGAGCAGGTGGACATCATCGTCTGCTACGCCGACGGCCGCAACGACTATGAGGCCAGCTGGACCCTGCCCGTGGATCAGCAGGACGAGACCGGCAAGCAGGGCATGGGCCGCACCGAGTCCATCTGGAATGAGCTGAACGTCATCGGTGTCACCGACGGCATCTACAACGATACCGTGGCCATCTCCAAGGAGAGCCAGTTCTACACCCCCGAGCTCATTGAGGCCCTGCAGAACTGCTTCATCAACATCATCTCCACCGAGGAAGGCAAGGAGATCTTCAGCGTCTACAGCCACACCGGCTACGCCATTGCCAAGGACTCCGACTACGACGGCGCCCGCGCCGCTCTGGCTCTGGTTTCCTGATTTCCCGAACGCAAGCGAAAGCGCCCTGCATCTTCAGGGCGCTTTCGTCCTATCCGGGACAGCAAAGCAACTGCACACACCATTGTAGGGGCGGATATCATCCGCCCGCACAATGATGATCCGCGACTTTTCCCGTCAACCACCCACAGATTTTTATCGGAAAGAAAAGGGTCAGAGCATGATTGAATTCAAAGATGTATATAAGACTTATCCAAACGGCTTCACCGCCCTGAAGGGCATCAACCTGCAGATTGAGCAGGGGGAATTCGTAGCCATTATCGGTCTGTCCGGCGCGGGCAAGTCCACCATTCTGCGCTGCATCAACCGGATGCACGATGTCACCGAGGGCACACTCACCGTGGACGATGTGGACGTGAGCACCCTTCGGGGAAGGGAGCTGCGCCGCTACCGCCGGAAGGTGGGCATGATTTTCCAGAGCTTCAACCTGGTTTCCCGCAGCACCGCCATCAAGAACGTCCTCACCGCGGACGTGCCCGATATGAACTTTTTCCGGGTGCTCTTCGGGATCTTCACCAAGGAGCAGAAGATGCGCGCCCTGGAGAGCCTGGACAAGGTGGGGATTCTGGATAAGGCCTATACCCGCTGCGACCAGCTTTCCGGCGGCCAGCAGCAGCGTGTGGCGCTGGCCAGAACCCTGAACCAGAACCCCAAGATCATTCTGGCCGACGAGCCCGTGGCCTCCCTGGATCCCATCACCGCCAAGCAGGTTATGGAGGACTTCGTCCGGATCAACCGGGACTACAACATCTCCATCCTGCTGAACATCCACCACGTGGATCTGGCGCTGAAATACTGCGACCGGGTCATCGGCATCCGGGCCGGTGAGATCGTCTTTGACGGCCCCGCCAGCACCATCACGCAGGAGCAGATCGACGAGGTCTACAACGGCACCAAGGCTCCCACCATGGGCGACGGAGAATAATATGGACAACGAAAATACGGCGGTTCTCTACAAAGAGACCCTTTATGATAAGATTTTCCGGCCCCAGATCATCACCCTGGAAAACGGCCACACCGTCCGCCGCCGCCGGAGCCGGACGCCCTTTGTCCTGCTGGCTCTGATCCTGGCCATTGTCTGGGCGCTGAAAATGACCGGCTTTGACATCCGGATCATCGTCAGCCGGTTCCCCAAGCTGCTGGATCTGATGGAGAAGCTGTTCCATCCCGACTGGAGCTTCTTCCCCAAGGTCATCTCCCCCCTCCTCGACACCATTAAGATGTCCATTCTGGGCACGGTCATCGGCTGCGCCCTGGCGCTGCCGGTGGCGATTCTGGCCTCCAGCAACATCAACCCCAGCATCGTCATCGTGAGCATCTTCCGTTTTGTGCTGGCTCTGATCCGTACCCTGCCCACCCTGGTCATCGCCCTGGTCTGCGCCCTGATCTTCTCCCTGGGCACCTTCTCCGGCACCGTGGCCATCGCCATCTTCACCTTTGGCGTGGTGTCCAAAATGCTCTATGAGAGCGTGGAAACCATCGATATGGGGCCCTTTGAGGCCATGGAAGCCCTGGGCGCCAACAAGTTCCAGGCCTTCTGGTCCGCCTGCGTGCCCCAGATCCTGCCGGTATACCTGAGCCACAGCCTGTACTGCTTCGAAATGAACGTCCGGGCCTCCGCCATTTTGGGCTATGTGGGCGCGGGCGGTCTCGGCATCACCATCAACGAGCGCATCGGCTGGCGGGACTACGAGGGACTGGGCATGGTGCTGCTGTCGCTGTTCGTGGTGGTGGCCTTCATCGAGTTCTTCAGCGCCTACCTGCGCAAAAAGCTGAGCTGAGGAGGGACGACCATGGCAAAAAAGATTCAACTGGAAAACTTTGAGCAGACCTTTGACCGCAAGCTCACCGCGGCGGAGGCCTATGCCGCCCGCCCCCGGAAATGGATGCTCTATACCCTGATCGTACTGATCATCGCGGTGCTGGTGGGGTGGTCGTCCTCGGACGTACATTTCACCGGGCTCACCGTCACCGGCACCGAGGTTGCCAAGGGCGTGCTCCACGGCGTGTTCCATCCGGATACCGGGCTCCTCTTCGGCACCGGGGACACGGACGTTCCCTACCTTCTGATGCAGACCGTGGCCATTGCCGTGCTGGGCACGCTGTGCGGCGCCATCCTCGCCATACCCTTCGCGTTCCTGGCCTCCACCAACATCATGCCCAAGCCCGTGGCCTATGTTTTCCGGCTGCTGATCCTCATGATCCGCACCATTCCCAGCCTGGTCTGGGCCCTGATGTGGATCCGCGTCACCGGCCCCGGCGCGGCCTGCGGCGTCATCACCCAGTCCGTGTGCTCCATCGGCATGATCTCCAAAATGTACATCACCGCCATTGAGGATCTGGACACCCACATCCTGGAAAGCCTGGATGCCATGGGCTGCAACGCCTTTGAAAAGATCCGCTACGGCGTGATCCCCCAGCTCACCGCCAGCTTCATTTCCACCACCATCTACCGGTTCGACATCAACCTGAAGGATGCCACCACCCTGGGCATCGTGGGCGCGGGCGGCATCGGCGCGTCGCTGGTGCAGTGTCTGAACAGCCGCCGCTGGGCCATGGTAGGCGCCTTCGTATGGGGCCTGATGGTTCTGGCGCTGATCATCGAGTTCGTCTCCACCCGCATCCGCCGCAAGCTGGCCCACGGGGCATAACACAGGAATAACTGCCACTGCGACGGAAGCACAGCTCCCCGCAATGGCAGTTTTTTACGCATGATCCTGACAGACAAATTGGTGTTTGTACGTTCTTTGCTGTCATTGCGAGACCAGTCCGCAGACTGGTCGTGGCAATCCCCCGGATAGAAGGGAAATGTACCGAAAAGCACCCGGAAGAATGGGAATCGCAGCGATTTTTGACGGAAATCATTACCTGGTTCCATTCAACCGGGGGATTGCCACGCCAGTGTGCGCACTGGCTCGCAATGACAGGTAGTTTGCTGCGCTCCCATTCAAACACCAATTTGTTTAACCTACTCATTAAGGAGGCACTCTATGCGCCGCAGCATGACCATCTGCTTTACCAGCGACATTCACGGCTATTTCTCCAACCTGGACTACGCCTCGGGGAAGCGGATCCCCTCGGGTTATGTCAATTGTATGAATTCCTTCCCCCATGACGGCAATACTCTGATCCTGGACGGTGGCGACACCCTCCAGGGAAGCCCCTTCACCTATTGGCTGTACAGCGGCGGAGAAGCCCACCCGTGCGTCCCGGCGAAGCTCATGAACCTTGCCGGGGTACAGTTCGTCACCCTGGGGAACCACGATTTCAACTATGGGGTGAAGCCCCTGCGGGAGTACCTGGCAGCCCTGGATGCCGTGTGCCTCTGCGCCAATGTGGAGGGCATCCCCGAGGTGCGGAAAACCGCCCTGGTCACCCTGGAAAACGGCCTGCGGGTGGGCCTCACCGGCATTACCACCCCCTACCTTCCCCATTGGGAGCGGCCGGAAAACCTGACCGGCATCCGGGTTCTGGACTCCGTTTCCTCTGCCCGGGAGGCCCTGCGGGAGCTGAAGGCCCAGGGGGCGGAGATCACCGTCTGCATCGCCCACTGCGGCTTCGAGCGGGATCCGGTCACCGGCGTTCCGCTGTCCAACCCGGAGGAAAACCAGGGTTTCCGGATCTGCCGGGAGCTGGACTTCGACATTCTCCTCACCGGTCACCAGCATCAGGCCAGGGCGGGGATCGACCTTTGCGGCACCCACACCTGCCAGGTGGCCGACCGGGCCCGGCACTACGCCCGCCTGGAGGTGACCCGGGAAAGCACCGGGGAAACCTCTGTCCAGTCCCGCATTGTGGAGGCCGGGGATATTCCCTGTCCCGCCGCCCTGGAATACCTGGCGCCCCTGGAGCGTGAGAACGCCCGCTTTCTGGACACGCCCCTGGGCACGCTGGATCGCCCCCTGCCGCCCCGGGATCGTCTTTCCATGGCGCTGCAGGGGTCGGATATCGCCAATTTCATCAACCAGGTGCAGCTGGAGGCCTCAGGAGCGGACATTTCCGTCACCGCCCTGGGCAACACCGTGAAGGGCTTTCAGCAGCGGGTGACCGTCCGGGATATTGCGGCAAGCTACGAATTTCCCAACACTCTGAAAACCATTCCGGTGACCAGAACCGAGCTAAAAGCCGCTCTGGAGCGGTGCGCGGAGTACTTTGATACCCGGGAGGGCCTGCGGATCAGCGAGGCGTTTCTCCTCCCCGCTCCCCAGCACTTTAACTATGATTATTACTCCGGCATTGAAGTCACCATGGATCTGCGCAACCCCCTGGGGGAGCGGGTGGTGTCCATCCGTTACGGCGGGCAGGAGCTTCCCTCGGGTAAGGAGCTCCGCCTCTGCCTGAACAACTACCGGGCCACCGGCGCGGGGGGCTATCCCCTCTACGCCGGGCGCCCCGTGCTCCGGGAGGAACCCACGGAAATCGCCCAGCTCATCATGGACTACGTCCGCTGCCATGGGGAAATCACCGTCGATCCCACCCAATGGCTCCATGTGCTGGGCGTCAGCGAAGCCCTCCCGGACAGGTAGGCATCCTCCGCCAAAAACACAGCGGGCGACTCTGTGCCGGAGCACGGGTCGAACGGCTCCGCCATTGCGATCTGGATCGGAAAAAGAGGTTGCAAACCGCCGGGATTATGCTACAATGAGGACAGCCGCCGTCTGCGGCGGAATTTTGCAGAGGCTTCCGCATACAGGAGGCCGGGGAGGAACGTATATGCTGAACATCAAGGAAAAAGCGGAACAGATCGTGGCAAAGCTCCGCGCGGACGACAAGCTGCTGGAAAAATTCCAGGCCAATCCCGCCGCGGTCATCGAGGAATATGTGGGCGTGGATCTTCCCGACGACCAGGTCAACGCCCTGGTGGAGGGCATCAAGGCCAAGCTCACCGCGGACAAGCTGGCCGGCGCCCTGGGCGGCCTGTTCCGGAAATAACCGACCTCAGAGCGGCGAATTGGTGTTTGTCGGGCTGACGGAAAGCAATACCTTCCCCCGGGGGGAAGGTGCCCCGAAGGGGCGGATGAGGAACGGCGAAACCTGAAGTTTTCCGCATCGGTTGGAATTACGGTACAACATTTGGACGAATTCCGAAAAATAGGGACGATTCGGTAATCTGCAGCGGTCGCCGTTCCTCATCCACCGCTTCGCGGTCCCCCTTCCCCCCGGGGGAAGGTATCATTTCGCCGACATCTCTACAAACACCAATTTGCCGCTGCCTTCGATGCTTCCTTACAGGACGGGATTCCGTCCTGTGTTTTTTGCGAAATCATTGACTTTTTTCACAATTTGTGCAATAATCCTTTGGTAATCATATAGAAACAGGAAGGGATTTTTTATGACCCAGTCCAGAACACATACCTGCGGGGAGCTTCGGCTTTCCGACGCGGGAAAGCGGGTTACCATCGTCGGCTGGATGGAGAACCTCCGGGAGGTTGGCGCGAACTTCGGCTTCGTGGTGCTCCGGGATTTCTACGGCACCACCCAGGTGGTCATCGAAACCGAGGACATGATGCGCGCCGTCAAGTCCGTGAACAAGGAGTCCACCCTCTCCGTCACGGGCCTTGTCCGGGAGCGGGAGAGCAAAAATGCCAAGCTCCCCACCGGCGAAATCGAGGTTGTCCCCGAGAAGATCGAGGTGCTTGGCAAGTGCACCCACAACCAGCTTCCCTTTGAAATCAACAAGAGTAAGGACGCGGACGAGAACGTAAGGCTTAAATACCGGTTCCTGGATCTGCGGAACCCCGCCGTGAAGCGCAACATCATCCTGCGCTGCCAGGTGGTGGCGGAGCTGAGAAAGCTCATGACCGGGAAGGGCTTCCTGGAGATCACCACCCCCATCCTCACCGCCTCCTCCCCCGAGGGCGCCCGGGACTACCTGGTTCCCGCCCGGAACCACCCCGGCAAATTCTACGCCCTGCCCCAGGCCCCCCAGCAGTTCAAGCAGCTGCTGATGACCGCGGGCTTCGACAAATATTTCCAGATTGCCCCCTGCTTCCGGGACGAGGATGCCCGGGCCGACCGTACCCCCGGCGAGTTCTACCAGCTGGATATGGAGATGGCCTTCGCCACCCAGGAGGATGTGCTGTCCACCCTGGAGGACGTGCTGGTGCCTGTGTTCAAGAAGTTCGGCAAGTACAGCCGGGTTTCCCAGGCTCCCTTCCGGCATATTCCTTATAATGAGGCCATGGAACGCTACGGCTCCGACAAGCCCGATCTGCGCATCGACCTGGAAATTCAGGACATTTCCCGGGAGGTTCAGGGCTGCGGCTTCGGCCCCTTCGAGGGCGCCACGGTCAAGGCCGTGGTGGTGCACGACTTTGCCCAGGCCCGGAAGTGGATCGACAAGCTCCTGGCCGACGTTGAGGTGCAGACCGGCAATAAGGCCTGCTGGGTAAAGGTGGACGAAAACGGAAACCTCACCGGCGGCGTTTCCAAGTTCCTGAGTGACAAGAAGGATGCCCTCACCGAGGTTCTGGGCCTGAAGCCCGGCAGCTTCGTGTGCATGGCAGCGGGCAAGAAGGCCGCCGCTCAAAAGACCGCGGGTGTGATCCGCACCCTGCTGGGCCGCCGCGTTCCCGGCCACTTCGACGAGGAGCAGTACGCCCTGTGCTGGATCGTGGATTTCCCCATGTACGAGATCGGTGAGGAGTCCGGAGAGCTTGAATTCTGCCACAACCCCTTCTCCATGCCCCAGGGCGGCCTGCAGGCCCTGCTGGATGCCGAGGGTGACACCGAGAAGCTGCTGGCCATCAACGCCAACCAGTATGACCTGGTGGTCAACGGCTACGAGTCCGCCTCCGGCGCGGTGCGCAACCACGATCCCGAGATCATGGTCAAGGCCTTCCAGATGGTAGGTCTGGGCGAGGAGGATGTGAAGGCAAAGTTCCCCGCCATGTACAACGCCTTCACCTACGGCGCGCCTCCCCACGCGGGCGCGGCGCCCGGCGTGGATCGTCTGATCATGCTGCTCACCGGCGAGGAGAGCATCCGGGAGGTCATCACCTTCCCCATGAACAAGAATGCCCAGGACCTGATGATGGGCGCCCCCACCACCGTGGACAAGTCCCAGCTGGATACCGTCCACATCGCCCTGCTGGAAGAGTAAATCCAATGCCCCTGCCAAAACGGCAGGGGCATTGTCATGGCAATCAGACAGGGTTGACAAATTGGTATTTGTCGCGCTGTACCCAAAACTACCTGTCATTGCGAGCCAGTGCGCTTAAGTGGCGTGGCAATCCCCCGGTTGAGTGGAACCAGGTAACGATTACCGCCAAAAATCGCGGCGAACTCCACCCTTTCTGGTGCTTTTCGGTACATTTCCCTTCTAACCGGGGGATTGCCACGACCACTGCGCCCGCAGGCGCGTCCAGAGCGCAACCGCCGAAGGCGGCTCTTGGCGCGTCGGAGTGTGCGCACTGGTCTCGCAATGACAGCGATATTTTTCAAACACCAATTTGTTTATCCGCCCGTATCGTCATAAAAAACGCTGCCGTCCCGGGGCCGGGGCGGCAGCGTTCTGCGTTTCTCTCAGTGCGGCGAAGCTCCCCCGGCTCAGTACAGGGGCGTACCGCAGTAGCGGCATTTTGCCACGCCCGGCTCGTGCTTGGCGCCGCAGCGGCGGCAGTACACCATGCCGAAAGCCGCGGCCCTGGGGGCGGGCTTGGGTGCGGGCTCCTGGGGCTTTTCTGCCGGGGCCGGAACCGGGAAGGGAGCTGCGGCGGAGGGGCCGGAAGGCCGGTAATCCATATCCCGCCATTCCGGGAAGGGCTCCTCCGGAACAGGCTCCCGTGCCGCCGGGACACGCTCCGGCACAGGCGGGACATGGGCGGGACGCTCCGGAGCGCGGCGATTCTCCGCCAGAATCCGGCGGAGTTCCACATTGCTCTGACACAATTCCCCAAAGGCGCTCAGAAGCAGCAGCTGCACATACGCCAGGAGCATATAGCAGACCACCGCAGCCGCAGCCGCGAGAGCCGCCATCAGAGCCATCTCCACTCCATAGCTGTCATAGGCAAGGAATACCACCACGGCCGCAGCCCCCAGCGCCAGGAGCAGATTCAGCCAGAACAGGATCTTTGCCACAACCATGATCTTCTTGCCGCTGTTACGAAACATAAGCCATCCTCCGTTCTCTCCCACGGCCCGGGCAGAGCCATAATCTTCCGCCCGGGAATCCTTTTGGGGAAATTATACCACATCAGGGTGAATTTACAAGTATTTTCTTTCATTTTCGAAGAATGCCGCAGTCCCGAAATACAATTTCTGCCATGTCCTTCAAAGTTCCCCGTCACCCTCGAGAAACCGAACCCCAAAAAAGAAGCTTGAAGCATGAACAGACAGAAAAATCGACTATCGTTTTGCTCATTTGCACGACATACTGGTGTTTGTAGGGATGATGACAGGAAAATACCTTCCCCCGGGGGGAAGGGGGACCGCGAAGCGGTGGATGAGGAACGGCGACCGCTGTAGATTACCGAGTTGCCCCAATTCTTCGAAATTCGTCCAAATGTTGTACCGTAATTCCTACCGCTGCGGACAATTCCAGGTTTCGCCATTCCTCATCCGCCCCTTCGGGGCACCTTCCCCCCGGGGGAAGGTATTGCTTTCCGTCTGCCCGATAACCTTAACACCAATTTATGGGCAATCATCCTTCGGATGATGAAATGTACCGCTTCGCAAAAAAGCGCTTGCCGAAGCAAGCGCTTTTCTGGTGACCCGCCGGAGATTCGAACTCCGGACCCACTGCTTAAAAGGCAAAGCCCTGATTCTCAGGGCTGGGGGGAGCCGAAAACCTGTTGCTGCTCTAGCACTTTTCGATCTAGCGTGTTTTGCGTGTATGTAGCTAGACCCACTGCCTATCCTGTTTTCTATTATAATCAAAAAACGGCATTCGTCAAACTTTTTTATCTATAAATAGACATCTTATTCTTGAAATTAACTATTCAAAAGCAATTTTCAATAGAGATGATAAGATGTTTCGTAAAACTCTATTACCAGATACTAACATCTTCCTAACAACTGCGGAAGCCTTGCCTTAAGGTACCTTATCTTAACGAACGCAGTACACGCTAAGTCGTCAAGACATTTCTGACCATGCCCAACCGGGTGAAGCAGACCATCCGCCACGCCATCGAAGTAGCCTGGGACAGAGGCGATCTGGACACTTTGCAAAGATTGTTCGGCTACACGGTCAGCAATACAAAAGGAAAACCCACGAATTCGGAGTTCATCGCCCTGATTGCGGACAAGCCCCAGCTTCAGCTCAAGGGGCAGCAGGTGGCCAATTACTAGTTGGGGCGCAAGGATTTTTGGGCTTTTGAGATGATGGTCAAAAACGCCATGAACAGCGAAAATGCGCGGTGAAATGGGTGTTCTAACGCCATAAACTTTTTTAATCAACACCATAAATGCCCTCAGTTTATTGGGTTAATTTCTCAATGAAGTGATGGCATTTTTATGAAGAAAAAACGGTTCAAAAGAGACTTGACACGTTTCAAAAGATGTGTAATAATTTTAATAGCATATTGCAACAAAAAACAGGAAGAAGGATAAAAATGGACAGTAAAACGATTCGCTATTTAGCCGGGTTTGCGTTTGCCTATAAAGCACTACTTAGCTTTTCTACCAACACCTTTGAAACCTTCATAGGAATTCTCGTCTGGGTTGCACCTTTACTTATGGCAATTGCTTTGTTTGCAGATATACCATACCTGGTTGCCGCTGGTGCAGGTATAACAAGCTTGAGAAATCTGTACAGTTTTATTCGTTCTCTACCCTACGTTGGCAGCGATACCGCTGGACTGGTATTGAACAATTTACTAATAGCACTGGCCTATGGCTTTATTATTCTATTGGTATTTAATAGGAAAAATGCGGTTAAGTTAAGTTGGGTTGCTGCAGTTTTCTTTGTGCTCGGTGGCATTATTAGTTCCAGTTCCTATTGGAAAGATATTATTTCCTCTGATTTTAGAGATGGTGTACGTCAAATTCTGATATCTGTTCAGTCTGCTTTTTTCTATAATGCTATTCCTTCAATTCTGATTGCTTTTGTCGTACAGAACGCACCTGAGAAGCAATCAAACAAGGTTGCTTCTACTGTTAAGGGCACCAGCACAATTACTCCCGGTAGCCTAAATAATAGTGTAGTTTCTTCAGGTGTCCACATGGATTATTGTCCCAAATGCGGTGCTTCGCTGCCTCCTGCAGCTATGCATTGCCCCCAGTGTGGTAACGCCCTGGTAAGTGATCCCCCCATCCAGTACTCTACCGGTGGTATGCTTGCTTGGTCCATCGTTACACTGCTGCTGTGTACTATCCCCGGTATCGTGGCTCTGGTTAAAACCAATGGTATTAACAAATGTACCACTCGCGCTGAACAGGAGAAGATGATTTCCAGTGCCAAGACTTGGAATATCGTTGGTACTGTTCTGGGCGGACTATTATTGCTCGCCACCTTAGCCAATATGGGCTAATGATATGCAAAGGAATTTATAAAAGAGGATCCTGTTAGGGATCCTCTTTCCTGCATTCATAGCCATTGGCTGTCTGTGCGCCATGAGTGAAACGCTTATCTTGTCCTGCCGTTTTCATGATCTGACGGGATTGTACTGCCCAGGCTGCGGTTCTGGCCGCGCGGTCGCTGCAACGCTAAGAGGAGATTTCAGGGAAGCATTCCACTGGAATCCTATGGTGTATTTATTGGGAGTCCCCTCCATGGCCATTCTGGGGTATGAGTATGTCCGGGTCGTTTTTGGCGTTCGGCGTCTGAAACCAGTGATGCTGTCCGAATGGCTGGTGAGTAGCGTGACTGTAGTAGGGCAACACTGCACAATTGCGTCTGCGGCCGGATGGCGGGTCTTTTCCCCCATCCGCACAGTTTGGAAAACAGGAAATACACCAAGTATTCCTCTGTTTTCCAAACTTTCGGCTGAGGAAAAATCCCTCGCCACCGGCTCTTGCCGAATTGTGCGGTGTTGCCTTAGTGATTGTCTTTTGGGTTCTGCGCAATATTCCGTTCTTTTCCTTCCTGGCTCCCTGGTGATGATGTGGCGATATAAGTGATTGATTGCTCGTGGTAAGCAAGGATATTCCGTGAACAAAACCATCGACTTGCTCTGCTGGAAACTGGAGAATTGTGTTCTTGTTTCCATCAAGCAGTCGATGGTTTTGCTTTCTTTAGAAATTGGCAAGATTTCCTCAATTTCCCAACTTTTTTGAGCCATTTGCATTCGCTTTTTTGCCATAAATCAGACCCACTGCCTTTCTCAAAAATTGAGGTTTAGGCAGTGGGTCTGGTGATAATGATAAAACACAACAAAAACCCTGAAAGCCCTAGAGCTTTCAGGGTTTTGGTGACCCGCCGGGGATTCGAACCCCGGACCCACTGCTTAAAAGGCAGTTGCTCTGCCGACTGAGCTAGCGGATCATACATTATTATATGGATAAATTTGGCTGGGATGGCCGGATTCGAACCGACGAATGTCAGAGTCAAAGTCTGATGCCTTACCGCTTGGCGACATCCCAATACCGGTGTGACTCGCTTTGGCCGGACACACTGGATACTATAGCACGAAAAAACTCTTTTGGCAATCCCTTTTTTCAGTTTTTCTGAATCGGTTTTCGGGCTTTGCGGATCATCCTGAAAAACAGCCCGCTGTGGGGGACGCATCATCAGGCATCCGGCAGCCGCCTTGTCCGCGGGAAGAAGCGGAAATTATACGCAATATACAGTATTATTCATCCATTTTGAAAGCTCCGCCGCCGGGAGATTGCTTTTAATACTTTTTTCATATTCTGTTTTTTGTGTACATGTTCGTTCAATTATGGAGAAAAATCCTTTTGCGCGCTAACACTTGTTTTTCTGATGCGGACATTCTTTTGAGCAAATATTACAAAAAGGATGCGCGGGCCAGGATAATATTAGAAAAAATTACAGTTGCGAATCTGAATAATCCGGTGTATAATTTCCAATATATTTTCTCGTAGCTGAATTTGCGGGGAGGGCTGCGCCTTCTTCGGTAATGGGAAAGGTAGGATCCGGATGAATTCCAAAACCCTGATGTATATTTTGAAGCGAATCGCCATGGCGATTCTGACCATTTGGATCGTCATCACGGTGACCTTCTTCGTCATGCACGCTGTTCCCGGCGGCCCCTTCCTGTCGGAAAAAGCAATCTCCGAGACCGCCCAGGCGGCTCTGGAGGCCAAGTATGGCATGGATAAGCCTCTGCTCGTGCAGTATGGAACCTACCTGAAGGATATCGTCACCAAGTTTGACTTTGGCCCCTCCGTCAAGCTCCGCGGCCGTCAGGTCATCGATGTGATTATGGACGGTATGCGCACCTCCGCCAAGCTGGGCCTGTTTGCCGCAGCCATCGCGCTGGTGTCGGGTGTTGTGCTGGGCGCCGTGGCGGCTCTGCGCCGGAATAAGTTTATCGACAAGTGCATCATGGTTCTGACCACCGCTTTCATCTCCATGCCCTCGTTCATCATGGGCTCGCTGATGCTGATCGTGTTCTCGGTAAAGCTGGGCTGGTTCCCTGCCAACGGCGACAGCGTCAAGGGGTTGATCCTCCCGATCATCGCCCTGAGCCTGTCCCCCATGGCAAACATCACCCGGCTTACCCGCTCGTCCATGCTGGATGTTCTGGGCCAGGACTACATCCGCACCGCCCGGGCCAAGGGCGTGCCTCCCGTCAAGATCATCTTCGGCCACGCGCTGAAGAATTCCCTGATCCCAGTCATCACCTACGCCGGCCCCATGCTGGCCTACATCGTCACAGGCTCCCTGGTCATTGAGCAGGTTTTCGCGGTGCCCGGCATCGGCAGAGCCTTCGTCAGCTCCATCACCGGCCGTGACTACCCCCTGATCATGGGCACCACCATTGTGCTGGCGCTGCTGATCGTTGTCATGAACCTGGTCAGCGATATTCTGTACAAGATCGTCGATCCCAGAATCAACCTGGAGTAAGGAGAACAAGCAATGAAAAACAATCCTTTCAGCCTTCATGTGGATCTGGACGACTTCCTCCCCGCCACCGACGCGGAAAAGGAATACATGGTGCAGATGCGGCCCTCCACCACCTTCTTCAAGGACGGTATGAAGCGGCTGCTGCGCAACAAGGTGGCCACCGTCAGCCTGGTGGTGATCGTCCTGATTACCCTTTCCGCCCTGATCGTTCCCTCTTTCTGGCCCTATTCCTACGATACCATGCTGGGCGTCACGCCCGGCCGGCCCGTAGATCCCTCCTACAACAACCTGGCTCCGTTCCAGTATGGCGACACCGAGTGTGTCACACTCCTGGGAAAGGCCACCGTACAGGAATACTTCATCCCCGTGGATTTCACGGATGCCGCCCAGAGCTCCGAAAAGCAGAGCAAGGCGGAGGAAATGCTGATCGCCTGCCGGGCTGCCTCCGGAAGCGAGGGCTTTGCCCAGGTGAACGCGGACTTTGAAGGTGCGGCCGGATATCAGGAATACAATGACGCCGCCCCAAAGAAATTCAAGGAAAACAAGGGAATCTCCCAATGGGTCTGGGAAACCACCTTTTCCGGTAAGGCAAAGCGCGCCCCGGGCGACGTAGAGCTGATCCGTTGTGCGGACGGTTTCCATATTATCCGGTTTGACAGCTACAGCGGTGAGACTCAGAAGGTTTTCCCCCATGTGTTCGGCACCGATGACGGCGGCCGGGACTACTTCATCCGTGTGGTCTACGGCACCCGGATCTCCTTGGCGGTGGGCTTCTTCGCCAGCCTGATCGTGCTGATCATCGGCATCACCATGGGCTCCGTCGCGGGCTACTGCGGCGGCCGGGTGGATATGGTCATCATGCGGATCGTGGATATTATTTATTCCCTGCCCGACACCCTGATGATCATTCTGTTCGCCTCCGTGATGAAGGTGACCCTGGGCCCCATTATCGAAAATTCCATCCTCAACAAATTGGGAAGCAACATGATTTCCCTGTTCATCGTTTTTGCCCTGCTGTACTGGGTCAGCATGGCCCGGCAGATCCGGGGCCAGATCCTCTCCCTTAAGGAGCAGGAGTACGTGCTTGCCGCCCGCTCCACCGGCGCGAGAGCCGGATGGATTATCCGCAAGCACCTGATTCCCAACTGCATCAGTGTGATCATTATTTCCACCGCGCTGCAGATCCCCAGCGCCATCTTTACCGAGAGCTTCCTGTCCTTCCTGGGTCTGGGCGTCAACGCCCCCATGCCCAGCCTTGGCAGTCTGGCCTCCGACGCTCTGAACGGCATCAACTCCTACCCCTACCGGCTGGTGATCCCCGCCGTGACCATTTCCCTGGTGGTGCTTTCCCTGAACCTCTTCGGCGACGGCCTGCGGGATGCCTTTGATCCGAAACTCAAGAACTGAGAAAGGAGCTTGTAGATATGGCACTGCTTGAAGTTAATGATCTGCACACCTCCTTTTTCACCCCCGCCGGCGAGGTAAAGGCCGTCAACGGCGTTTCCTTCTACTTAGACAGCGGCAAGGTGCTGGGCATCGTGGGAGAGTCCGGCTCCGGAAAGTCCGTGACCGCCTACTCCATCATGCAGATTCTGGAGAAAACCGGCAAAATCGTCTCCGGCTCCGTGAAGTTCGACGGCCAGGAGCTGGTGGGCATCGGTGAGAAGGGTATGAAAAAGATCCGGGGCAACAAGATCTCCATCATCTTCCAGGACCCCATGACCTCCCTGAACCCCACCTACACCATCGGCCATCAGCTGATGGAGGCCATCCGGCTCCACACCAACCGCAGCAAGAAGGAGGCCTGGGACCGGGCCGTGGAGATGCTGAAGCTGGTCAACGTCAACGAGCCGGAGAAGCGGATGAAGCAGTATCCCTTCGAGTTCTCCGGCGGTATGCGCCAGCGGGTGATGATCGCCATGGCCCTGGCCTGCGAGCCGGACATCCTGATTGCCGACGAACCCACCACCGCTCTGGACGTGACCATCCAGGCCCAGATTCTGGAGCTGATGCAGAAGCTGCAGAAGGAGCTGGGTATGGCCATCATCATGATTACCCATGATCTGGGCGTGGTGGCCCAGATGTGCGACGAGGTCATCGTCATGTACGCCGGCTCCATCTGTGAGCAGGGCACCGCCGACGAGATTTTCTACAATCCCAAGCACGAGTACACCAAGGGCCTGATGCGCTCCATCCCCACCGTGGGCAATGACGGTCAGAAGCTGCAGCCCATCGCGGGCACGCCCATCGACCTGCTGAATATGCCCCAGGGCTGTCCCTTCGCCCCCCGCTGCGACGCGGCTATGAAGATTTGCCTCAAGGAGCGCTGCCAGCGGATGCAGATCAACGATATGCACCAGGCCGCCTGCTGGGTGAACGTGAAGGATGCCATGGAGAAGGAAGGCGGTGACGAAGCATGAGCCAGGATACATTGGTGGAGGTCAAGCACCTGAAGGAATATTTCAACATCACCACCGGGATGTTTTCCTCCAAGCCTCTGAAAGCCGTGGACGACGTGTCCTTCTCCATCCGCCGGGGTGAGACCCTGGGCCTGGTAGGCGAATCCGGCTGCGGCAAGACCACTGTCGGCAGAACCCTGCTGCACCTGTACAAGCCCACCGCGGGAGAGATCTGGTTCGACGGCAAGAAAATCGAAACCAAGAAGGATATTCTGGAGTACCGCCGCAAGTCCGCCATGGTGTTCCAGGATCCCTATTCCTCCCTGAATCCCCGCATGACCGTGGCCGATATCATCGGCGAGCCTCTGGACGTGCACAAAATGTATTCCTCCTCCCAGGAGCGGCAGGAGCGGATTCTGGATCTGATGGCCAAGGTTGGCTTAAACTCCGAGCACGCCAACCGCTACGCCCATGAGTTCTCCGGCGGCCAGCGTCAGCGCATCGGCATCGCCAGGGCCCTGGCGGTGAATCCCCAGTTTGTGGTGTGCGACGAGCCGGTTTCCGCCCTGGACGTGTCCATTCAGGCCCAGGTCATCAATATGTTTGACGAGCTGCAGGATCAGCTTGACCTGACGTACCTGTTCATTGCCCACGATCTTTTGGTGGTGCGGCATATTTCCGACAGAATCGCCGTGATGTACCTTGGTAAAATGGTGGAGCTGGCGGATGCGAAGGAAATCTACGACCATCCTCTGCACCCCTATACCAAGAGCCTGATGAGCGCGGTCCCCCTCCCCGACCCCAAAAAGGCCCGGGAGAACAAGCGTATCGTCCTCTCCGGCGATATCCCCAGCCCCCTGAACGCCCCCTCCGGCTGTCCCTTCCGCACCCGCTGCCCCTACGCAAGCGAGGCCTGCGCCGCGTCCATGCCGGAATTCAAGGAGGTTTCCTCCGGCCACTTCGTCGCCTGCCACAACTTCGGGCACATCGGATAACCGCCCGCAGGAACGAAGCGT